>JAYWAB010000164.1:0-32070 GCA_043782835.1 Aestuariivirga sp.
ATACTTTCCATATTCCTGCGGCTGCCAAGAACAAGGCTGACGCCAAGAAGTTCCTTGCTTTCATTGCGTCTGCCGAAGAGCAAACTAAGATGAATGCAATCCTAGGACAGTTGCCTGTAAACAACAAAGCCACCGCTGCTGATGATCCATTCATCAAGGCTGGCTTCACAGAATTGTCGAGTGCTTATGCTCTCGCCCAATTCTTTGATCGCGATGCACCAGCAGACATGGCCAAAGCTGGCATGGATGGTTTCCAAGAATTTATCACACATCCTGACCACATCGATGCCATTTTGGATCGTCTCGATAAGGTAGCAGCGAAAGTTTACAAGTAAACCTCCCAAACTTTAGAGCCGGGCAAAAGCTCGGCTCTTTTTTCACATTCAATTTTGGATGAGGGCTGCGCATGTCATCGCACGCAAATGTTGGGCAAACAAATATTGGCTTCTGGAAAAAAAACCAACGTGCCTTGGCGCCATGGTTGTTTTTGGCACCAGGCATATTTATGTTTCTGCTCTACGTCATTTATCCGATTTTCCAGTCGATAGGTATTAGCTTTTATCAATGGGACGGATTAGGCCCAAAAACCTATGTGGGCCTCCAGAATTATCGCGATCTTCTTGATGATGATTCCTTCTACACATCGCTCAAGAATAATCTTATCTGGCTTTTGCTCTACCTTCTTGCCATTCCCGCTGGCCTTGCCGTAGCGCTTTTCCTCAATCAGACTGTCAAGGGTATCAGACTTTACAAGTCGCTATTTTTCTTTCCGTTCGTTATCAGCCAAGTTGTTGTGGGACTTATCTTTACGTGGTTCTACGCCCCAGGCTTTGGTATTCTGCCACATTTTTTCAATTTTTTAACAGGAACTCCAATAGCCATTCTCGCCGATGATAAATATGCGACCTATGGTGTGATTGCTGCGGGCCTTTGGCCACAAACAGCCTACTGCATGATCTTGTATTTGACCGGCCTCAACAACATCAGCCCTGACCAAGTTGAAGCCGCACGTATGGATAATGTCAAAGGTTGGAAAATGCTGTGGTACATAATTATCCCTCAGCTGCGCCCTGCCACATTCATTGCTTTGGTGGTTACCGTTATTGGCGCGCTTCGATCATTCGATTTGATTTCAATTATGACAGTCGGTGGCCCCTTCGGCTCAACGCGCGTTCTTTCATACTTCATGTACGAGCAAGCACTCTCGGAATATGGCACAGCCATGGGTTATGGCGCTGCCATTGCGGTCGTGTTGTTTGCCATCATGCTGGTGTTCATCAGCTTGTTTATCGTGCGCATGCTCAGTCAAGAAAGGAACGCATAATGTTTCCGAAACCAATTGCGCAAACTGGCCCGTGGACGCAGCGCGCCTATAAAATCTTTTTGCCGATAGCGCTTATCCTATGGCTCCTGCCTTTGATTGGTATTGCAATTACGTCTGTGAGGCCTTCTTCTGATCTTGCCTCCGGCAACTACTTTGGTATTCCCTCTGGCTTTGCTGGCGTTGAAAATTACACCGCTGTTTTTAAGAACAGCAATATCGGCTATTATATGCTGAATTCATTTCGTGTGACAATTCCAACCGTCATCGGTGCAGTGGGGCTTTCATGCCTCACCGGCTATGCACTTGCAGTCTATAAGTTCAGAGGCAATCTGGCCGTATTCTTTATGTTCGTCGCAGGTAACTTCGTGCCGTTTCAAATTCTTGCAATTCCAGTGCGCGATTTGACGTTGCATATGGGTCTTTACAACACGATGACAGGTTTGGTGTTGTTTCATATCGCGTTCCAAACCGGCTTTTGCACACTGTTCATGCGCAATTTTATGAAGGCTCTGCCCTTCGCGTTGATTGAGTCGGCGCGGGTGGAAGGCGTGAATGAATTCAAAATCTTCTGGCACATCATTTTGCCTTTGGTGCGACCTGCGATGGCAGCACTTGCAGTATTGATTTTCACCTTCATCTGGAATGATTATTTCTGGGCCACCGTCATGGCGCAATCAGCCGATGTTCGCCCGGTCACAGCAGGCATGAATGAATTGAAAGGTCAATGGAAAGTTGCTTGGGAATTGATCGCTGCGGCTTCTATCATTGCGGCCTTGCCACCAGTGGCCATGTTCTTCCTGATGCAAAAACACTTCATCGCGGGCCTCACACTTGGGGCGACGAAAGGATGAGCCAGCAAGTTACCTTGGCTGGTGCCGGAGTGGCGCTGGCGTTGCATCTCCCTGATTGCGGAATGCCACAAGTTCTGTATTTTGGCCGTAGCAATGCCGCCCCACAGAAACGCCTTCTCCGCGCGGGGCGTAGCACAGGCATGGGGGCTGGCATTGACGTTGATGTTCCCTCATCGGTGCTGTTGCCGACAGGATCCATGGGCTTTTTTGGTTGGCCGGCTATTCTTGGCCACCGTGACGGCGTTGATCACACGCTTGAGTTTTCCAAATGGGCGGCGGTTTTAGATGGACCATCACTCACGCTGGCGGGCCAAGACAGTGGATCAAATATCTCGCTCACCATTCGTCTGAAACTTTCTCATGGCGTTCTATCAAGCTCTGTTGTGCTTAAGAATACTGGACAATCACCTTATGTTATTGATCGCTGCATGGCAGGCTCGATGATTGCCAGCGCTGGACCAGCAACTGTCACGGGATTTCACGGTAATTGGGGACGTGAATTTCAAACTTCAATTGACCAACTGGGACAGGCTCTGTGGTTGAAGGAAAATCGTCGCGGTCGCACTTCGCATGATAAATTTCCAGCACTTATTTTGAACACGGGCGATGAAACTCTGGTGATGCATTTGGCCTGGAGTGGTTCATCTGTTCTCGCCATTGACCCCTTGGACGATGGCCGTCGTCTGGTACATGCGGGTGAACTATTCGAACCGGGTGAGATGCGATTGTCTTCGAGTGAGGTCTATCAATCTCCAGAAGTATATTTTGGTTTTAAAACCGATGATTTTCGCGCTTTGCTTCGCCATGAAATCTTGCAGTGGCCAACGGGTCGGATGCTTCCGCGCCCAGTGACTTTGAACACTTGGGAAGGAAATTATTTCGATCACCAAATTGATTCACTGAAAGCCCAAGCCAGGGCAGCGGCGACACTCGGTATCGAGCGTTTTGTACTCGACGATGGTTGGTTTGGCCGACGCGATGATGATACATCAAGCTTAGGCGATTGGTTTGTTGACAAACGTAAATATCCCGATGGCTTGAAGCCTTTGGTTGATCACGTCATTTCACTGGGTATGGAATTTGGAATTTGGTTTGAGCCTGAGATGGTAAACCCAAACTCAGACCTTTTCCGCAAACATCCTGAATGGCTGTTACAAGTCAAAGGCCGCGCTAAGCCGCTTTCGCGCAGCCAGCTCGTGCTCGATCTTACCCAAAAAGCGGTGACCGATTATGTGTTTGACCGCATTGATGATGTTTTGAAATCTTGCGCAGTATCTTACATCAAGTGGGACATGAACCGCGATATGATGCACGCAGCAAGCATTGGCGGCCATGCCGTGGTCAGCAAGCAAACCCATGCGCTTTATGCCTTGCTGGAGCGCGTCCACTTGGCTCATCCAACAGTAGAAATTGAAACATGTGCATCAGGTGGCGGGCGTATTGACTATGGTATCCTCCGTTACACGCAGCGCATTTGGACGTCAGACTGCACCGACGCTTTAGAGCGCATAGACATTCAACGTGGAGCTTCACTTTTTATTCCACCTGAAATTTTGGGCAGCCACATCTCAGCTGTGCCCAATCATCAAACCCACCGTGTCCACACTTTGGCTTTCCGCGCGACTGTTGCACTTGCTTACCATATGGGCGTTGAGCTCAATCCGCTGGATCTCGATGACACGGCGCGCGTTGAACTCAAATACTGGATTGATCTACACAAGCGTCTGCGGCCTTGGCTGCATGGTGGCGTTGGTGAATTTCATTTGGCCCCACTCGATGGGTTTTCGGCATGGGGTGTTGTAACGCCGGACAAGATTATCATTATCATGGCGCAAGCAACTTATATGAAGGCAGAACAAGCTCCGCCTTTGCGCATCGCCCATACGCTTTCGGGTCAATGGCGCGTTGCCGCTGTACACCCTGCAACGATAACGCACCGGCGTGTTTCGGAAGATCAGAAAAATTTGCTCGATGGCACTGATACATTTGACATTCGCTGTTTGGCGCAAGGCGGTCTGGCTCTGCCTGTGTTGCATCCAGAGTCAGCCATCGTGATAGAACTTGAACCGGCAAAAGGAAACTAAGTCATGGCACAGGTCACGCTTAAAAATGTGAAGAAAAGTTTTGGTTCTGTAGAGATCATCAAAGGCGTTGATCTCAACATCGCTGATGGTGAGTTCTGTGTGTTCGTCGGCCCGTCGGGCTGTGGTAAGTCCACGCTCTTGCGGATGATTGCGGGTCTCGAAGAAATCACCTCTGGCACGTTGCAAATTGGTGGCAAAGAAATGGCCCAAGTGGCTTCTGCCGATCGTGGTGTGGCCATGGTGTTTCAATCCTATGCTTTGTATCCTCACATGACCGTCAAGGAAAATATTTCCTTTGGTATGCGTATGGCAAAAACGCCTGCGGATAAAATTGCCGCACGGGTGAAAGTGGCCACCGATATGTTGCAGCTGGATACGTTGTTGGACCGCAAGCCCTCAATGCTCTCTGGCGGGCAACGCCAGCGCGTGGCAATTGGGCGCGCCATTGTGCGCGAACCGGAAGTGTTTTTGTTTGATGAGCCCCTGTCAAATCTGGATGCATCTTTACGCGTGCAGATGCGAATTGAAATTACCAAACTGCACCAAGATTTAAAATCAACCATGATTTACGTCACCCATGATCAGGTTGAAGCCATGACGATGGCTGATAAGATTGTGGTTTTGCACGCAGGAATTATTGAGCAGGTGGGTTCGCCACTTGAGCTTTATCATCGCCCCAATAACATGTTCGTTGCCGGTTTTATTGGTTCGCCTAAAATGAACTTCATCAAGGGCACAGCAACACCAACGCGCGGCGGCACGATCACAGTGAACCTGCCAGGTGGCGCTAAAATAACTTTGGCTGATCAGAGCAAGAAAATCAGTGAAGGCCAAGCTGTTACAATGGGAATTCGTCCTGAGCATATTACGATCGGCGAAAAGAATGATGGAGAACTGAAGGGTAATTTGCGCATTGCGGAATATCTTGGCTCTGAAACGATGTTTTACGCCAGCCTGACTGATGGCACAGATCTCTCCGTGAAAGCTGGTGGGTTGACGACGGCCAAAACTGGAGCAGACATTAAGTTTGGTGTGCCAGCCGCAGCGTGCCATTTGTTTGACAGCGCAGGCAAAACAATTCTCAACGGCGATCTTTCTAAATAGTGTTGGGTGTTTGCTATTATCCAGAGCACTGGCCAGAGGCGATTTGGGCTGAAGATGCTGCGCGCATGAAGTTGATGGGTATTACTTATGTGCGTATCGGTGAGTTTGCATGGTCGCGCATTGAGCCTAGACGCACCAATTTTGAGTGGGCCTGGCTCGACACAGCTATGGACACGCTTGCAGCTGCGGGACTTAAAATTGTTTTGGGAACCCCAACCACCACACCACCCAAATGGTTGATGGATGAATGCCCCGATATTACACCCTATGATGAGCAAGGCAGACCGAGAGGCTTTGGATCGAGACGGCATTATACTTTTTCGTCGGAGACTTACAAAGCTGAAAGCCGACGTATCGTTGAAGCTTTGGCAAAACGATATGGAACACATCAGGGCCTTGCGGGTTGGCAGACTGATAATGAATATGGCTGTCATGATACTGTGCTTTCCTATGGCCCAGAGGATCTGAAAGCTTTCCGCAACTGGCTGCGCCATACTTACCAAACGCCGGAGCAACTGAATGAAGCCTGGGGCAATGTATTCTGGTCAATGGAGCTGCAAAGCTTTGATCAGGTCAGCCTGCCGATTCTAACCGTGACCGAAGCGAACCCCGCCGCAAAGCTGGATTTTAGACGATTTCAATCTTCGCAAGTGGCCGCCTATGATAAAATGCAATGTGACATCATTCGCGCGCATTCGCCCGGTCGGTTCATCACACACAACATGATGGGTTTCTTTACAGAGTATGATCATTGGCCATTGGGCGAACAATTGGATTTTGTATCGTGGGATTCATATCCCGCTGGCTTCACAGAGCGATTTCCCTTCAGTGAGGCCGAGCATATCCGCTGGGCCCAAACGGCTCATCCCGATATTGCGGCCTTCAATCATGATATTTATCGTGGCGTGGGCCGTGGCAAGTTTTGGGTGATGGAACAACAACCCGGCCCCGTAAACTGGGCGCCGTGGAATCCCATTCCCAAACCAGGCATGGTGCGCCTGTGGTCTTGGGAAGCCTTTGCCCACGGGGCAGAGGTGGTCAGCTATTTCCGCTGGCGGCAAGCCCCTTTCGCGCAACAGCAAATGCATGCTGGCCTGAACCTGCCGGGCTTACAAGAGCTCTCACCCGGCGGAAAAGAAGCTGCGAAGGTTGGGGCAGAACTTAAAGAACTGGGTGCAATGCCATCGTCAGCGAAAGCTAAAGTGGCGATGGTGTTCGATTATGAAGCCCAATGGGTCATTGAGATACAGCCCCAGGGCAAAGACTTTCGTTACGTTGAGCTCGCGTTCCGTTGGTATGAAGCCGCGCGTCGCTTGGGGCTCGATATCGACATTATGCGCCCCGGACAATCACTAAAGGGTTACGCCTTGGTTCTGGTGCCTTCTCTGCCGATCGTTTCAGATGCGGTCGAGCGCGCTTTCAAGGAGGCCGATGGCGTGGTGCTTTACGGTCCTCGCACGGGATCTAAAACGCGCCACTTTGCAACTCCGGCCAATCTGCCGCCCGGGCCATTACAAAGCCTCTTGGGGATCCGCATCATCGAGGTTTCATCCTTGCGCCCCGGCCTTGTTGAAAATGTAAGTGGCAAAATATCAGGCACAGCTTCGCGTTGGACCGAACATCTCGAAACCAACACAAAAACTTTAGCGCGCTTCGCTGACGGTAAACCAGCATTGGTGGCCAAAAATAAACATCACTACCTTGCCTGTTGGCCTGATGATGCGCTGCTTGAAAAGCTGATGCAGATGATAACCAAAGTCGCAAAACTTAAAACACTCAAACTGCCGCCGCACATTCGCTTGCGCAGGCGCGGCAATCTGGTCTTTGCCTTTAACTATGGCCCAAAGGCGTGGGCCCTACCCAAGGGTGTGAAACCGCTCATAGGCAAAAGCCAACTGAGCGCACAGGATTTTGCGGTTTGGAAAGGATGAGTATTGTTTCATCCCTTCGCAACCCGCACACAAAACGGGTGCCAGATGATCTATGATTTTTTCATCATCGGTGGCGGCATAAATGGCTGCGGCATTGCGCGCGATGCAGCGGGGCGCGGCCTGTCAGTGTTCCTTGCTGAAAAAGACGATCTGGCCTCAGCAACGTCATCTGCCTCCACCAAACTTATCCACGGCGGCTTGCGCTATCTCGAACACTATGAGTTTCGCCTTGTAAGAGAAGCCTTAATTGAGCGCGAAATTTTGCTCAATGCAGCGCCTCATATTATTTGGCCATTGCGTTTTGTATTGCCGCATCACAAGGGCTTGCGCCCAGCTTGGCTGGTGCGGCTTGGATTGTTTCTCTACGACAATCTGGGTGGCCGCAAAATTTTACCCGGCACGCGCAGCGTGGACTTCCGCAGCGACGTAACCGGGCAGCCACTGAAAGATACTTTTACCAAGGGCTATGAATATTCCGATTGCTGGGTGGAAGATGCCCGTCTTGTGGTGTTGGCCGCGCGCGATGCTGCGGCTAAGGGAACAGAAATTCGAACTCGTACTACCGTGAAGAAGGCCATACGTGAAGATGGAATTTGGAAAATTGAGATCAGCGCTGCTGATGGTTCAATCCAATTCATCGAAGCCAAAGCACTCGTCAACGCCGCAGGGCCTTGGGTAAGTGAGGTTTTAGCACAAGTCATCGGTCGCAATGATCCAGACAAGATTCGCTCGGTGAAAGGCAGCCATTTGGTTGTCGACAAGCTTTACGATCATGATCGTTGTTATATCTTTCAGAATGCTGACGATCGCATCTGCTTTGCTATTCCTTATGAAACTATTTTCACCTTGATTGGGACAACCGATGAAGAATTCGGCGGGCCGCCAGGCAAGCCTGAAATAACCCAAGCAGAAACTGAATATCTGCTTGGAGCTGTGAGTGAATATTTCAAAAAGCCGATCACTAAAGACATGATTCGCTGGTCTTATTCTGGTGTGAGGCCTCTCTATGACGATGGTGCAAGTTCCGCACAGGAGGCCACCAGAGATTACGTTTTAAAACTAGACAACCCCACAAGCCAGGCTCCATTGCTTTCCGTTTTTGGCGGAAAGATCACCACGCATCGCCGCCTCGCGGAACATGCCTTAGAGAAGCTGGCACCATTTTTCCCACAAGCCAAAGCGCCATGGACAGCAACAGCCAAGCTTCCCGGTGGCATGGCTTATGGCGGCGTGGCGGACTATATCGCGCAACAGCAGAAGACTTATTCATTCCTCACGCCTCAAAATGTCACGCGCTTATTTCGGGCTTACGGAACTGATATGCAGAAGATTATCGGAACTGCGCGAGCCGCTTCTGATCTCGGCAAATTTTTTGGGCCACTCAGCGAGCGTGAGATCACCTATTTGAAAGAGAATGAATGGGTACAAACCGCTGATGATATATTGTGGCGGCGCTCTAAGCTGGGCTTGCATATGAAACCTAATGAGATTGCGGCACTGAAAATTTATATGAACCAAACAAATTAAAGTGAACCACGATGGCTGATTTCATCCTCGCAATTGACCAAGGCACCACATCTTCACGCGCTATCATTTTTGATAAAAAGTTGAGCCCCTTGGGCGGCGCCCAGATGGAGTTCAAGCAGTATTTTCCGGCATCGGGATGGGTGGAACATGATCCCGAAGAAATCTGGCGCAGCGTTTTGTCTACTTGTCATGCGGCGATTAAAAAAGCGCGTGTGAAAGCGCTGGATATAAAGTCTTTGGGCATCACCAACCAACGCGAAACAGTTGTGCTCTGGAACGCCAAGACCGGTAAGGCCTTGCACAAAGCCATCGTCTGGCAGGACAGAAGAACTGCTGAGGCCTGCCAAGAGATCAAAAAGAAGGGATACGAAAAGACATTTACGCAAAAAACCGGTTTGCTGCTCGACCCCTATTTCTCGGGAACCAAACTGGCTTGGCTTTTAGATAATGTGAAAGATGCACGTAGCCTTGCTGACGCAGGTGAACTGTGTTTCGGCACCATTGATAGTTTCCTCATTTGGCGCCTGACTAAAGGCAAGGTTCATGCCACCGACGCAACCAATGCATCGCGCACCTTGCTGTTCAATATCCATACAGGGGAATGGGATGAAGAACTCCTTCGCCTTCTCAATATTCCACGCAGCATTTTACCAGTTGTGAAAAATTGTGCTGATGATTTTGGAGTGACGGATAAGCAGCTGTTCGGTGCTGCAATTCCGATTGGTGGTGTAGCTGGTGATCAACACGCCGCTTTGATCGGTCAGGCCTGTTTTGAGCCTGGCATGATGAAATCTACTTATGGGACCGGCTGCTTTGCTATGCTCAACACGGGTATAACTGCGGTGCCCTCCAACAATCGCTTGCTCACCACCATCGCGTATCAACTGGGTGGGAAACGCACCTATGCGCTAGAAGGCTCAATCTTCATTGCAGGGGCCGCCGTGCAATGGCTGCGCGATGGCTTCAAGCTAGTGAAGAAGGCCTCAGATACAGGCCTGCTTGCCAAAGCTGCCGATGCCTCTCAACAGGTCTATCTTGTACCGGCCTTTGTGGGCCTCGGTGCGCCTTATTGGAAACCCGATGCAAGAGGTGCCATATTTGGACTGACGCGTGCAACAACCAACAAAGAGCTTGCCCGTGCTACACTGGAGTCGGTCTGCTATCAAACCCGCGATCTGCTTGAAGCCATGAAAAAGGATTGGCCTCAAGCCTCAAAAACCGTTCTGCGTGTTGACGGCGGCATGACGGCTTCGGATTGGACGATGCAATGCCTTGCCGATGTGCTTGACGCACCAGTGGACCGGCCCAAGGTTCTTGAAACAACCGCTTTGGGTGCCGCCTATCTGGCCGGATTGCAAGCGGGTCTCCTGCCACCGCCGGCAATCATCGCCAAGCGTTGGAAGCGAGAAAAGCAGTTCAAGCCCAAAATGAAAGCCGCATTGCGCGAAGCAAAATACGCCGGCTGGAAAGAAGTCATTCGCAAACTGCTGGCTTAGATCAGCGAAGGCTTGGCGGCCTAGCGTCCAGCCATTTGTTGTGTGCCTTGGCGCTATCAACGGCAGCCTTGATCGCAGCGATAGAACGCAAGCCATCCACAGCTGTGGGATAATGCATAGCCAGTGGACTGGGTTTGCGGCTTTCTTTCTTCGCTGCAATCACCTCGGCTAAATCTGCATAGATATTTCCAAATGCGAGTGGCATGCCTTCGGCGTGTCCGATGGCGATGCGCGAGGCCCTGTCTGCTTCTGGGGAAAGGCCTGGCCCGCCGCGTTCGAGAATTTCGGTGCGCCCATTGAGTGGTGTCCAGTAAAGTTGGTCTGGCCACTGCTGTGCCCAGCGCAAGCCCCCTTTTTCACCGAACACGCGGATATTGAGGCCATGCATACTGCCAATCGCAACCGAACTGGTCCACAGGCGCACGACAGCGCCGCCATCCATGCGTACATTTACCATGGCATCGTCTTCCAGCGTCCGGCTTGGAATATTGGAAATGAAATCAGCAGAAAGTTCTTTTGCTTCTTGATTGGCCACATAACTGGCCATGTGCAGCGCATGAATGCCGCAATCGGCAAATTGTGCTGAGATGCCAGCCTGTGCGGGGTCATAGCGCCAGCGCACGCGGGGGTTATCTGCATCAGCGGCATCAGCGTGAAAGCCATGAGCAAACTCAGCCTTGATCAATCGCACCTTGCCCAAATCACCACGCGCCACCATAGCCCGCATATGCCGCACCAGCGCATAGCCGGAATAGCCATAGTTCACGGCGCAAATTGTTCCCGTCTTCTCAGCCGTCGCCACGATATCCTCGGCTTCCTCCACCGTCACGGTCATCGGCTTTTCGCACAGCACATTGATGCCTGCTTCAAGGAAGGCCTTGGTTATTTGATAATGTGTGGAGTTGGGTGTCGCCACAGTGACAAGATCAAGCTTGTCCTTGCGGTTCATTTCACCTGCAAGCATCTCTGTCCAGTTGCCATAGGAGCGATCGGCTACAATGCCCAATTTTTGCGCATAGGCTTTGCCCTTTTCCGGATTCGCATCAAGTGCACCCGCTCGGAACACATAGAGGCCATCCAGTGATGCGCTGATCCGGTGCGCAGGGCCAATTTGGCTACCTTCGCCGCCACCGATCATGCCCCAATTGAGTTTTACCATGCCTAGTCCTGTCAGTTGAAACCAATTGATTTGAGATAATTGCGATTGGTGCGGGCATCATCCACTGGAGAGGTGTTGCCCGCCGGATCACAATCCTGCTCGACTGTGCACCAACCTTGATAGCCACTCACATCAAGCAGTGCCTTCACGGCTTTGAAATCCGTCATGCCGTTGCCGAGATTACAAAAGATGCCTTGGCCGCATGCCGCATAAAAACCTGTACGATTGGCAACCGCTTTGGCTCGGACCTTTGGGTCAATATCTTTAAAATGCACATAGGCAATGCGCTGCATGTGGCGCTTCATGAAGGCAATGGGATCAAAACCCGCATATTGGCTATGACCAGTATCAAGACACAGCTTGAGAAGCGATGGATCGATCTCTGAAAGCAGCTGCTCAATCTCGGCTTCGAAATCCATAAAGCCCGCAGCATGGGGATGCAAAGAAACCGTGAGTCCAAATTCCTCGTGGCCAAGCTTGGCAATGGCGCGGAAGCGATCAACAAAGACTTTCCATTCGGCGGCTGACATTTGTTCAGCTTCATCGGGACGGCCCGCTGTGGGCGCACGGCGCGGTGAAATGGAATCGATCAGCACTAAATGTTTTGCCCCATGGGCTTTCAAGGCCTTGCATGTGCGCTGCGCCGCATCAAGCACTTCGTTCCATTTTGAAGGGTCATGAAACGGGCGAAATACAACGCCACCGATCAGTTCAAGTCCACGCGCAGCAAGTGCCTCACCAAGAATTTGGGGATCTTCCGGCATGAAGCCGATGGGGCCAAGTTCGATGCCATCATAGCCAGCAGATTTACATTCATCGAGCACGCGCTGCCAAGTTGGATTGCGCGGATCGTCGACAAATTCAACGCCCCAAGAACAGGGTGCATTTCCAATTCTGATGGTCATGTTTCGCAACTCTCTGACATTAAATTTGATCAACCTGAACCCAACGGCCTTGCGCTTGCGACTGCCAGGCGGCTTCAATCACTTGGTTCACCAACATGCCATCGCGGAAAGTTGGCCATAGCGGTTTGCCACCGGTAATGGCTTCTAGGAAGTCTTTGGCTTCGATGATA
The DNA here is from genome assembly GCA_043782835.1 of Aestuariivirga sp. Classification (GTDB taxonomy): domain Bacteria; phylum Pseudomonadota; class Alphaproteobacteria; order Rhizobiales; family Aestuariivirgaceae; genus Aestuariivirga. Next base: position 12,552 of record JAYWAB010000164.1, read on the forward strand.
ATTTGATCCTGATAACCTGTTCCATGTCCCGGCCCAAGGCAGAAGGGCTCATAATCGGGATGTGCAGGGCCTGTCAGAATTTTGGTAAAGCCTTGGCGATCTGGTTTTGTATCGCCCCTGTAAAGCCACACAGCGTTCTGGTCTTCCTGATCAAAACGGATAGCGCCTTTGGTGCCATAAATATCATAGGCGTAACCCATCTTGCGTCCGGTTGCCACGCGACTGATATAGAGGGAACCGAGCGCGCCACTGGCAAAGCGGCAAATGAGAATGCTTTGATCATCATTGCCCACTGCCACCGGGCCCTTTTCAGATGGCCGTGTTTTGTGAACGGTTTCAATCTCTGCCATCACCGACCGAATGGGCCCCGCCAAGGCGAAGGCGGCGTTGATAATGTGTGGAGAAAGATCGCCCATATTGCCATTGGCCTGGCCCTGGGTGCGCCAATTGGCTGGTTCATTCGGATTAGCTAGAAAATCTTCTGTATGTTCGCCACGGAAGAACGTAATGTCGCCAATTTCGCCCGCTGCAATGATCTGCCGCGCCAATTGCGATGCAGGTGTACGAATATAATTGAAACCCGTCATGTGAATACGTCCGCTAGCTTCGGCGGCCTTCAGCATCTCCTGGCTTTCGCCCAAGTTTATGCCCAACGGCTTTTCACAGAAAACATGTTTGCCCAGCGCAAATGCTGCAAGCGCAATTTCTCTATGTGTGTGCTGCGGGCTGGCAATGACGATGGCTTCCACTTTAGGATCATGCACCAAGACCCGCCAATCCGCCGTTGAACGCGCAAAGTTAAATTGCTTTGCTTTGGCTGCGGCCCCGGCCTCAGTCGTCGTGCAAATAATCTCCAGGCGCGGGCGCAGCTTGGTGTTGAAGACAGCCGCCACGGCTGACATCGCCACCGCATGAGCCTTGCCCATGTAGCCACCACCAATGATGCCGATGCCGATCTCCGCCACGTTTCCTCACAAATCTAGTATCTTGCGATCAGACTAGACCGCAACTACAGTTCATGGTCAAGACGGCTTAGGAAACAAAGGGTTTATGAAATTTACTTTGAAGGGAAGCAGGTTTCTGGTGCTCGGGCGGGCGGGGATGGATTTCTATGCTGATCCACCTGGAGTAAGGCTTGAGCAGGCTAGTCAATTTGTCTCTGCTTTGGGTGGTTCGGCTGCAAATATTGCTGTTGCCATCACGCGGTTGGGAGGCAATGCCAGTTTGATTTCTGCTGTGTCAGATGATGCTGTTGGGCGTTACATTCGAGGCCAACTCGCACATTACAAAGTTGGTACAGAATTCGTTGGGCATGTCTCTGGAGAAGCACGAAGCTCCCTCGCCGTTGTTGAGACACGAAATGAGAATTGCCAGAGTGTAATTTATCGCAATGGTGCAGCAGATTTTGAAATCAATGGAGCCTCAATAACTTCAATCCATTTCGAAAATTTCGATGCGCTGATTGTGACAGGCACCGCGCTTGCAAAGCAGCCTTCACGCGGAGGAACGCTTGAGGCCATGGCTTTGGCGAAGGCGAAAGGGCTGAGCAATATTTTGGATATCGATTATCGTTCCTATTCATGGGGATCAATGGCTGAAGTTTCTGCGACAAACATGCAGGCGGTAGAACTGAGCGATTTGATTATTGGCAATGATGTTGAGTTTGATGTTCTTGCCAATGGTCAACATGGTAAAGAACTGGCCCACCACCTTGCACAAAAAGACGGCAAGACTGTTGTGTATAAAATGGGTGAAAAGGGATCGATCACTTACCAAGGCGCAAATAGCCTAAAAACTCCAATCTTCAAAGTTCAGGCATTAAAACCAACCGGCGCAGGTGACAGTTTTATGGGTGCTTTGGTGATGGGTTTGGCCGCGGGAATGGATATTGAACAAGCGGTAAAACGCGGATCAGCCGCCGCCGCTATTGTTGTCACACGTGTTGGCTGTGCACCCGCGATGCCGACGAAGATAGAACTCGATGAATTTATGGTGACCTATGCACATTCCGCCCTATGACAATAAAAGCCACCCAATCATCGATGCCGGTGATGCGCGCGTGCCGCTTAACTATTTCAACATTGTGAAATTAAAATCTGGCCAGGTGTTTGAGTATCAGGTGCCCGGCTATGAAACAGCAATCGTGCCTGCTACGGGCACTGTTGATGTTGAAATTGAGGGAGAACTGTTCCCTAAAATTGGAAACCGTGGGGCTGATGTATGGGATGGAGAACCTGAGGGGGTCTATATTTCCTCTGGCGCCAGGGCGCGTATCACTTGTGTATCTGACGCTACGGAAGTGTTTATCGCAGGTGCAAAATTCGATGGTATCTTACCGCCCTTTGCTGTGCGATCAGATGAGATCGACAAAATTCAGTATGGTTCTGATGACACCAAAACACATCGTAAGATCAAGCACATTTTTGGTACCAAATATCGCGATCGCATCGGGCGCTTGTTGGTCTCTGAACTTTTCACTGTTGGCCAAGGTGGCTGGTCAGGTTTTCCACCGCATAAGCATGACACGGATCGCTTACCGCTCGAAACGCGGCATGACGAAACCTACAATTTCCGCTTTCGGCCCAATCATGGTTTTGGTATGCAATTAGTACAGCGTGAGGATGGAAAGATCGGTGAGGCCTATCATCTGGTTGATGGCTCAACCGTGATCCTTGAAAAAGGCTATCACCCTTGTGTGGCAGCTCCCGGCTATGAAATGTATTATTTTACTATTTTGGGCGGTCTCACACAGCGCCCCTTGGTGCAGTTCTTTCAGCCAACCCATGCCTATCAAGTTGAAACCATTCCGGGCATCAAGGACATGATCGCAAAATTCAAATGACTGTTGCCACACTCAAAGATGTCTTGGCTTGGGCCACACACAAAAACGTGGCTGTGGCTGGGCTTGTGGTGTTGGGCTGGGAAGATGCATTCGCATATGTTGATGCTGCCGAAGAAGTGGGATTGCCGATCATCTTGCAAGCAGGCCCTGGAGCCCGCGCCTATATGCCCATCGCTATCTGGGGCAAAATGTTTCGTATTTTGGCTGAACAAGCCAAGGTTCCCATCGTTTGCCATGTCGATCATGCCACAACTGTTGATGAGTGTCGGGCCGGTATCGATGCAGGGTTCAGTTCGGTGATGATCGACGGCTCACGTCTCGCGCTTGCTGACAATATAGACTTGACCAATAAGGTCGTTGCCCTTGCTCGAAAGGCTGGCGTTTCAGTCGAAGGTGAGATTGGTTTTGTTGGTTATGATAAAGGTGAAGCTTCTGCCATGACGGTGCCCGAAGAAGCGGCGCGCTTTGACCGAGAGACCGGGGTTGATGCCATGGCAATTTCGGTGGGCAATCTGCATCTCAACACTGAGAAATCGACAATCATTGATTTCGAAAGACTGGGCGCCATTGAAAATGTGACTTATGCACCCTTGGTGCTGCACGGCGGAAGCGGCATTCCAGTTTCCACCCGCCTGAAACTAGCGCGTGAAACACGTGTGAAGAAATTCAATGTTGGCACGGAACTTCGCCAAACTTTTGGAGCATCCTTGCGGCAATCATTGTGCGATCAACCAAATGAATTTGATCGCATCAAACTGCTCAAGCCAACAATTTCAGAAATGAAAAACGCGGCGAAGCGATTGATTGAATTGATGTCTAAACCTGAATAATAGACTTGTTCCCAATTAATTCCGCAACCTGTTCTCATTTAGACTCATAATTGTCCGAAATTGACGACAAACAGACCTTCAAGTGCTGAGTGGTTGTAACGGGTGTTATAGAAGCCGTTTTCATATTTAAAGTAGGCCTTGGCAACATGCAGGCAGGCCATCCAAGTGATGTGCCCAAGTAAAACAAATGCGTGCAATTACGAATCCGCAGAGAGCAAAGGCATACAACGCATTACCCGCTATACTCTTCGGCTCTTTATGGCCACACGGGCTCGCGGATTGACTGAGTTCAACGCAGCCCGCAAACAACGTAGTTTGTGGCTGGGGCATGGGAGGCGGGACGCCACATCATGGCATGAAACCCACGACCCAGAGTTCCTGCACGGATGTGCCCAAGCGACAACCCGCGCAATCGAGTAACTCGATCAACTGGCAAAGCGAAATTTGGTAGTACCTTGTGCAGATCAAATGAACGGACTAACCCGCGCCATTGATCGAAGCAGATCAGCGGCCTAACTGTTGTCTCAAGCGATGTAAAAAACTGCGCCCCGTTGCGAACGTCCACGTCAGTTTCTTCCGCCAAGTTTCCGCCAAGCTTTAGGAAATGCGGCACTGCACAACAAATTTTCCGGATCAAGCCATTGAAAATACGAAAGAAAATGTGTCTGCGTGAAGGCTAGGCCGCCATCAATCGGTTCACTTCGTCCACCAAATCGCGCAAATGAAATGGCTTGGACAGAACTTTGGCATCCTTGGGCGCATTTGAATCAGGATTGAGCGCCACCGCCGCAAACCCTGTGATGAACATGATTTTCAAAGCCGGATCAAGCTCCGCCGCGCGTCGCGCCAGTTCAATACCGTCCATTTCCGGCATGACAATATCCGTCAGCAGCAAATCAAAATTATCTTGTTTGATTTCTTCATAAGCCGAAGCGCCTTCAGCAAAGGGCCGCACTTGATGGCCAGCGCGCTCAAGTGCTTTGACAAGGAAGCCACGAAGGTCATCATCATCTTCGGCCAGTAAAATTTTCACCATGAGTCCCTTTTGTCCAACTTGGCAGCCAGCGTCAAGCCTGATGGCCTCCAGTCGCAGCGCGCCGAGGCACCATAGGCAACAGCGGTAAACAGGTGATGAAAGCCCGCGTAATGATGGACAAGACCGGACCAAAGCAGCATAATTAGTTGCAATGGCTTTAGTTGATCCGCTTTTTGAAATCTTAGCGCCCGAACGCTGGCACTTGCCGGTGGTGTTCAATTCGCCTCATTCTGGCCAATTCATGCCGCAAGGTCTGCTCAAACACACCAGGTTGAGTGGCACAGCGCTGCGCCAATCCGAAGATTGTTATGTCGACGAACTCTTTTCCGGTTGCGTGGATCATGGCGCACCAATGCTGCGGGCCCTCGCCTCGCGGGCCTATCTCGATCTGAACCGCGAACCTTATGAGCTTGACGCGCGCATGTTTGCAGAAAGTTTGCCGGGCTATATGAACCCAGGCTCGCCCCGCGTGGCCGCGGGTTTTGGAACCATCCCGCGCTTGGTGGGTGACAGTTCAGAGATCTATCGCGCCCATCTGCCGCTGGGCGAAGCGCATGAGCGCATTGACACGTTCTACAAACCCTACCATCGCGCACTCTCCGGCCTTCTCAATGAATCCCAGGCCGCAACCGGCTTTGTGCTGTTGCTGGATTGCCATTCAATGCCCTCCTCGGCCGCCAAACAAACCGCACCACATGTGAAGTCTGCCGATATCGTCCTCGGTGACCGATTTGGCAGCGCTTGCGCAGGCGAACTTTCTGAAAGTGTTGAGTCATTTTTTGTGGATCAAGGCCTGCACGTGATCCGCAACAAGCCTTATGCGGGCGGGTTTATCACCGAGAGTTATGGTGCGCCGCATCAAAACCGCCATGCTGTGCAAATCGAGGTCAACCGAGCGCTTTATATGGATGAACGCAACTTCCGGCGTAGCCCGGGATTTGTCGGGTTGCAGGCCATGCTCAGCAAAATATCAGTCTATCTCAATGAAATAATTTCAGAATTTCACGAACCAACACCATATGTGCAGGCCGCAGAATAAAAAAAGGCCGATCGACTTTCGTGATCGGCCCAAGTTTAGGGAGGAAACGCCCAAGAAGGGCCGCAAGAGAGGGACAAGCCCGTCATCTCACTGAAATCAATTTGGCGCTGCAACACAGAAAATTCAAGTCTTTTCAGCACTAATGGTTTCAAACTTATATCAAAAACCATCACATTTCATTTGTTGTCTTCATATTATTATTCAATAACAGAACCTTATGGTCGATATGCAAAAAACACAGGGCACCTCAGTTATGTTGCATCGCACAATTTATCAACGGAAAAGCCCATCATGAGCAGCCAGAATGAAGCCGAAACGCTTCTGATCTTCGCGCAAAACCTTGCGGAAGCGTCAGGCAAGGCCATTTTACCCCATTTTCGCCAGACATTAGCGGTCGATAATAAATTGGCCGAGGGTTGGGATCCCGTCACCGAGGGCGACAGGGCCGCCGAGCGTGTCATCCGAGATTTGATTGAAACCGCTTTCCCCAGCCATGGCATCATCGGCGAAGAATACGGCACCAAACCGGGCAGTTCGCCCTACACTTGGGTGCTTGATCCGATCGATGGCACGAGAGCTTTTGTGATCGGCTTGCCGACCTGGGCCACACTGATTGGCCTCTACCGAGATGGGGCACCCTATCTTGGGGTCATGAATCAGCCTTTCGTGGGCGACATGTTTTATGGCGGCCCCAAAGGCGCATATCTCAACCACCGGGGCGATCTTCAGAAACTCAATTGCGCCAAGCCCAAACCCTTAGGCCAGGCGCGGGCAGGCACAACTTCGGCCAACCGCTTTCCCCACCCAATCCGATTTGAGACATTGCGCCAAAGCCTCCAACTCATGCGACAAGACGCGGACGCATATTTCTTCAGCTTACTGGCGGCGGGCCACCTCGACATCGCCATGGATGCAGGTTTGCAAATTTATGACATTGCCGCCCTCATCCCGATCATTCGCGGCGCTGGCGGAATTGTTGAAACATGGGATGGAACGGACGTGTCCAAAGGCGGCAACTTACTCGCTGCCTCTTGCCCTGCCCTGTTTGATGCGGCCAAATCAATCATGAATGGCAAGCTATGAGCGCACTGAAATCATGGGCCGAATGTGGCGCAGACCTCGTTGCAGTCGCCATGGGCCGCAAGAAAGCCCAAACTGTCATCCGCAACGCCAAATGGGTCAATGTCCATTCAGGCGAGATCATTGACAGGACAGACATCGCCATCATCCACGGCCGCTTTGCTTACGTCGGCCCCGATGCCAGCCACACGATTGGTCCTGAAACGAAGACCATCGATGCCCAAGGTCGCTACGCCTGCCCCGGCTTTTGCGATGGCCACATGCATGTTGAAAGCGGCATGGTCACCGTCACGCAATTTGCCCGCGCTGTCGCGCCTCACGGCACCACATCCATGTTCATCGATCCACATGAAATCGCCAATGTGCTGGGCCTTCCCGGCGTGCGCCTGATGCATGATGAAGCCATGGGCTTGCCACTGAATATTTATGTGCAGATGCCAAGCTGTGTGCCCTCAGCGCCGGGCCTTGAAACACCTGGGGCCACGATTTCGGTGGAAGATGTAACCGAAGCCATGAGGTGGCCCGGCATTATTGGCCTTGGTGAAATGATGAACTTTCCCGGCGTCATCAAAGGTGATGCCAAAATGCTGGCCGAAATCGCGGCCACGCAACGCGCCGGAAAAACGGTGGGTGGCCACTATGCCTCGCCCGATTTAGGCCATCCGTTTCATGCCTATGTGGCGGGCGGCCCGGCCGATGATCACGAAGGAACCCGCGCAGAGGACGCGGTTGCGCGCGTGCGCCAAGGTATGCGCGCAATGTTGCGGCTGGGCTCTGCGTGGTATGATGTTGCCGCCCAGGTGAAAGCCATCACCGAGCAAGGGTTGGACTCCAGAAATTTTATTCTGTGTACGGATGATTGTCATTCGGGAACGCTGGTGAGCAAAGGCCACATGAACCGTGTGATCCGCCATGCCATTGCCCAAGGGCTAAAGCCCATCACTGCCCTCCAAATGGCCACACTGAACACGGCAACGCATTTTGGTTTGGAGCGCGAATTGGGATCGATCACACCCGGCCGCCGCGCTGATGTGGTTTTAACGTCAGATCTGATCAGCCTGCCCGTCGAACTGGTCATCGCCCAAGGCCAAGTGATCGCCGAAAATGGCAGGCTGCTGGCAGAATTCCCCAGCTTCACCTATCCGCCGCGCGCCAAAAACACCGTCAATATGCAGCGCGACCTTCAAAGTGCAGATTTTGACATCACGGCCCCAACGGACGCCAATCAGGTCAAAACCCGCGTCATCAAAGTCATCGAAAACCAGGCCCCGACCCGCCAGATATACGTTGATCTTGCGGTGCAATCGGGCCTCGTCGCAATCGATACAAAAGCCGATGTTTGTCAGATCGCCTTGGTCGAACGCCACGCCGCCACAGGCCATGTGACCAACGCCTTTGTCTCTGGCTTTGGCTATAACAGGCCCTGCGCCATCGCCTCAACCGTGGCCCATGACAGCCATCACATGATCGTCGTCGGCACCAACAAGGCAGATATGGCCCAAGCTGCAAATCGCCTGCGCCAAGTGGGCGGCGGTGTCGTCGTGATCAGCCAGGGCCAAGAACTTGCCCTCGTCCAACTTCCGATCGCCGGCTTGATGTCAGATGAAACCGCCGAAATCGTCGCCGCCAAGGCCGACAAAATGGTGGCGGCGATGAGGCAATGTGGCTGTCTGCTCAACAATGCCTATATGCAGCATTCGCTGCTGGCACTGGTGGTCATTCCCGAATTGCGCATTTCAGACAAAGGGCTGATCGACGTGACCACGTTCAAACAAGTAGACCTGTTCGTCTAAACCTATTCGTCGCGGTAAACCCGTTCGCGCTTTTCGTGGCGCTCTTGCGCTTCAATTGAAAGTGTTGCGATGGGCCTTGCATCAAGGCGTTTCAGGCTGATTGGATCGCCCGTTTCTTCGCAATAGCCGTAAGACCCATCTTCAATACGCTTCAATGCCGAATCGATCTTGGAAATCAATTTGCGTTGGCGGTCCCGGGTGCGCAGTTCCAGCGAACGATCCGTTTCTGAAGAGGCCCGGTCCGCCACGTCCGGCAGAACATGATTTTCGTCTTGCAGGTGCGAAATCGTTTCCTTGCTCTCGCGCAGAATGTCGTCTTTCCAATGCGACAGCTTGGCTTTGAAATAGGAAAGCTGCTTGTCATTCATAAAAGGTTCCTTCTCGGAAGGAACGTAATCTTTTTCCATAACGTCAGACATCAATCACTCTCGTTTGGCCAGGTTCCCCCGTGCGCGATGCAAAAAAGCGGCCAGACCCTTTTTGAAACAACCGCGCGCGAGCCAATGGACGGGCTTATAGCGATGCACTTCTTGCGCTACAATAGTTGTAAATTTTACCGATCTGGTGACAACCAAGCCCTCCGATTCGGGCAACAGTCCAAAATGGACCAGAGGATGGTCTGCACGGGCAAAGCCGTTAACAAAGCCGAACCACCTGTACGATTTTGAAACAGCGTTGATTTTTCAAACTTAACTTAATCTTAGAACAAACCCGCCATTTTGATGCAATCTCTATTGAGTGGGTGGGTGAAATGCGTCTCATGTTTGGTCTTGCGTTGCTAGCAACAGGCACAGCCCTTTCGGGCTGTGTGAGCAATACGCTGAGCTCCCTGTCCAATCTCAGCACGGGCTGCTCAACCTCCAACACCAATGTAAATTGCGGGCAGACACCGACGTCAACGACGACAACGCCGACCACCACTGTGGTAAACACCAACACGGGCAACACGTCTTCGTTCACAACGGGCGATACGACTTTGGCATTGGAAAGCAATGCGGTCGTTTCGAGCCAGTCGAATCCAGCCATTTCGCAACTGACACTTGATCCGGTGTTGAATACAATGACCTATGCCATCAACACGAAAACCGCAAACAACGCGGCTTGGCCCATTCCTAAGAAGATGAGCTACTATGCGCCCGCTGGCACATCGTCGACATTCGCGGATATTCCAAACTATGCTGAGTACCGCTACTACCAAAAGGGACTTTACGACGAAGAATTACAGGTCTGGTCTTCGGCAAATTCTTATACCACGCAATATCGTGACGTGACTAACAGTGGCACAGCGCCAGTGCACCAAGCTTGGTCCTTTGGCGGCAACTATACGCCAGTGGCCAGCATGCCCACCGCAAATGCCGATGTTATTTATAACGGATCGTGGACCGCAACAGCGCAGACATCCCATTGGGCCGATAGCATAGATCCGCTACAAACAGTGTCCCACAACAACAATTGGCAGGTAAGCGGTACATCAAATCTCAAAGCGAATTTTGGGACTGGCGTTTTCAAAGGTGACCTGACCTCAACCGATTGGATTGGTATTGACAAAAACAACATCTATACAGACGTTAAGGTAACTTCAGGAGGACCAAACGTCTTCCAAGCGATGAAATCGCACATCATGCTCAATGGTAAAATTACAACCAGCACAGTTGCTGGAGCGAAGCCAAATCAAATCAATGGAACGGCTGACATCAATTTGGCTGATGGCTGGCTCACCACGGTTGGCAGCAATCCAATGTATGGCGGCTTCTTCGGTCCAAGTGCCAAGGAAGTCGCGGGCGTCTTTGCCGTCGATGCCGCACTTCCCGACCCTCCTCCTTCACAAGGTAGCCCTGTCGTGACCAACCCCGGCATCAACAATGACAGTCGGCATTTCCTCTCCATGAGTGGCATGTTCCACGGCACTGGACCCTAGGAATTGGAATTGGCTTCTGCGCAACCTTCGCAAAGAAAAAAGCTGCGCCATTTCATTGGCGCAGTTTTTGCACTTTCAATCGGCATTTGGGAAAGCGGCCAAGCCATCGCCGCCGAAGCACCACTCACACCCGATCAAATCGCTTATTACCAATCCGGCGATGAGAATGCCCGCGTCCGTCTCTTGATCGAGATGACCCACACAGGCCATCTGGACGCCGCTGAAACCTTGCTAAAGCGTTTTCCGCTGCAAGGAAAACTGGCAGAAAATCGAACGCTGTTTCTCGAAGGCTTGATCCTTGAAAACCGTGGCCAACTGAATGCGTCGACTGTGAAATTCCGCTCAGCTCTCGCCAATGACCCAAAGCTCACCATGGTGCGCGCTGAACTGGCCCAGGTGCTGGCCCGTCTTGATGAGACCGACAGCGCCAAGCATCATCTGGAACTTCTGGTAGCCGAAGCGCCATCCCCAGAGCAGGCGGCGGGCATCAGATCCTTCATGCAACAGCTGGATGCCAACCATCCACTAAAATTCTCAGGCTTTGTAGCGGTAGCGCCTTCAACCAACATCAATCTCGGCTCTTCGCATGATACGGTCTATGCGCCGGGCCTCGGCGGCGTCGGTGGCGCTGGTTCCAGTTGGCAAATTGCGCCCGCCAACCAAAAGCAAAGCGGAACAGGCATCACAGCGGGTGCAAACCTTGGCTTTGCCCATCATCTGGGCGATCATTTTCAGGGTGTCCTGGCGGCGGGTGCGGTGGGCACCTATTATCCAACCCTGTCAGCGGCCACCTTGGGCCTCAGTCAATCGGCTGAATTGCGCTATCTCACCACAACGGGCTACCTAGGCTTAGGCGGCATTTCTTCAGAGACGATCGATCCTGTCAACCGCGCTCTGGCCTATACAAGCTATGGCCTGCGCGGTTCATTTGAAACGATGTTGACCCAGCGCGACCAACTTGCCGGAAGTGCGACTTTTGAGTTCCGCAACTATCCCGGCGGCCCCGCATCCAATGGCACGGCGCTCATGCTCTCATCAGTTCTCACCCACGCCATCGATTCCAGTTCAAACGTCGCTTTGATCCTGGGCTATGAAAACGTGAACCAGCAAATTGACTTCAACTCCTACCATGACGGCACATTAGGCCTTGGCTTCTACAAAGAACTGCCCCACGGCATTACACTTGAGGGTCAGGCAACGGCGCGTTTTGCGGGCTTTGATGGCGTGAACCCGCTGGCTTTGGTCACCCGCACTGACGAAAACTATACAGGCTCCCTCACCCTCACCAAACGTGATTGGTATTTCCTCGGCCTCGCCCCATCCCTCAACTACACCTACACACGCAATGTTTCGAATATTGCCGTCTATGACTATGACAGCCACGCGGTTGACGTGCGCTTGACCAAAAAGTTCTGATCCTTGTGTCTGATGGTCTGACTAGCTAAACCCCTGCCATGCGCTTTAAATCTGGCAAAGACTTCAAATCCCTGCCCTCAAAATCCGTCACGGTTTTGGGCATGTCAGGTGTTGGCAAAACCACGCTGGCTGAGCTGTTGCAAAATCAAAACTGGTTTCAATACTCGGTCGATTACCGCATCGGCACACGCTATATGGACGAACATATCGTCGATAATTTCAAACGCGAAGCGATGCGCAATCCCTTTTTGAGCGAGCTGTTGCGCAGTGATTCAATTTACATTCGCTCCAACATCACCTTCGACAACCTCGCCCCGCTCTCGACCTATTTGGGCAAGCCCGGCAGCGTTGCCAAGCACGGCATATCTTTCGCTGAATATAAAAGGCGGCAGGCCCAACACCGCGACGCCGAAATCCACGCGCTGCAAGATGTCCCCGGTTTTATCACCCGCGCCAAAGACATCTATGGCTATAAGAATTTCATCTGCGATAGCGGCGGAAGCCTCTGCGAAGTTGTTGACCCTAACAACCCGGCCGATCCCGTTTTGAAATCCTTGGCCGACAACACCCTCCTCCTCTATATCGAAGGTACGCCCGAACATGCGCGCATGTTGGTTGATCGGTTCCGCAAAAATCCCAAGCCCATGTATTATCAACCCGCCTTTCTTGATCAGAAATGGGCGGAGTATAAGAAGCTGAACGCCATCACCAATGACGAAGAAGTTGATCCCGATGGTTTTGCCGTCTGGGGTTTTGAACAATTGTTACATCACCGCATTCCGCTCTACCGTCAAATCGCCCATAACTTTGGCTACACAATTCCCATGTCTGCTGTGCCGCTGGTCAGTAACGAAGCAGACTTCGTGGCGCTGATCGCCGACACGATCGATAAAGCATAATCAAATGCCCATTCGAATTCCCAACAGCCTGCCCGCACGTGAAATTCTCGAAAGAGAAGGCGTGAACGTGATGACGGAGTCGACCGCCAACCGGCAGGATATTCGCCCCTTGCGCATCGGCCTTCTCAACTTGATGCCCAACAAGATCAAGACTGAAACACAATTTGCCCGCCTGATCGGCGCATCGCCTTTGCAGGTTGATCTCACTCTGATCAAAACCGGCAGCCATACGCCCAAGAACACCTCGCAAGAACATATGCTGGCCTTTTATGAAAGCTGGCACGACATTCAAGATCAATATTTTGATGGGCTGATCATCACCGGCGCACCCGTCGAACTGTTGCCCTTTGAAGATGTGAACTATTGGCAGGAGCTCGCGGAAATTTTTGATTGGACGCAAACCCACGTTCATTCAACTTTCAACATCTGTTGGGCCGCCCAAGCGGCAATAAATCATTTCTATAAGGTTCCGAAATACGCGCTCGAAAATAAGGCCCTTGGCGTTTATAGCCATAAGAACCTCAACCCTTCTTCGCCCTATCTCAGGGGCTTCTCGGATGATTTTGCCATGCCCGTTTCGCGCTGGACAGAAGTGCGCAAGAGCGATCTTCCTGCGAATGCAAAACTTGAAGTCTTATTGGAGTCCGATGACATCGGCCTCTGCCTGATCAATGACGCCAAAAACCGCCAACTCTTGATGTTCAATCATATTGAATATGACAGCGATAGCTTAGGTGATGAATATCGCCGCGATATAGCCGCAGGCAAACCCATCGCCAAGCCGGCCCATTATTTTCCCGGCGATGACCCGTCACGCCCGCCTGAAAATCGCTGGCGCGCCCATGCCCACCTTCTCTTCGGCAATTGGATCAATGAGGTTTACCAATCAACACCCTATGATCTGACCAAGATTGGCAACCAGCCCTGATCCAGCGAACCCCTTGTTTTCCGGGGGCTTTCATCCCAACTATGGCAACATGGGAAAGCCAACCACGTGACCTGGGATTCAATTGTTGACACAAGCCGCATTGCGGCAGGCGGCCTGGCCGATTTTGCCACAGGCCTGACGGAACCTTCCATCCGCCTCGGAGTCACCGGCCTGTCGCGCGCAGGGAAAACCGTCTTTATCACGGCCCTTGTCCACGCGCTGCTGAAGCAAGCGCGTCTTCCCGTATTTGAAGCCCAGAACGAAGGGCGTATTCTAAAGGCTTACCTCGAACCACAACCCAACGACGATCTGCCGCGCTTTGCCTATGAGCAGCACCTCGCGAGTTTGACAGGTGATGAGCGCAAATGGCCGCAGAGCACGCGCCAGATCAGCCAGCTGCGCCTCACCATTGAATATGCGCCTGAAAGTTTCTTCGCCCGCACTTTCAGCAATGGCAAACTTCACATCGATATTATCGACTATCCCGGCGAGTGGCTCTTGGACTTGCCCTTGATGCAGCAGACCTATCAGCAATGGTCACATGCGATGTTGACCGCCAGCCGCACCGAACCCCGTGTCGCTTTGGCCAATGATTGGCATCAGTATCTCAGTTCACTTGATCCCACAGCGCCTGCCGATGAAAATGCGGCGGTGACGGCAGCCAAGCTCTTCACAGATTATCTCTCTGCCTGCCGCCAGCAGGAAGTCTCACTTTCCAGCCTACCGCCGGGACGCTTTCTCATGCCGGGAGATTTAGAAGGTTCGCCCCTGTTGTCTTTTGCACCGCTCGATGTGACGCCAGATGCCGTCTTTGCTTCCGGCAGCATGGGTGCCCTGATGGAGCGGCGCTATCAATCCTATGTGTCGCGCGTGGTGAAGCCTTTTTACTTTGGCCATTTCGCCAGACTGAACCGCCAGATCGTACTGGTTGATTTGATGAGTGCGCTCAACGCTGGGGTTCACGCCGTCAATGATTTGCGTGGCGCGCTCGTCGACGTCATGGGTTCATTTCGCTTGGGCGCTAATAATCTTGTCTCAACTGTTTTTGGCCGCCGCATCGACAAGGTTCTCTTTGCCGCGACCAAGGCCGATCTGTTGCACCATCAGAGCCATGACAAGCTCGAAGCCATTCTGCGTCTTCTTGTTTCAGAAGCCTCGCATAAGGCAGAATTTCAAGGGGCCAGAATTGATGCTTTGGCCCTCTCGGCGATCCGCGCCACGCAGGAAGCAACGGTCAAGCAGAAGTCCGGCGAATTTTCCTGCATTGCCGGAACGCCCGAAGCAGGTGAACATGTTGGCACTGAACTTTTCGACGGAAAATCTGAAGCGGCCATCTTCCCTGGCGATCTGCCCGGACATCCGCAAGCCGCACTTCAAGGCTTAGCGCAAGGCACTTTGCAATTTGTGAAATTCCGCCCGCCCGTTTTAACAGCCGAGACTTTCCCGCATATTCGGATGGACCGCGCCATTGAGTTTCTGCTGGGAGATGGCTTCCCATGAGCGAGAAAATGCGCAGCCCTCAGGCTTTCCGTCTCGCGCCGCCAAAGTCAGCGCCGCGCACCAAGCAGCCGCAAATTGAGTTTGCACCTCTGCCTGAACATAATGCCCTCGTCGAAGCCCCCATGGCCGAGGCCAATGCCAAGCCCCGCCACACGCCTTGGGGTTACCTTCTCCTCGTGAGTTTGCTCACGCTCATCACGCTGTGGTTCGGCCTCACGATCACCAAGATGATTGCCGATTTTTTTATATGGTCGCTGACACTCGGTTGGATTTCAGTCGCGTTGGCAGCAATCGCAGGCCTCGCTTTCGCAGCAATCTTCCTGCGCGAGCTTTTCGGCCTCTGGCGCTTGCGACAGATTGAGAAATTGCAGATCGCAAGTGCCCGCGCCATCAATCAGAATGATGCAACTGCGGCAGCAACAGCCACGCGCGAGTTAAAGCAACTCTACACAGGCCGCCCCGATATGGCTTGGGCTTTGCGCAGCTGGTCCGAACATGCAGGCGATATTATTGACCCACCCGCCGCCATCCGCCTGGCTGAACGCTTGTTGCTGGAACCACTAGATGAACAGGCCCACCGCATCATTGCCCGGCGCGCGCGTCGGGTCACACTGCTCACCACTGTAACGCCGACCGCTGCGTTGGACATGCTGCTGGTCGGTGGGCAGAATCTTTTCATGATCCGTGAGCTTGGCGAGCTTTACGGCGGCAGGCCTTCGTTCATCGCCACACTGCGCCTGACCCGCATGGTCCTCACCCATCTTGCCGTGGCCGCAGGTCTGGCGCTGACCGATAATTTCCTGCATCTTTTTGTTGGCAAGGGCTTGCTGGGCCGGCTCTCGGCCCGCTTCGGCGAGGGTGCCATCAATGGCATTCTGACAGCGCGGATAGGGCTGGCGGCCTGCGAAGTCTGCCGCCCGATCGCCAGAGAAGCGTCAAAGCGCGAAACTTTGGGCGCGCTGGCCAAAGAAATCGTCTCTTTCGCCAAGAACGCAGAAGACGAAGCTCCCGTGCTCTAAGCCCAGTTTAATATCCTGCTAACCATTGCTGGACTTCTTCTGGCGAAGTTCAGTCTTTGCATGATTATTACAACTAGAACAATTGCACGCCCTCTACGCTGCGGGCCTGTTTCAGTTTGCGCCAATTCAACAGGGAATCATGCTCAAAGTTTTGGAAGAACCTGCGATGATGACCATGGCTCCGGCGCAAGCTAAAGCCGTGCCTGCCCGTTTGCCGCCGCAAAGCTACCTCACCCTGATCACCACCACCAGATCATTGAACCGACTGGCAGAAGCTTGGGCGGATCTTGAAGCCCGCTGCCATGTTTCACCCACCGTGTTCCAAAGTTTTGACTGGGTGAAATGCTGGAACGACGTTTACGGCAAGCCCGACAGCGCCCGCGAACTTCATGTCGTGGCAGGTTTTGCAGAAAATAAGTTGGTGTTCCTGCTGCCGCTGATGTTGCAACAACGCTTTGGTTTCAAAATCTTGACTTGGCTCACCGAACCCGTCGGCCAATATGGTGATGCCCTCGTCGATCAAAACCACAATACTGATCTTTGGTTCAACCATGCTGTACAATATTTGCAACAGCATAAAGCAGCAGACATCCTCCATCTCCGCCACGTGCGTGATACCAGCAACTTTGCCCCCCATGCCAAAGCCAACTGGTTTGATGGCAAACTTAATGAACGCGCCGCAGCGATGGACCTGACGCAATTCAAAACCGAAGCAGATTATGACGCGCGATACGACGCCCGCCAACGCAAGCACCGCAGACGCGCCCGCCAGGCCTTGGAAGCCTTGGGCCCAGTTTCGTTTGAACAACTGACGGATAGTGCCGCCATTGATGAAGCTTTGACAGCGGCCACCAAAGAAAAGCTGACCTGGCTGCGCGAACGCGGCCGCTTCAACACCACCATGGCCTGCCCGCAACATCTCGACATGTTGAAACTTCTCGGACGCGTGAAAGACAAGCCCACGGCCTTGAGCGTTACGGTCATAAAAATTGCTGGAAAGCCCGTGTCATGGGAAGGCTGCTTTGCTTATCATGGTGTTCAATATTGTTATATGACGGCCCATGACAGCACGATGACCAATCTTTCGCCCGGTCGTTTGCATTTTGACATGGCACAGCGCCACTGGCTGGCCCAAGGGCAGAAATCATATGATCTCATGGTGCCTTATGATCCTTACAAGGAATCCTGGTCGTCGGCCTATGAGCCGGTGAATGACTACTATCTGCCCTTGTCGCTGCTCGGCCAAATCTATGGCCACCTCTATCTCGGCATCCTCAGGCCCAAGGCCCGCGCGATTTATATGAAACTGCCCACTTCCGTCTTGCGCACTTTAAAGCGCCTCTTGCGGCAATAGTTTCATTTCCAACCACAATCCCCTAAGCTCGGCCTCTCAATTGTTTTGCGAGGTTGAACGTGATCCTTCCCACTGAATTCACACCCATTGCAGCAGCCTCTGGCGGTGCATTGATTGGCCTTTCGGCCGTTATCTTGATGGCGGGCAACGGCCGCATCGCCGGCTGCTCCAGCATCTTCCGCCACCTGTTAACACTGAACTTCGACGCGGAATATATCTGGCGTGCGCTATTTATTCTCGGCCTCTTGGCGGGCACTTTCTTTGCGGCACCCTATGCCAGCAATGCCCAGAACCTCGCTTATCCGTCGATTAACATCACGATACTCGGCGGACTCTTGGTAGGCTTCGGCACGGCGCTCAGCCGCGGCTGCACCTCAGGCCATGGCATATGCGGCATCGCCAGGTTTTCCATGCGCTCGATCATCGCCACAGCAACTTTCATGGCCGTAGCCATCGCGACGGTTTTTATCACGCGTCATGTGCTGGGAATTTGAATCATGTTGATGCAACGTCTCACAGCACTCGTCGCTGGCCTGCTCTTCGGTGTCGGCCTGACTTTTTCCGGCATGGTCAACCCCGCGAAGATTTTGAACTTCCTCGATCTCTTCGGGTCGTTTGATGCGAGCTTGATCTTGGTGATGGGGGCTGGCTTGCTCGTGGCCATGCTTGGCTATCGTTTGGCCTTCGCGCAAGGCCGCCCGCTTTTTGCCGATGTCTTTCACCTTCCCACAGTTAAGGATATTGACGCGCAGCTTGTGGGAGGTGCCGCGATCTTCGGCCTTGGCTGGGGCCTCTCGGGATTCTGCCCCGGCCCCGCCATTGCATCACTCGTGCTCGGCCACGTCGAGAGCCTAATTTTCGTTGTGGCAATGGCTGTAGGAATGCTGGTGGCGAACTTGCTGCCAGCAAAACAGTAAAAACTAATCAGGCAGCGCTTGCAGGGGTGCCTTCGTTCATGCCGAGAAATGGCACATCAATCATCTCGTCAACTTTACGGCGGATGATGACGATGCGGCTATGCGGAATTTCAACATCTTCG
Organism: Aestuariivirga sp.; assembly: GCA_043782835.1. Lineage (GTDB taxonomy): Bacteria > Pseudomonadota > Alphaproteobacteria > Rhizobiales > Aestuariivirgaceae > Aestuariivirga. Next base: position 31,245 of record JAYWAB010000164.1, read on the forward strand.
TGTTGATGCGTATCTGCCTGAAAGACCGGCGGTTCAATGCGCTGAGGGGGCTCATTTGGTTCAATGTGCACAGACGTTGGAAGTTCTGCGGCGGGTGCCGCTTGGGCAGGGGAAATCCGTTGGATCACCAATTTAGCCCCACGCGCCGGAAGATCGACGAGGGATTCCGACTTCTGGGCAACAACGACGGGCTTCGAAACCGGGGCTGGCTCAAACACCGCCTCATCCTGTTTGAAGAAATTTTGCGCATTGTTTTGGCTTGTTGCAAGTATTAACGGGGCCGAGAATTCGCGGTCTAAATCTTCAACCAGTTTCAGCGCGCGGTGCACGCCTTCAGACAAGCCGGACTCACTGGTGAAAGCTTCTTTCGACAGGCCCGCAAGCCTGGCAAAAAGCTGGCCCTCAACCGAAAGGCTGGCGGGTTTATCGGCAATGTTGGCGATATCGCGGCGCGTGGCGGAAATGGCGGCACGGGTGCGAGCAATCAAAGCAGCATCTGCTGGTGAGGAACCCTGGCTGGAAACATGGCTTTCCAACTTGGCGATGGCATCGAGAATGCGGGTGGTTTCGGCCTTTCGCAGGCGCGCCTCATAGCCTTCAAGGAACCAGCGGCCACGGGCCGTTTCATTCACGGCGGCCAGAAGGTCATCAAGTGACTCTGGAAAAGCTTTTTTCAACTCACTCATCGGGAACTCCACGCAACTGACATGCACCTGACACAGGTGACACTTGCAGCCTTTATCGTAGAAACTGGTGAATCTTTCGTTTAGTTTGGCGTTTCAGCGGCAAATCAGCCGCTGATTTCTGTCATTCCGTGACGAATATC
>JAYWAB010000165.1:0-3395 GCA_043782835.1 Aestuariivirga sp.
CGCTGGCATCGATCTCTCGGTGGGATCGGTGGCCGCATTTTGCGGCGTTCTTGCGGCGCAGCTCTTATCGCACGGTTATGGAATACCAGTTTCCATTGGTCTGACGCTCTTGGCCGGGATTTTTGTAGGTTCCGTGAACGCATTTGCAATCGGCAAATTGGGCATTCCGGCCTTTATCGTGACTCTTGCTGGCCTCCAGGTCTATCGTGGTTTTGCCTTGCTGATATCAGGCGGCATGACGGTGGGCGGATTGCCGCCCGACATCAAACTCTTTGCGCGCGGAACTTTGTTCGGCATTCCAAACCTGTTCCTCACAATGATCGCGATTGGGATATTTGTTCACTATCTCCTCGGTTATACCCGCACTGGACGATATCTCTATGCGCTTGGCTCCAACGGTGAAGCCTCACGCAGACAAGGCATACCGATCTTCAGAATAACCATGGTTGCCTACGTCCTGAGTTCCGGGTTGGCGACAATCGCGGGCATTCTTTTGGTTTCACGGTTGAGCGTAGCTTCACCATCAATGGCCAACGCTTATGAATTGCAGGCCATTGCCGCAGCTGTGGTGGGTGGCGCCAGCCTGTTTGGTGGCCGCGGCACTGTTCTGGGAGCCATTGCTGGTGCCGTATTGTTCACAACAATGGGCAATGGGGCTGTTCTTCTCGACATCGATCCTTTTTGGGAAATGGTGCTGGAAGGCCTGTTGATTGCGCTGGTCGTTTATTTGGACAATCTACAAAAGAAACGGTTGAGCGGTCTTTGATTTCGAAGATCACACCAGATGCTTGTTGGGGCGATAATGAATTCGTTAATGAGAGCAGTAGTCTGCCGGAACCCTTGCGAAATTGCGGCGGAGTTTCGCCCAAGGCCAGCCAGACTTGCAGGTGAAGTCATCGTAAAAATATCCCGCGTCGGAATATGTGGCACTGACTATCACATTTACGAGGGCCTTCAACCCTTTCTTGAATACCCACGTGTAATGGGTCACGAGCTTTCAGCAATTGTTGAAGAAACAGATTCGACGTCAAAATTGACACGGGGACAATTGGTGGTCGTCAACCCATACTTGGCGTGCGGCACGTGCCACGCCTGTAAACACGCAAAGCCCAATTGTTGTATGAAGATTGAGGTGCTTGGCGTGCACCGCGACGGCGGGATGTGCGAATACCTAAGTCTGCCGGAAAAAAACCTAATGCCCGCTGAAGATTTGTCAGCGGATGCCGCTGCTTCTGTTGAGTTTTTGGCGATCGGTGCCCATGCCGTTCGCCGCAGCGGCATGAAATCTGGGGCGCGCGTGCTGGTCATCGGCGCTGGCCCAATTGGTCTAGGCGCTGCCCTTTTTGCCCATATCGCGGGAGGCCAAGTGACGATTATGGACCGCGACGCCACGCGACTTGCGTTGGCCAGCGTTGCCACTGGAATTACGCGCAATATCCTAGCCGATGAAAGGGCATCGGAAAATGTCGCCAAATCGACAGGGCGGAACGGGTTCGATGTCGTCTTTGATGCAACTGGCAATCAGGCATCAATGCAGAAAAGTTTCGACTATGTGGCCCACGGCGGCAGCTATGTGATGGTCGGCTTGGTGAAGGAAAGTATCACATTCTTCGATCCGGATTTTCACAAGCGCGAAATGACCTTGTTCGCGAGCCGAAACGCGACGGCCGAGGATTTTGAGTTGGTCATATCCTCGATAAGATCCGGACAGGTACAATTTTCAAAACTCATCACACACCGTACGAATCTGGATGAAGTAACGACCATGTTGCCGCACTGGGCGCATGACAAGTATGGCCTGATCAAGGCGATGATCGAGATCAGTTGAAATGGCGCAACGGGTTCTGCAATTCGGCACAAGCCGGTTTCTACAAGCGCACGTCGATCTGTTCGTGCATCAGGCGCGCCAATCTGGGCAGGATATTGGCCCAATCACAATTGTCAAAACGACGGCAAGTGGACCGCGAAGCGGGCGTATTGATGCATTCAACAATGCAAAGGGATTTCCCGTCCGACTCAGGGGGGTTGACAAGGGACGTCTTGTTGATGAAGTCATCAATGTTGAAAGTGTGACCGCAGCACTCGATGCCAACGGCCAATGGCAGAAACTTGTTAAAATGTTTATCGATGAAATGGAACTGGTCGTTTCGAATGTCGGCGATGATGGCTATTCAATTTCGGCTGATGACAAAATGCAGTTGCCCGCAGTTGAGATTGTACCCCAAAGCTTTCCTGCAAAGCTTTTGATGCTGCTCTTGAGCAGGTTTGAAAATGGTGGTGCTCCCCTCCTCATTTTGCCGTGTGAGCTTGTTAGCAACAATGGCTGCGTGTTACGTAAACATTTGACTGACCTATCGGAATCTTGGAATTTGGGTCTCGCCTTCAGGCACTGGCTCTCGAATTCCGTGACGATCTGCGATACGCTGGTCGACAGGATCGTTTCAGAATCGATAGAACCTGTTGGTGCCATCGCTGAACCCTATGGACTATGGGCAATCAGGTGTGAGCCGAATTTCATTCCACCTTTTCAACATCCGTGTGTCGTCTACACCGAAGACCTCGAACCGTTTTCGCGCCTTAAGCTCCACATTCTCAATCTCGGTCACACCTATCTCGCTGAAATTTGGAAAGCCGAGAAGCGGGCGGAAAACGAAACCGTCCGCGAGATCTTGCTAGATTTGAATATCAAGAACCGATTGATGAACCTCTATCAAGAAGAAGTTATTCCCGGATTTTCCGCACATGGCATGTTGGAACTAGCAAAGGCGTATGTTGCAACAACGATGCAACGTTTTGAAAATCCGTTTCTAAATCACCATCTGCGCGACATCGCGATAAATCATCAACAAAAAATTGAACGCCGGGTTTCTGATTTCATGCTCTGGATCAACACCCATGATTCGACGTTCAAGTTTGAGCGGCTGCGGGCCTTGGCTGACCGAAAGTAGCATCGAGCGAGTCTTGTTGACTTGGATTCAGGAGGTCTTGATCCCCTCAAGACGGTAGAGTTGGAAAGCGTTTGTTTGGATAGCCCCGAGTTTACCAGACAACCTGCGGGGGATCAAGAAGTCTAGCAGGACCGTGCCAATCACAGGGCGGGACCGGTGCTGTCGCCCAGAATCATTTTCATGGGCCAAATTTTTCCGAAATGTGGCAGTCTCTTGTTCGCGGCTCTTGCTTCGATCAACAATACAAGGTGTTCACCCAGCCAACGGCCGAGTTGAACGAGGGGCACTTCAAACTGCGTTAGGCTGGGGCGCAAAAATTCGCCGTTTGGGCTTTCATCAAAGCCGACAATTGAAATGTCCTTGCCGGGGATGATCTTGGCATCTTGGAAAATGTGGTAAAGGCCGATTGCCATGTTGTTGTCCACAAGCACAATAGCAGTGGGCCGC
>JAYWAB010000166.1:0-2830 GCA_043782835.1 Aestuariivirga sp.
CCGTGTCCGCCCGCATGATCCGGGGCCCGAGGCCGATGGCCGTAACATAGGGCAATGCCTTCAGCATCGCGCGCTCTTCTACTGTAAAGCCACCTTCCGGGCCGACCAAAACAGCAGCAGGTAATTTCACTCGCGACAAAGCAGCAATTGGTCCCGCCTTACTTGCCACTTCATCACAATAGATGAGCGCGCGGTCGCTATCCCATTCGCGCAATGCCGCATTCAGCGTCACGGGATCCAGCACCTCAGGCACAAAAACTAGATTGCACTGTTCCGCAGCCTCAATCACATTGGCCCGCATCCGATCAAGATTAACCCGCTCTGCAATGGTGCGTGCCGTGATCACGGGCCGCAATCGCTTGGCCCCAAGCTCGGTTGCTTTTTGAACCAGATAATCGAGGCGTTGGTGTTTCAGCGGCGCAAACAGATAGTCAATATCTGGCGGCGGTGTGACAGCGCTGGTCGACCGCTCCACGCGCAGCACCATTTTTTTCTTTGTCATCTCTGCCACGTGGGCGAGGAATGCGCCATCCACGCCGTTGAATACCTCCACCGCATCGCCAGCACCCAGACGGAGCACGCTGCCAAGATAATGGCCCTGCTCTGGTGCCAGCGTGACTTCCTGCGCAGCGGCGAGGGCTTGCTCAACAAACAAACGGGGTGTGGTTTTTGCCATGCGACTTGTGTATCACGGCGCGCATGAGCGAGGCCAGCAAAACGACAATCGCAGATGCCGTCAAAATTAGCTGGCTGGAACGCCTTCCGCCAAGCTTCTTGCCTTATGCCCAACTGATGCGATTGGATCGCCCCATCGGCTGGTGGCTGCTGCTTCTGCCCTGCTGGTGGGGGCTGATGCTGGCGCAACTTTCCAATGGTGGAGGCTTGCCGAATTTATATTTTGCGGTGCTATTTCTTGTGGGTGCCATTGTCATGCGCGGCGCTGGCTGTGTCGTGAATGATCTGGCCGACCGCGACATTGACGCCAAGGTTGAGCGCACCCGGTTGCGCCCCCTGCCCTCAGGTCGCGTTAAAGCCAAGTCTGCCGTGGTCTTCCTCTGCGCGCTGATGCTCGCGGGCCTGATCATCCTTCTGCAATTCAACTACCTCACCATCAAAACCGCCATCGCATCTTTGGCCATCGTCGTCGTCTATCCTTTCATGAAGCGCATCACCTCTTGGCCGCAATTCGTGCTGGGCCTCGCTTTCAATTGGGGGGCCATTGTGGGCTGGACCGCTGTTACAGGCGCAATCACGCTCTCCTGCCTTACGCTCTATGCAGGCGGCATCTTCTGGACACTGGCCTATGATACGATTTACGCCCATCAGGACAAGGAAGATGATGCTCTGATCGGTGTCAAATCCACCGCCTTAATGTTTGGAAAATCCACCGTATATTGGTTGGCGTTTTTTTTCGCAGCAAGCCTCGCTTTGATCGACACTTCGCTTTGGCTTGTATCGGCCCCGCTCACCGCCCATATCGGCATTGCGGCGGCAGCACTGCATGCCGCATGGCAAGTGGCGCGTTTTGACGATACGAACGCCACCCTCTGCCTCCAACTGTTCCGCGCCAACCGGGATTTTGGATTGATCATTTGTGTTGGTTTATTGATAGGTTGCCTGATCTGATGAATAAAGAACTTCTCGACATCGCCCAAGATATTGTCTCCCGCGCCCTAAAGCACGGGGCGACGGCCGCCGATGCTACGGTCTATGAGCGCCGCGATTCGTCGATCTCCATCCGCCAAGGCACTGTTGAGGAACTGGAACAATCCGAAGCGCGCGAAATTGGTTTGCGCGTCTTTGCAGGTCAATCCTCCGCCATTATCGCAGGCAGCGTTCTCACCCCCGAGGCCCGCGAAAGATTGGCAACCCGCGCCATGGCGATGGCGAAACTTGCCCCTCCTGATCCATTCTTAGGCATCGCAACACCAGAACAATTGGCCAAGACAGATCTCGATCTCGATCTCGTTTCAAAAACTTATCCCTCCGCCGCAGACTTAAAGCGTCTCGCAGAAGAAACCGAACAGCTTGCACTCGCCGTTCCCGGCGTCACCAAGAGCAATGGCGCGGGCGCGTCATCGTCTTCCAGCGATATTGCGCTTGCCTCCTCCAACGGCTTTGCTAAATCTTATCGTCGCACAGGCTTTGGATTCAGCGTTTCAGTAATCGCTGGTGAAGGCACCAACATGGTGCGCGACTATGATGGAACATCAGCCAATCACTTTGAAGATCTGGATGCGCCTGCCAAAATCGCGAACACAGCCGCAGAGCGCGCCGTCAAACGCTTGAACCCGCAAAAACTTCAAACGCAGTCTGTTCCAGTCATCTTTGATAGGCGCGTGGCCGCAGGCCTTCTGGGTCATCTGTCAGGTGCCATCAACGGCGGCGCAATCACCCGTGGTGTGAGTTTTTTGAAAGACCAATTGGGCCACCGGATTTTCAAATCCAATATCACAATTGTCGACGATCCCCACCGCCTGCGCGGTTTTTCCTCACGCAGCTTTGATGGCGAAGGCCTGCCCACAAGCCGCCGCAACTTCATCGACAAAGGCGTTCTGACCAGCTGGGTTTTGGATTTACGTTCTGCCCGCCAATTAAATCTTGAACCCACCGGCAATGGCGCTCGCGGCCTGTCCTCGCAGCCGTCGCCATCAACCTCAAACCTGCATATGGAACCTGGCAGCCAATCGCCAGAAGAAATGATCCGTACACTGAGCAAAGGCCTTCTGATCACAGAGTTCATCGGCTCCAGCATCAACTCTGCCACGGGAGATTACAGCCGCGGCGCATCAGGCTATTGGATTGAGAATGGCGAAGTGAAATTCCCGGT
>JAYWAB010000167.1:0-7947 GCA_043782835.1 Aestuariivirga sp.
GCAGCATCGGCAAATTGCTCAACACCTTCAAACCAAACGAATGCTCAAACTACTTTGCCAAATCTGGATATGGTTCCATCTAAATGCAAAACGCTCTAGCGCGTCTCCGCAACGGAACGGGCAAAAGCTACCTGCGTCATGGTGCAACAGGATTGCCTAAACCTAAAACCACATGCGGCCCAGCGCGGTTTTTTTCAAAACCGCGTCGTCAGCGCTGTTAGCCAGTCGGGGGAGAGATCGACCAGTTTGGCCTCTACTTGTTTGTCCTGCCCTGAAAGGATGAGCAGCCCTGAGGCCAAAAGCAATAGGCCCAGAACGGATTTCAAAGTCGTGCTGGTGGAAAGCAGCCGACCGCGCCAAGCCAGCATCATTTCACGCGAGGCAAGTCCCAACACGACCAGCGGCACGGCCACGCCCAAGCCGAAACTCAACATTGTCGCGGCAACTTGCCAGAGGTTTTGGCCCTGTGCGGCCAGCACTGAAGCAGCGCCCAGCGTAGGCCCCACACAGGGGCTCCACACCGCACCGAGAAGAAGGCCGAGGCCGAACTGGCCCATGCTTGCGCCGCTGCCGAGGCGCTGGTCTACCCAATTGCCAACGGGCCCCGCTGCAACAGCAAATTGCCGTTGCAGATAGGGCACGGCCAGCAACAGGCCAGCCGCCACCAGCATGACAGCCGAGATTGCACGGAAGAATTTGGCATCAAGCCCAATTGAAAAGCCGATCAGGCTGATGAACAATCCAATCGCCACGAATGATAGCACCAGACCCGCCGCCAAGAGCAGTGGCCCGGCCCTGCCCTTGGCCGAGGCGCTGCCCAAAACTACAGGCAAAAGCGGCAGCACGCAGGGCGATAAGATCGAAAGTGTCCCGGCCAGAAAGGCAAAAAACAGGCTGACGATCATGAGGATTAAATGGCGCTGCCGACCAATTTGGCGATGCCTGCTGGTGTGGTATCCCCAACTGTGCGGGCCACTTCCTTGGTGCCCTTGAACATGATGAGGGTGCTTTGTTGCTGCACTTTGAAGGCCTTGAGCACATCGAGCTGCGTGTCAAAGTTCACGCGCAGGAAAACCAGGTCCTTGTTTTCAGGGGCGTTCAAAAGTGATTTCAAGATTGGCTGTTGGGCTTTGCAGGTGGGGCACCACGAGGCCCAGACGTCGACCAGAATGCGCTTGCCGTCTTTTTGGGCGGCTTCAAAGGCCTTCATGGTGAATTCCGTCTCTGCAGCCTGGGCCGAAACGAAAGGCAACAGTGGCAAACCGGCAATGGCGGCGATCAATGAACGGCGTTTCATGGAGGAGACTCCTTGGTTGGGGACCCTCTCCTTAACACCGCTTCCTATCAGTGGACTTCAAATGACAGCGCGTCCTGATCACTTTACCGTAAACAGGAGATGATCAGATGTCGCTTTTTGACTAGAAGTCGCATTTCCTCCTTGGCATAAGGGGGGCATGGCAAATCTCATCATCACTTACTGGCGCGATATCCCCTCGGCGGTCTCGGTTAAAATTGGCCGCAAGGAAGAAAAGCGTATGCTCGACAATCGCTTTATGGAGGCGATTGATATGGCGGCGATGCGTTCAGGTGCTACGGATTCTGATGCCTATCTCAATGACTGGCGGCGGTCTGATCCTGTTGCCGTTTCAGATGACATGATTGGCGAAGTTGAAAAGGCCAAGGCCCATCTCGAATCGCATTATAGCCCAGATAAAATCAAAGCCCTGATAGCTACAGGCGGAAAAGAGTCATGACCCATACGATCGTTTCATCTGCAACGCGCACACATATTATCGGCTTTGATAGGCCGTTCACCGTTATTGGCGAGCGCATCAACCCGACGGGGCGCAAAAAACTTGCCGCCGAAATGCAGGCTGGCAATTTTGAAGGTGTGATCAGAGACGCGCTGGCGCAGATGGCGGCGGGGGCGCATATACTTGACGTGAATGCGGGTGTGACGGCCGTGAACCCCAATGAAACAGAGCCGCCGCTTATCAAACAGACAATCGAGATCGTGATGTCGATCTGCGATCTGCCTTTGTGCATCGACTCGTCGGTGACTTCCGCCTTGAAGATGGGCCTCGAAACGGCTGTGGGCCGGCCTTTGGTCAATTCCGTCACAGGTGAAGAAGAAAAGCTCGAAGCAATTTTGCCTTTGGTGGCGAAATATAATGTGCCAGTTGTCGCCATCTCCAATGACGAGACGGGCATCAGCGAAGACCCGGATGTGCGCTTTGCTGTGGCCAAGAAGATCGTGCAGCGCGCCGCAGATTTCGGCATCAAGCCGGAAGACATTGTGGTTGATCCCTTGGTCATGCCCATTGGGGCCATGGGCACGGCGGGCCAACAGGTGTTTCGCCTGGTGCGGCGTTTGCGCGAAGAGTTGAAGGTGAACACCACGTGTGGCGCTTCCAACGTGAGCTTTGGCATGCCAAACCGCCGCGCATTGACGGGTTATTTCCTCGCCATGGCCGCCTCGCACGGGATGACTTCGGCGATCATGAACCCTTTGCATGATGAAGACATGCATGCGATTTTCGGCGCAAACGTGCTGAACGGCACCGACGCGCATTGCAAATTCTGGAACAACAAGTTCCGTGAAATGACCAATGCGCCATCTGCTGCCGCGCAGGCTGCTGGCGAGATTTCATCCAATGAAGACATTGCGGCGAGACGGGCGGCGCGCGAGGCGCGGCGGCGGCGCTAGTTGATGCAAAACTATCTCGCACTTTTTAATGCGCTGAAGGCTCAGCGTTCAGCTGAATTTCTGACGCAATATGGCCTCACCATCAAAACTGGTGAGGGACTTGGCGCTGTCGTGCTGAAACTGTTGAAGCCGACGTGGACGACTGATGCGCCGGGTGAATTCTTGAACAGCAATGGCGTGTTTTTCAGCGTGTGGGTGGATGCTGCCTGTGAATCTAAGGGTATTGCCCGCTATAATCTACACGCCAAGAAACTGCGCTTCATCAAAGGCGAGCGTTTTGAAGCAAGACAGTTCGTGCGCAAATTCCGTTCCTCAGTTGATTTACAAGATTGGCCCAATGCCAACTTCCCCAAAGGCCCGATCACGCTGTTTGAAGGGTATGTGGCGCTTGATGTGAAGACGCTGCATTCGGAAACCTCCAGCTTAATGGACAGATTTGTCAAAATGGTGCCGATGTTGGAAAGCGTGTTGGCAGAATAGTGCCGCCAACGACCTCATGCTGAGGCCTTTAATGAGATTTCTAAAACGTGATCACCCTCACTGCCTCGTGACTTCGGATTGATCGGGGCTTTGCGCTATGGCTTGTCTCACACCCCATGGAGGCTCTTATGCGTATCGCTCTTGCCACACTGATGTTGACCACCCTCGCAATGTCACCCGCACAGGCCGGCGGGCCTGCGAAGGGTGTTGTCGAGCTTTTTACCAGCCAAGGCTGTTCGTCCTGCCCGCCTGCGGATGCCGCGCTTGGTTCGATCATTGATCGCGGCGGCTATATCACTTTGGCTTGGCATGTGGATTATTGGGATCAGCTGGGTTGGAAAGACACGTTTTCCTCGCCCGCTTCTACGGCACGGCAAGAGCGCTATGCCAACCGTATCGGCGGAGGCTCATACACGCCAGAATTTGTGGTGAACGGAACGCGTGGCTCTTCAAGCAGCAGTATTGTGAGCAGCGGTAGCTTGCCTGTTTCGGTCAACGTCTCGGGCGGGCAGGCCCATATTGGCTCGGGCAGCGGCGAGGCCAATGTCTTTCTTGTCAGCTATACGGGTGCGGCGACGGTGCCAATCGGGCGAGGCGAAAATGCGGGCCGAAGCGTCATCTATCGCCACGTGGTCACGGGCCTGCGCAATATTGGCGCATGGCATGGTGAGGCAATCACTGTTGATGCAGGCGGCGGCAGTTGTGCGGTGATCGTGCAACGCCCGGGCCAAGGCGAGATTATTGGCGCGGCGCAGTGCTAAAGCTGGAGATGATAAAACTGACAGAATTCGCTTTGCACATAGTCGGCGAAGGCTGGGCCCTTCGCAAATCCGTGTTTGCGGTAGAGTTTTAAGGCTGGTTCAAAAGCCGGGCCGGAACCTGATTCCAGTGACAGGCGGTTGAGGCAGCGCCTTCTGGCTTGGGCGATCAAATGCAAAAGCATGGCCTCGCCATAGCCTTTGCCCAGCTGGTCCTCAGGCACGCGCATGGATTTCACCTCGCCCGTGCCATCCTTCAAGTCCTTTAACGCGCCCATGGACACCAGTGCCTCACCCTGCCAGCCCGCAAAGAAGCTGATGTCGGGCTGCTGCAAGCCGCTCAAATCCAGCGCGAAGGAATGGCCGGGTGGCGAATTGGCGCGCATGGCTTCAAGATGGGTTTTCAACAATGCTTTGACGCGCGGGTCGGTGAAGTCGCCGGGTTTGATGTTCATGTGAACACTATGTCGCAATTGGCTTTCAGCTACAAGCGGGCCTCAGCTATAATCGGTCTATGATTGAGCAGAATCCCCTGATTGTTTTCACCCCCTCCGGTAAGCGTGGGCGCTTTGCCTTGGGAACCCCGGTTTTGCACGCGGCGCGGAGCCTTGGGGTTGATATTGACAGTGTGTGCGGTGGCCGCGCCATTTGCGGTCGTTGCCAGATCAATATTGGAGAGGGCGAATTTGCCAAGCATGGGATCATCTCCTCGGCCAGCCATGTCAATGGACGCACTGAGGTTGAAGCACGTTATGACCGCATCAGGGGGCTATCCGCTGATCGCCGCCTCTCGTGCCAGACAAAGATTGAAGGCGATCTGGTGGTCGATGTGCCGCCAGAATCTCAGGTGCACAAGCAGGTGGTGCGCAAAGAGGCTGATACACGCGTGATTGAACTTGATCCCGCGACACATCTCTATTTCATCGAGGTGGAAGAGCCGGATATGCACAAGCCGTCTTCGGATTTGGAGCGGGTTTATGCGGCGCTTAAATCGCAATGGGGCATTGAGAATCTGTCCACTGATTTACACGTGCTGGCCGAATTGCAGAAAGTTCTGCGCAAGGGCGAATGGAAAATTACCTGCGCGGTTTATTCGCGGGCACCGGGCGGTGGCAATAAACTTGCGGCCATTTGGCCTGGATTCCATGACAAGTTGTTCGGTCTTGCCATTGACGTGGGCAGCACCACGCTTGCAGCCCATCTCACCAATCTCTCCACAGGCGAAGTGGCATCTTCAGCGGGCCTGATGAATCCGCAGATTCGCTTTGGTGAGGATCTGATGAGCCGTGTTAGCTATGTGATGATGAACCCGGGCGGCGAGGCGGAACTCACCTCCACCATCCGCACCGCCTTGCAAGAACTGGCAGTAGCAGTGGCATCCCAAGCAGGCATTGAGCTTAGCGATATTCTTGAAGTGGTGCTGGTCGGCAATCCTGTGATGCATCACCTGTTCCTCGGCATTGACCCGACGGAACTTGGTGGAGCACCATTTGCGCTGGCCGATGGGCTGGCGCTTACGTTCCCGGCGCGCGAGATGGGCTTTGCTTTGAACGCTGGCGCCTGGGCCTATGTGTTGCCCTGCATCGCGGGCCATGTGGGGGCCGATGCTGCGGGCATGGCCTTGTCAGAAGCGCCGCATGAGTCCGATGAAATCATGCTCTGTGTGGATGTGGGCACCAACGCGGAAATTATTCTGGGATCGAAGAAGCGCCTGCTTGCCTGCTCCTCCCCCACTGGCCCAGCCTTCGAAGGTGCGCAGATTTCCTGTGGCCAACGTGCAGCGCCAGGCGCTATTGAACGCCTGCGCATCGACCCAGCCACATTGGAGCCGCGCTATAAAGTGATCGGCTGTGAGTTGTGGAGCGACGAGGCGGGCTTTGAAGAGGCGATTGCGGGCACAGGTGTCACCGGCATTTGTGGTTCTGGCATTATTGAAGCCGTTGCAGAAATGTATCTCGCTGGCGTCATCAATCAGGATGGCCTTATGGATGGAAGTTTTGTGGCACGTTCACCCCGCATTGAAGCCTACAAGCGCACGTTTAATTATATTATTCGTCAGCCCACGGAGGGTTCCAACCAGCCGTTTATCCGCATCACACAGAATGATGTGCGCGCCATTCAAATGGCCAAGGCTGCACTTTATGCAGGCGTGAGGTTGCTGATGGATAAGCTGGGCATCAATGAGCCCGCCAAGATCAGGCTTGCCGGGGCGTTTGGCAGCCACATCGATATGAAATACGCGATGATATTAGGGCTAATTCCGGATTGCGATTTGGCCCGCGTGCAAAGCGCCGGAAACGCCGCTGGAACAGGGGCGCGCATCGCGTTGCTCAACAAAGCCGCTCGCGATGAGGTGGAGTCAGTTGTTCGCCGTATTGAGAAAATCGAAACGGCGGTAGAGCCACTGTTCCAACAGCATTTCGTGGAAGCCATGGCCATTCCGCATAAGACGGCGGATTTTATAAATTTGAAGAAGGTGCAAATGCTGCCGCCGATTAAGTCGATAGAGACGCTGGGTGACGACGGCGGGGCAAGACGCGTGAGGCGGAGGGGTTAGCATGGCAGATCATGAAGCATTGAAAGCCGGACGCTCGGCCGTGATCACGGGGGCTGCCTCTGGCATCGGGCTTGCCGCCGCCAAGGAAATGGCCAAGCGCGGCATGGCTGTGGCGATGATTGATCTTCCGGGCGAAAGGCTTGAGGCCGCAGCCAAGGCGCTGGCCGCTACGGGTGCAAAAGTGCTGGCCCTTGGCGTGGATGTCAGTGATGAAGCCGCAATGCAGAAGGCTGCTGCGCACGTGGCGCAGGGCCTGCCCCCTGTCACGCTGCTGATGAACAACGCGGGCTTGGGGCCGCCCTCTTCCACGTTGGAACCTTCCGCATCATGGGCGCACATTCTGGGCACCAATCTGATGGGGGTGATCCACGGCACGCAAGCCTTTGCCCAGCGCATGATCGCGCATGGCGAAGCCGCGCTGATCATCAATACCGGTTCGAAGCAGGGCATCACCACGCCGCCGGGTAACCCGGCCTATAATGTGTCCAAGGCTGGCGTGAAGGCCTTCACGGAAGCGTTGGCGCATGAGTTGCGCAACATTGCGGGCTGCAAGGTGGCCGCACATTTGTTGATCCCCGGCTGGGTTTTCACCGGATTGACGGCTGCGGCAGGCGCGGCGAAGCCAACAGGCGCATGGACGGCGGAACAGTGCATTGATTTCATGCTGCAATCATTAGCGCGCGGCGATTTCTACATCCTCTGCCCAGACAATGACGTGACGCGCGAGCTAGACGAAAAGCGCATCGCCTGGGCCGCAGGCGACATCATCGAAAACCGCCCCGCCCTGTCGAGGTGGCATCCGGACTATGCGGAGAAGTTCAAGGCGCTGGTGGCGAAGGGGTGATGGGGTGGGACACAGGAGATGAGTCTGTCCGGGACCGGTAACTTGACCGAAAACGGCAAACGTGAAGTTGCCAGATCAATGTTCGGAAAGGGATGTGCGTTCCTCGCAGCTTACATACTACTGCGTCAAAATGATCAATCTGAGGCAACCGAATACGTTGCCCTTCAAAATTTGTGCCAAGGCGTTGAATTACGGTGACAGTGCATTCAATTTAATTACGGTGACAGCGCATTCAATTGCACGCACCAACTGGTGACCAGCTAGATTCCCGCTTTCGCGAGAATGACGGGTAGCGAGTTTGTGCTCGTTCGCATTTCGCTGGAAATGTGATGGCCTCTCTCTCCGCTTTGGGGAGAGAAAGGCCAATGTCACTCAGGGCACAAACACAATCTTCCCGCCCACCTGACCAGCGGCGAGCAGTTTGTGGCCTTCGCCAACCTGCGAGAGCTTCAAGGTTTTGGCGATGGGAATGTTCAGCAGGCCCTTGCCCGCTGCATCGGCAATTTGCTTCAGCATGGCGGTGTCGTCCTTGGCCCAGAAATTCTGGAGATCAACGCGCTTGTCGGCGTTGGCCCCTTCCGGCACTTGCACCGCGGTGATG
>JAYWAB010000168.1:0-9092 GCA_043782835.1 Aestuariivirga sp.
CGTGTGGCCGATCATCTGGGCCACGCACCGCCTGTGGTCGATGCCGATGAACATTTGAAACATCCCGCGGCAAGCCTGCAAAAACTCTGCGCTGCTTTGGGCATTCCATTTGATCCGGCCATGCTGTCTTGGCAGCAAGGCCCGAAACCTTTTGACGGCGTTTGGGCACCGCATTGGTATAACGCCGCCTGGGCTTCAACGGGCTTTGCAACGCCCGCCAAATCCGAACTACAACTCTCAGCGGCGCTGATGCATGTCGCCGAAAAAGCCCTGCCCTATTATGAAAGACTAAAGGCCCATGCGTTTGCAGCATGAGCCTTGATCACCGTCCCAGACAGGCCTTTTCAGGCCTGCCGCCAGTGGTGAACCGTATTAACGCGCCAGCGCGGCAATCTGTGTTGCCGCTGCTGCTATAATGGGGGCCTTGTTGGTTGGCGCTTCTTTTTCCACCAACATTTCCACTTTGCGCAAATCAGCTTCCGCTTCTTTGAAGCGTTCGACCGTGGCTTCATGCTGATCGCGCAGCTCTGCCACTGTCTTCAAAATATTGTCACGGCGCACGCGCACCGATTTGGCCGCCATCGAATAATTGACATTGTTCGGATCGCTCACACCCGTGCGCTGTTCTTCAAACTTCACATGGGCGTCAAGATCATCATGCTTGCGCATCAGGTCCTGGATCATCAGATCCAGATCAGAAACTTGCCGGCGGCAATCTTCAACTCGAAATCGGCTCAGCCGCAAAAGGCTTTCTCTTGAACGCATCTTACCCTCACTTACTTATCTCACTCATAAAGAGCCCAGCGCAACAGCGTCGGCCCCATTTGGCACTTTAAAAAAAGTCTTACCAAGACTCTATTCACGATTCTCCGAATCAACTAGCAGAGGAGAGTCGTTCATCAAGCGCTCATGATAAACGAACGGGCTTAAGGCGGGGTAAACTGCCAGACCCTTCAGTGAGGTGTTTCGTTTGTACCGGAAGTTGGACCATTTGCTCCAACATCTTGTGGTTAGTCTGCGTGAACCACAACCTGTTGTGTAGGCTTTGCTTAAACACCGCGTAATTGGCTTAGGTTTTGTTAACCTTTCTAAGCCTATCTTTAAAGAACAGAGTTAAGCGTTCGTGTGCATCCGCACATTGGAGCTGGCAAACGGATTCCCGGCAACGGGTTGGAAGATCAAAGGGGAAAGACATGCGGGTATTGTTGATCGAGGACGATACGGCGACGGCGCAATCCATTGAGCTGATGCTGAAGTCCGAAGGTTTCAACGTCTATACGACGGACCTTGGTGAAGAGGGCGTCGATCTCGGCAAGCTTTACGACTATGACATCATTCTTCTCGACATCAATTTACCAGACATGTCCGGTTATGAAGTATTGAAGTCACTGCGCGTTTCGAAAGTCGGAACACCAATCCTCATCCTCTCCGGTCTGGCCGGCATTGAAGACAAGGTCAAAGGCCTGGGCTTCGGTGCTGATGACTATATGACCAAGCCTTTCCACAAAGACGAACTCGTCGCCCGCATCCACGCTGTCGTGCGCCGCTCCAAGGGCCATGCCCAATCAGTGATCCACACCGGCGAGTTGGTGGTCAATCTCGATACCAAAACAGTTGAAGTGGGCGGCCAACGCGTTCACTTGACCGGCAAAGAATATCAGATGCTTGAGCTGCTCTCCTTGCGCAAAGGCACAACGCTGACCAAGGAAATGTTCCTCAACCACCTTTACGGCGGCATGGACGAACCTGAGCTCAAAATCATCGACGTGTTTATCTGCAAGCTCAGGAAGAAGCTGGCCAACGCCGCTGAAGGCAAGAACTTCATCGAAACCGTCTGGGGCCGTGGCTATGTGCTGCGCGAAGGTGCCCCATCGATGCACGGCGCTGATGAAGAAGCCCTGCTGAAAATCGCCTAAGCGTAACGCCAAAAAGATCGCCCGATAGAATTGCGGGTAAAAGCAAGCCTGATAGAATTTGCAAAGTTCTCAATCAGACTTGCTTAAAAGTTCAAAGGCCCCGAGCAGAAATGCTTCGGGCCTTTTTGTTTGAGGCTTGCCTGATTGACTCCGCTCTTTGCCAGCGCGAAGCTGCAAGGCATGGATGTGCAGAACATAGCGCTGATCTCCAAGCTCAAGGGCATACCAAGGGCAAGGTTGTTGCGCGTGGCCAGGGCGGTTGAAACCCAGGTGAACAGAGACTTTGCGCCCTTTTGGAAAAAGCGCTGCAAAATTCATGTGATGGACGAATCTCAACCCCTTCCAAAAAACTGGTGGCCCATCACCATCAAGGCCAGAACCCAAAAACCAACGAGCGATGGCTATCATGATGTCAAACAGGGCCGACCTTTTGCCTTTGTGTTTTATTCACGAAGCTGGCCGCTGACCTTCAGCCACGAAGTGCTGGAAATGCTGGGCAATCCCTTTGCCAAGAATACCGTCAAAGGGCCATGGCCGCCACCGCATCACCAAACCCGCATCGTCCATTATGATATGGAAATGTGCGATCCGGTGGAAGATGCCCGCTATGGCTATTTGATTGACGGCATCAAGCTTTCGGATTTTATCACACCAGCTTATTTCGGATTGAAGTCCAAAGAGCCCCAACGCTTCAGTTTTCGCCGAACGCTTCATGCCGCCTATACATTGAGCCGCAAGGGCTTTCAGGGTTTCACCGACAACGACGGACAAGCCTGGACAGCAGAGCGTTGGGGAACCAAGAAAGTAAACATCAACCCAAGCAGGCAGCCACGGCGACGCCACCCCCACCATTAACCATCTATTAACTATCTTCTGTGGCCCGCTGCCAATTGTGTTTATTTGGTGGCGTGATGCGGTGCTGGGTTGCGTTCAAGTTTGTATGTTTGGTGTTGGCGGGAGTGATCTCCGTCGCTGCGCCTGTTCATGCCCAGGGCAATATCACCCAAACCGTTTACGGCAATTTCGAGAAGCCCACCAACACGGCCCACGCCACTGAGTTCGGCAAATCCATTCCGCCCATGGGCTATGTGGCCTTTTGTGGCCGTGGCGAAGACGAATGCAAATTCAGCGGCGGCAAGGCGACGCCCCTGGCTTTGACGACGGAGAACTGGGATCAGATCGAACAGGTCAACCATTACACCAACACCAAAATCCGCCCGGTCAGTGACATGGAACTCTATCACCTGCCTGATTATTGGACCTATCCGGTGACCGCTGGTGATTGCGAAGATTATGCGCTGTTGAAGAAGCGCTATCTCGTCGGCATGGGCATCAGTCCCTCACAGCTTTTGATGACGGTGGTGCTTGACGAGAACCACGAAGGCCACGCGGTGCTCACCGTTGTCACCAACAAAGGCGACTATGTGCTCGACAACCGTCGCAACGAGGTTCTGCGCTGGGATGATACGGGTTATACGTTCTTAAAACGCCAATCACAGCTCCAAGCCAATCAATGGGTCACGCTGCAAAAGTCTGCGCCACAGATTATTGTATCGACGAAGACGGAATAAGCGGCGGGCAAACAAATTCTCGCCTCCATTTCATCGTCACCCCGGCGAAGGCCGGGGCCGGGCTTTCTAAAAATCGAAATAAAGAGAAGCCCAATCCCGGCCTTCGCTGGGATGAAGGAGCGAATGGGCCGAGAGAATTGAATAATTAGCCTAACCCTTAGGCCGCCACCACGGCCTCAATCGGCACAGCGCGAATGGCCACTGTGTCTTCGCCTTCCATGGCCATGGTCAAACGCAAATTCGAAGCCTCGGCCAAAATGCGCGCGTAATAGGGCTGCACCAATCGGGCATCGAGTCCGATCAACTCAACCGAGCCATCCAGCGCAGACGCCAATGCCGCGTTGATCTTGGCGCGCTCGCCCTTGGCCATCACAGCAAAGCTGCGGCCATCAACACCAACAGTCACCACGCCACCCCGAGGAATGCCCGAGATCGCCATCAGCAACATATTGAGCAACAGTTTCACTTCCTGCTTCGGGCGGTTTTCGCGCGGCGCATTCCATTCCAGCCGCACTTTTTCTTCGCCAACAAAACCCCGCGCCACTTCACCCGCTTCGCTCATATCGATCAGCGCACCCGCAGAACCCGAAGCGCCAAAGGCGATGCGGCAGAATTTCAATTTCGCTGTGGCGGTTTTGGCCGAGGAGATCACCATTTCCAGCGCCGTCCTTTTCATCTCGGCATCTGTGTCCGGGTCGTCCATCAACTCAAGCCCATTGGCGATGGCGCCCACCGGCGAGATCACATCATGGCACACGCGCGAACACAAAAGTGACGCGAGATCGAGATCGGAAAGCCGCTGCATTGTCGTCATAAAAACCCCTGCCTGAAGTGATTCGAACCCCCTCTATATCAAAGATTGATTTGATTTGCCCCCTTGACGAAACGCCTGCATTGCCCGGATGAGGGGCCATGACCAACCCTGCCCCAACCGCCGAACTTCTCGCCCTCGCCGCCCTGGCCCACGAGGCCGGCCGCGCCATCATGGATATTTATCATTCGAACTTCACGGCAGAGGCCAAGGCCGACGCATCTCCGGTGACGCAAGCCGATCAGCGCGCTGAGGAAATCATCCTCAAAGGCCTGGCCAAGCTTTATCCCACCATCCCCGTGATCGCCGAAGAGTCGGTTGCGGCAGGTCATATCCCCAAAATCGGTAGCACCTTCTTTCTGGTTGATCCCTTGGACGGCACACGCGAATTCATCTCGCGCAATGGCGAATTCACCGTGAATATCGGGTTGATCCGCGACGGAGCCCCCGTGCTGGGCGTGATCTTTGCACCTGCCCTAGAGGAAATGTTTTTGGGTGCCCAAGGCCTTGGCGCGTTTTACAAGCGTGCCAGCCAAGCGCACTACGCGCCCATCATAGCCCGCGCTGCACCCGACCAAGGCCCGGAAATTCTGGCCAGCCGTTCGCATCTCGACGCCGAAACCAAAGCCTTCATCGATGCCGCCAAGCCCAGCAATCTGGTGAACGCGGGTTCATCGCTCAAATTCTGCCGCATCGCCCAAGGCCAAGCCGATCTCTACCCCCGCTTCGGCCGCACCATGGAATGGGACACAGCAGCCGGCCACGCGATCTTGCTGGCAGCAGGCGGCAGCGTGACGAAACCAGATGGGAGCGCTTTTATTTATGGCAAACCGGGATTTGCCAATGGGGCGTTTATTGCGCGCGGGCGGGGTTGAGATTACGGTTCCTGAGTGGATTGCACGGACCCGCAAAATCGTGAACCCAGAATGACAGGTTGACTTTTCATCAAAATTGATGTACGTACAAAAACGTCAATACTGGAATAAAAATGGTTTTTGAATGGGATGCCGAAAAGGCAAAATCCAATATTGCCAAACACGGCGTTTCCTTTGAACTTGCCAAACGTGTCTGGGATGACCCACTCGTTTTTGTGGGCTTGGACGATGTTGTAAACGGGGAACAGAGATGGCGCGCTGTTGGGAGTGTTGGTTCAGTCATGCTGTTGGTGGTCATTCATGCATATCCAGACAGAAACGAAGAGGAACGCATTCGCATCATCAGTGCGCGTCAGGCAACAAGGCACGAAAGGAAAAACTATGAGCAAGGATAAATTGTTGCCCGCATTGGAAGATGAGGTCAAAGCTTTGCTGGCACGACCCGAAGATCAAATTGACACGCGTGATATTCCCGAAACCAATGCAAGTTTTTGGATGAACGCGAAAAGGCCAAACTTATACAGGCCAACGAAAAGGCCCGTGACTTTGCGTTTGGATAGTGATCTCGTGGCTTGGTTCAAGGAACACACCAAAGAGCGTGGGTATCAAACCGAAATCAACAGTGTCTTGCGGCGCTATGTGACCAAAGCTCAAAGTAAAATGCGCTGAGCCTGAGGTGTCGCCCTATCCGAGATGATAGCGGTCAATCATTAAATAACGCCAGTTTTCCAAAAGCACGAGGTCGGAACAACATATTTCTTTATAAATTTGGGATTACCAATCTCTGGCCCGGCATCAACCGATCGGGATTTGGGCCAATAATTCCTTTGTTAGCTTCATAGATCGGTTTCCATTTCTGAGAGTTGCCATAATATTTCACGGCGATCGCTTTTAAGTAATCTCCCTGCTTAACAATGTATAAATTACCTTCTCGCTCGGCAGGCGCGTCGCTCGGTCGTGGACGAGGGTTGTTTGAGAACGTCTCCTCCATTCGATTTGTTCTTTCAGCGTCTACCCGGTTCGCCGGCAATGGTGCTTGCCATGTTTGGACGACAACCGAAAATGCATCGCCCATAACCTCGAAATCTGTTTTCACAGTGATTTCATAAGAATAAGTAGATAACTTGTGGAAATCGTCACTCAACGAGGTGTCCAAAAATTTAACATCCTCACCTTCCCGAATGGTTTTTGACAATATTGTATTACCAATTGAACCTCTTTGATGAAGTGCTGATCTGCTCACAACACTTAAAGTAACACTTCCGGGTCCGACAGCATTTCTCGGGAGTCTTATTTCGACCACTAGGCCGTCTCTTGAGCCATTTCGAAAAAAATTCGCTTTGAACTCTGTTCCTTTTTCCCACGTCCCTTGTGCCAGCTTTTCAGGACCGCCCAGCGCTATAAATTTAGAGGGAATGCTGGTTATCTCTGAAACTCCATGCATGCAAACCTCCATGTGCTTGTTTCAATACGTTCGGAAAACCAGGATCTAATTCGCTAAATAAGTATCGACGACAAAGCATTTGGTGAGATGCTGACCTGATCAGTCTCAACCATAATCTAAAGAGTATATTGGTTTTTGTGACCGATCAAGTTGCGATCGTTGACCGCATCGTACCCCAACCCAGCCCCCACTATCATTTGATTAACCAAGTTGAAATCAGATGGCGCTAACCATGTGATCGACGGAATTTTGCCCTGCTTCAGCCGTGATCAGGCTTTAGCAAGGATACTCAATGAGGTGCGTGATGGTAAAATCAATTTCAAAACTGGCCGCCTTGGCCCTGCTCGGCCTGCCCCTTGTGGTGGCGGCCCCCGCCATGGCCAAGCAATTGACCACGGGCAGCGTGTCGCGCGCCCAGTCCGACAGCACTTATACGCCTGAGGAAATCGTGGCCCAGGGCCACCAGTTCTTCGGCAAAACCTCACGCGGCCTGGCCCAGGCGATTGAATATGTCTTCCGCGAAAAGGGCAATCCAACGGCCTATATCGTGGGCGAAGAAGGCTCCGGCGCCATCATCGGCGGCTTGCGTTATGGCGAAGGCACGATTTATTATAAGAACGGCGCAAAAAAGCATATCTATTGGCAAGGCCCTTCCATCGGCTGGGATTTCGGCGGCAATGGCTCGCGCACGCTGACACTGGTCTATAATTCACAATCGCCCGAAGACCTCTACACCCGCTTTGCTGGTGTTGAAGGCTCGGCCTATCTGATTGGCGGCCTTGGCGTGAATTTTGAGCGCAACAATGAGATTACGCTGGCCCCCATCCGCACCGGCGTGGGCGCAAGGCTTGGGGCCAATATCGGATACCTCAAATATTCGGCCCAAGCGACGTGGAATCCCTTCTGATCCAAATCAGCCAACCGCCAAATTAAATTAACCCAAAACCCGCTTGGCGCATCGCGCCCGCGGGTTTTTTGCGTTAATGAAGCGTTAATGGAATGACATTTGCTTATTTCAAGGCAAGTGTGTGAATGGGCGTAAATGGGTGGTGCGATGTCTCAAACTGAGACGCTGATGGTTTTGGCGCTGGGCGCAGCGCTGGCTTTGGTGTTTGTTTTGCTTTTTGGCCGTGTTTTCTGGTCCATGGCGATGCTGGCGGGCGCACGCCGCCGCGCCAAAGATGTGCCTGTGCATGTTCTCGAACTGCAAGCCGATCGCGATCGTTTGCGCGCTGAGCATGCTTTGATGGCCCGCAAACTCGAATTGCGCGTTGAAGATGTGAAAACCCGCATGGCCGAGCAGATGGCCGAAGTGTCGCGCAACCGCAACCGCGTGCAAAGCCTGCTGCAAGATTTGGAACGCAAAGAGGCAACGCTGAAAGTCAAAGACGGCGAACTCATCACGCTCACCAAACAACTTGAAGTAAGCCAATCAGAATTATCCACCGCGCAACAAACCGTCGAGAACCTGCAAGATGAGGCTAAGCGCCATGATGTGGAAATGCTGAAGCTTCAGGATTCCTTCCGCAAACTCGGCGCCTCCCTGCGGGAAAAAAATGCTTTGGTCGGCAATCTCGGCGAAGAGCTGCGCATTGCATTGGACGCCGAAAAGCCAACATCAATTGATGCGCCAGCACCTGTGGAGCAGGTTTCCATCGATGGCGAAAGCAAGCTCCGCAAACACGTGGCCAAGCTCACTTCTATTTCGGCTGATATGACGCGAGAGGCCGATATTCTGCCCTTCACGCCAGCTGTGTCCCACGGAGATTCATTTACATTCACTGCCCAGCAACGCCACGAGGCTTTAAATCACAAGGTGGCTGAAACCGAACGCCTCTCTGAAGAGATGGAACGTGAGTTGAAAGCCCTTGATGTTTTGTTGGCAGCGGGCGCAACCACAGGGCCAGTGGTGGAAAACCCTGCCCCCACAAAACGCCAAGGGGCCATGGCCAATGTTGTGTCTTTGGCCCAGCGCATCCGCGCCCTGCAACAAGGCATGGGCGATTAATCAAACACCCAGCTCTGCCAAACGGTTTCGCACCATGGGCATGGTGAGAACCGTGCTGATGACGGCCATTAACAACAACGAAGTGAACAGGCTGGGCGAAATGATTTCACGGTCGAGCAGGATATTGACGAAGATGATCATGATCAAAGCCTTGGTTTGCAACAACCAGCCGATCACAAAACTCTCGCCCTTGCGCCAACCGAGCCAACGGCCTGCGATGTGAACCCCCAAGAGTTTGCCGCTTGTTGCCGCAACCAGCAAAGCCAAACCAGCCAGTAAAACTGTTGTGCCGCCCATCTCCCAACGCGTGCGAAGCCCCGTCGAGAGAAAGAAGACAGGCATGAAGGCCAACAACAGCGCATTGCGAAATTGATCCAGGCGTTCCAGCGCAAACCATCTACGCTCACACACCACGCCCGCGATGAAGGCCCCCACCATGAAATGCAGCCCGGCCCAATCCGCAGAAA
>JAYWAB010000169.1:0-3436 GCA_043782835.1 Aestuariivirga sp.
TCGGCGGGCGCTGATCCAGTCCGATTTGAGGGATAACTCCTTAGCCCACCACCATTCCACATACTTGCACAAATGACGCATCGGCTTGCAAAAGTCATCAGAACAAATTGACAACGCGGGTGGCTTTGTGTCACTTTGGGAAAATTCAACCCAGAGGCCGATTCCATGGACGAGGACTTTTCCACTTTACGGCAAGCTGCCGGAATGACCGTCAAGGAGGCCGCTGGAGAGTTGGGAATCTCTACCAGTACGGCTTATCGATACGAGAATGGAGAAACAAGGCCAAGACCATCTGAGCTTCGTGCACTCATGGGTTTTGGCGCGGCGCGGCCAAAGGCCAAGTCGTCCACCAAGACAAAGGAAGGTTGGTTTACTTTCGTTGACTTGTTTGCCGGCATCGGCGGCTTGCGTCGCGGCTTCGAAGCCATTGGTGGCAAGTGTATTTTCACTTCGGAATGGGACAAATATTCCCAGCTTACCTACCGCGCAAATTTTAAGTGCGATCATGAAATTGCAGGCGACATCACGAAAATTGCGGCGGATGAAATTCCTGAACATGATGTGTTGTTGGCGGGTTTTCCATGCCAGCCATTTTCCATCGCAGGCGTGTCAAAGAAAAATGCGCTGGGCAGGCCGCATGGATTTGCATGTGAAACGCAAGGCACATTGTTTTACGATGTTGCCCGTATCATTGAACATCACCGGCCCGCTGCTTTCATGCTGGAGAACGTGAAAAACCTTGTCAGCCACGACAAGGGCAAGACGTTCAAGGTCATTCTTGATTTGCTTCAAAACCAGTTGGGCTATCACATTCAATATCGTGTGATTGATGCTTTGCATTTCCTGCCGCAACACCGTGAACGCATTATCATTGTCGGGTTCCGCGAAAATCATGGATTTGATATTTCAAAAATGAAGTTGCCGGAGAAAGCTGGTATTCCTCGGCTTGGTTCCATTTTGCATCCAGAAGACGGGGAGGAAGCGCCTGACCCGCAAGGCTATACTATTGACAACATCGGCAAAGTTTCCCCCAAGTACACATTGACGCCCCACTTGTGGAACTACCTGCAAGCTTACGCCATAAAGCACAAGGCCAAGGGCAATGGCTTTGGGTGCAGCGTCGTTGGGCCGGATGACACGTCACGAACTTTATCCGCACGTTACTATAAGGATGGTTCCGAAATCCTCATCCGGCAAGACGCAGGAATCCCGCGCCGTCTTACCCCGAGGGAATGCGCGCGCTTGATGGGGTTTGAGGAAGCACGGGGCGCAGATTTCAAGATTCCCGTTTCAGACACACAAGCTTACCGCCAATTTGGCAACTCCGTTGCGGTGCCCGTGATCGAAGCAGTGGCAAAACACATGAAGCCTGTTCTCGCAAAAGCGCTGGCAGGGGCGGAGGTCAAGGTTGCCTGACGTTGTAGACAAGGCAACACGCAGCCGGATGATGGCCGCGATCAAGGGCAAAAACACCAGGCCTGAAATTCTCGTGCGCAAGGCATTGCACGCGACCGGTTTCCGGTTTCGCCTCCACGACAGGAAGTTGCCTGGTAGGCCGGATATTGTCCTCAAGAAATACAGGGCGGTTGTTTTCGTCCAAGGTTGCTTTTGGCACGGCCACGAATGTAAGGATTTCCGCTGGCCGAAAACCCGCAAGGCTTGGTGGCGGAAGAAGATTGAGGGAAACAGTGCAAGGGATACTAAAAATGTACTTGCCCTGCGCAGTGGAAATTGGAGGGTCTTGACCATTTGGGAGTGTGCCCTCCCCAACAACAGAGACGTTTTTCCGGTTACCTTGAAAAATAAAATTGCACTGTGGATAGGTGGCAAAAAAGTTTCGCTTGAAATTGGTGGGGGCACACATGATTGAATCTCTTGAAACCCTTGTGGGTCTCATGCGCCAAGGCGGTGCACAAAGAATTTATTTCAAAAGACTGGCTCCCAACGACAACTCCAAGAACCAAGTTTACTTGGGCGGTGATTTTTCTGCGCTCAACATCATCCCACACGGCAGCATTCAAACTGATGGCAACCGAATTGCTGGTAGCGTGCGTGATCGGGCAAAGGCGCATGTCGCTTTCTTTTGGGTAGATGAAACAGGTACTCATATTGCACCGAATGCCCAACTTATACTCTATCCGAAGTATCCAGAGGTCAGAATGTCAGGCTTCCTAAAGGGTTGCAGCAAGCCCCCGAAAGAACTTATGGCGTCGAGAAGTCCAGGCCGCGTCTTGTTCTTGGGAATAACTGTGGATGGCAAAGTGCTTGGCCATGCTGCGTCCGCCAACAGCGCATTGGCAAGTGCCGTCTCCCGCATACAAAACCTGACTCCCGTTGGTGTTTTTTTGGAATTGCCAGATGCTGCCGGATTCAGCTCCAAGGAACGACTGCTTTCAGCCCTTAGAATCGTACATGAAAAGCAATGGATCAGATCACAAAAACTTGACCGAGACGGGCAACCTCAACCCTACGATAGCCGAAACGGCGGTGGTTACACTCTCGAGGCAGAGCTGGGAATTAGGCCAAACGGATATGCTGATCCCGACTATCTTGGTTGGGAAATCAAGCAGTATTCGGTCGGAAATTTTGTCAGATACAAAGCAAAGTCGGCAATAACATTGCTCACTCCTGAACCCACGGGCGGGATCTATCAAGAGAAGGGATTTGATGTATTCATGAGCCGCTATTCTTATGCGGACAGGAACGGCAGGCAAAATAGGCAAAATTTTGGTGGGCGCTACGCCTGCAACGGGCCCTTGAATGCGAATACCGGATTGCGCCTTGCACTCGTCGGATATGATGATGCGAATTCAAAAATAAAGGATATCGGCGGCGGTATCGCATTGCTCGATGCCGCGGAAGAGGTTGCAGCATTTTGGGAGTTCACAGGAATTATTGAACACTGGAATCGAAAGCACGCCAAAGCTGCGTATGTACCTTCAATGACCAAGCAGCCCCCATTGCAATATCGTTTTGGAGCCAAGGTTGCACTATGCGAAGGAACTGACCTTGGCCTTTTTCTAAAAGCGCTTGCAACAGGTCAAATATATCTTGATCCAGCACTGAAGCGAGTGTCGAATGCAGACGGGACGTTTGAAAACAAGAAGCGGAACCAGTTCAGAATAAGTCATGGTAATCTGGGAAATATGTATCACGCGACCGAGATCGTTGAATTGGAGTGAGGGTTTCTGAATCACTCAAAAAATCTGTTGACAATATTCCTATGATATGCTTATACAGCCGCGCTCCCTTCCACCGGGGTCTTGCTCATGACGGTGATCAAGGCGGAAGAGAGCGGCAGGTCCTGCGGGCGGTGAAACGTACACCACCATCGGGTATGTCGGCTGTTTGCCTCGGCCACTACGGGCTGAGCATGTAGACATGGCGTTTACGACGGGTTATTGGTTCGCCCATGGAGCTGTTACAGGCGCTCGTC
>JAYWAB010000170.1:0-9470 GCA_043782835.1 Aestuariivirga sp.
TGCGTTCTTGGTTGTGAAAAGGGCGAGCGGAGTTCTTGCCAAGATGTAAAGATCAAAGGTTAATGACCAGTTCTCGATATAGAACAGGTCATGCTCCACCCGCCGCTCGATTTTTTCAGCCGTATCGGTTTCCCCGCGCCAGCCATTGATTTGCGCCCAACCTGTGAGACCGGGTTTTACGCGGTGACGCGCGAAATAACCGTCCACCACATGTTCATAAAGATCTGCACCTGCTTTGGCCTGGGTGGCATGGGGGCGGGGGCCCACCAGCGAAAGTTCGCCCTTGAGCACATTCAGGAATTGTGGAATTTCGTCCAGTGTGGTGCGGCGAATGAATTTTCCCACACGTGTCACGCGCGCATCACCGCGAGTGACCAATCTTGCAGCTGCGGCATCACTCTGGTCTGAATACATCGAACGGAACTTATAAATCTCAATCAGCTCATTGTTAAAGCCGTAGCGCTTCTGTTTAAAGAATACCGGGCCCTTGCTATCAAGTTTGATGGCAAGAGCGATAGCCGCATAAACGGGCGCCAAAAGCAGCAAGAGCAAAGCCGAAACAGATTTATCGAGGATCGTTTTGAGGAACGGCCCCCATTCACCCAAAGGCTTGTCATAAACATCAAGGCAGGGCAAGTTTCCGATATAGGAATAGGCGCGCGGTCGCAGGCGAATTTTCTGGCCTTGTGCGCTCAAACGAATATCCACCGGCAACACCCACAGCCGATCAAGAATTTTCAACAAACGTTCTTCCGCTGTTGTCGGCAGTGTTACCAGCAGTGTATCAATCGGTGTTGAACGCACAAAGTCAATGAGATCATCAATACTGCCCAATTTAAACAGACCTTTGACTTCGCCTGGCACGCGCACATCATCGCGATCATCAAAAACACCGATCAAGTTGATCCCTGTTTCGGTAGAATTTTCAATGACGGAGATCACCCGCGCAGCATTTTCGCCACCACCCACCAAAACGGCGCGCTTGTTGAAATGACCATCGCGGTTCACATGGCGCAGGAGTCCGCCAAGGAGGAAGCGCCACGAAACAAAAAAGAACACGCCCGAAATGGCCCAGGATGTAAACCAAACACGCGAGATATGATCGCCGAATTTAAGCATGAAAATGCCAACGGCAAGGAGCATAAAAGTGACCAACCAAGAGAACATCAATTTGCCCAAGCGTCGGAAGGGTGAGAGCAGATTGAGAAACTGATAAAGCCCCAAGGTCTGAAGCACGGCGACGAGCGTCAACGCGCCAAATCCTGCAAAGAGACCGTAGGCCAGCCATTCGGTTCTAGCCGTAACACCCGGATAGCGCAGCACCAAGGCTCCAGCTGTCAACATGGTGCCCGAGAAATCCAACGCACCCGCAATCAAGACGACCATTTGCGGCGAAAGCAAACGGCGGCCCGCAAGTTGTTGCTCGACAACCTGCCGGAATTGGGTACGATTTTCGGCCTTCAGCAGGCTTTCAAGATCAACCGGGGTTGCCAGACGCAGGTCTTTGGGATTGAGTTTCATGAATATGCACCATCCTGAACCAGGCGTTCAGTTGATGGGACCCATGCAAGGCCGTTGCCGTTTGTAAGGTTACCGATAGCAAAATTAACCGTGGTTAAAAAAGTCTTAACGTAGTGTCTCGTAAAAGGCCAACACGCCCTCGTTCATCTGCAAAACGCTGAATCTGTCGCGTGCTTTGGCCTGCAACGCGGCGGCAACGCCAAGTGACGGCATTTGCCCCGGAGTGATCCCCAATAGTTTTTCCGCCAGAGCCGCAACATTGCCAACCGGGAAACGACAGGTGGCGGGCAGAATTTCACCGATCCCGCCAACATCAGATGCCAGAATAGGAATTTGAGCACCAACAGCTTCGAGCATCACATAGGGGAAACTTTCGTGCCGCGATGGTAAAATCAGAACCCGGCCGAGTGATTTTGCCTCAGCCATGGTTTGGCGGCCGACGAAGCGAACGCGACCCGCAAGACCAAATCTGTTTGCCAATGTCTTGAACAATTCCAAGTCCTGGCCTTCGCCCACAAGTGTCAACGTCAGTTGCTGCGTGGTTGAGATAGACGAAAGTGCCTGAAGTAAAATATCAACGCCTTTAAGTTTGCGCATTTCGCCCACAAAAAGCAGATCTGTTGCATCCAGTTCCAATTGCCGCGTCGTAAATTCGTCGGGCCAAAGTCCATTATAGACCACGGCCGAAGGGCAGGGGCCGATGCCCACTTTACGGTCATAAAGTTGGCGTTCAAATTCACAAACGAAGATCAGCCCCGTGCTTTTAAAACGCAAAATCCGTTCTGCCGCCAGAAACACAGCTCCTGGCGGCTTCAACCAGTCATAATGCAAGCTGCCACCATGTGGTGTATAAACTCCGGCAACATCTAATTTACGTGCCGCCAAACGTGCATATACGCCACCTTTTGAACCGTGCCCATGGAGAACGTCGACGCCGATGGTCTTGGCTCGCGCGGCCACAAGCTTGCTGGCAGCAATATCACCTAATCCTGGGAGCGTTGAAATCGAAATCCGCTCAATACCGAGTGCGCAATATTGTGAAAGCTGTGTTAAAGCCGCTTCAGCAGTTGGGCCGCCCGTCAGGCAGTCGCAGACAAGTCCAACCTCATGTCCCTTTGCATTTTGGCCGCGCACCAAATCCGCCACGTGGCGAAACAGGCCACCAACGGGTTTGCGAAAAACATGCAAAATGCGCATCGGTTTTCTGTTCTGCGCGAAGTTAGAACCAGCGTTCTCGAACGTAAATAATATCGCCCGGGAAAACCTGTGTGGCCAAGGGAACTTTGCTGGTGATTGTGCCGCGAGCGTCGCGCCTAGTCAGAAGCACAACAGTTTTATCAGCCCGGGGGCCAAAGCCAGCCGCAACGGCAATCGCCTGTTGCACATTCATGCCTGCTTGATAAGGATATGAACCCGCCGTGGTCACTTCACCCATAATAAAGAAAGGACGCAGCGCCACGGCCTGAACCGAAACCTGCGGATCACGCAAGAAGCCTTGGCGTAAGCGGCCCGCGATCATTTGTTCAATTTGCGGTGTCGTCATGCCCGCAACGGTAACCGATTGCACATAGGGAAGAGAGATCGCACCCGAAGCATCGACCGGGAATTCACCTGTTAAATCTGTTTCGCCTGCAACGCGAATGGCGAGCTTGTCGCCTGAACCGACGCGGTAACCCGAACCAAACTCATAGGCGTTGGCATGGCCCCGCGCCCCAAACGGCAGAATAGGACCGTTGCGATTGCCCGTGGGCAATTGCGTGATCGAAGATACCGTGCCCGGGCCGTCGGCAATCTCACCATTGGCCATGATCCCCATGCCGCCCGGCGCGGCACGGGGCCCTTTGGCCTGCCAGTCTTCAACGCAACCTGACAAAGAGAATGCTGCAAACAGACAAAAAACCTGCACAAAAAAACGCATACGAACCGACCTTCAACTGAGCGATTTCATCTGCTTAGATAAACATGGTGAACAAACCCTAAATTGTCGCAAGGCCGATTTGTTAAGGGATTGGTTACCATGCAGGCGCGATAAACCGAGTCTCAATTGGGCACATCTGACACGCGCATGAACGCACCTGCTTCAACGACTAATTTCTCTGATATTCTACGCGGTCTGTCGCGGCGCAAGCTGCTGATTATAGGTGCAACTTTGCTTGGCGTTTTGGGTGGTGGATTATTTTCAATGTCCAGTAAGCCGGTCTATTCGGCCGAAGCGCTTTTGAATATCGAAAATCTTTCCACACCTTTTGACAAGTCGACATCGGTTCAAGATGTCAATAGCGCCGAAGGCGCGGTCAGTGACCGCATGGTGGCAAGCCAAGTTTCCGTTCTGAAATCCAATGACATCAATGCGCGCGTGGTTGATCAATTGGCATTGGATACAAAGCCCGAATACAACACCCAGCTGAAAGAACCCGGAGCAATAGGCAAGTTGTTGATCGCCTGGGGCTTTAAAGACGATCCGCGCGCCTATCAACCCAAAGTGCTTGCGGCAAAGAATCTGGGCGCCAGTATCGCCGTTTATGCAGTTCCAGAATCCAATACCATCGGTATCAAATCCTCAACCGCAACGCCCGAACTTGCTGCAGCCACCGCCAACGCTATTGCTGAGACCTATGTTCTCTCAACCCATGAGACGGGTGCCAATTCTAATGATCGCGTCCGCACGTGGCTCAGCAAACAGATTGAAGATTTACGCGCAAAAGTTTCTGCGTCAGAAAATGCTTCGGAGAAATATCGTTCCGAGGCGGGGCTTCTCAAAGGTGCAACGTCAACTCTTGGCACGCAACAAATTTCAGAATTGAACTCGCAGATCACGGTGGCTGAAACGGCCAGCGCTGAAGCCCAGGCCAAGGCCAATGAAATTCGCAGCATTCTGGCCTCGCGCGGTCAGGTGGATGCTTCTGCGGATGTTTTGTCTTCTGTATTGGTGCAAAATCTGCGCGAGCAACAAGTAACAGCGCAGCGCAAAATATCAGAACTTTCAGCCGTTTATCTCCCCAACCACCCCAAGATGATCGCCGCCCGCCAGGAACTTACCGCCGTGAACGGCCAAGTGCGTGCCGAAGCGCTCAAAGTGGTGGACAGTCTGCAAGGTCAAGCCAAAGTAGCACAAGCCCGCGCTGCCAGCATTCGTGCCAGCCTCGACAAACTCAAAGGCACTGAAACGCAGGCCAACTTCTCTGATGTGAAGTTGAAGGAACTCGAACGCGAAGCTGAAGCCAACCGCACCATGTTGCAGAACATGTTGAACCGTTATGCTGATGTGAATGCGAGACAAGATACAAGCTTGCAACCGGGCTTTGCGCGCATCATTGAAAAAGCCGTCGTGCCTGCTACACCTTTCTTCCCCAAGATGGGCCCAATTCTCTTGTTGAGCACCATTGCAGGACTGGCCTTGGGCTTGGGCTTAGGCTTTGTACTCGAATTGTTATCTGCGCCAGCGCCCATGGCCCGTGTCGAAAATGGCCGCCGTCAACATCCCGCAAGGGCTGTCGAAGCTGGCGTCATTGCAGTTCCGAATTTCGGTCTGGCAGCGGCCCGCACCGACGCTGAAGCGCCACCAGGGCCGATGGTCAGCATGACACCGCCGGAAGTGGCCCCGCCGGAAATGCCGATTAACGCCCGCGAAGTATCGGCGGGCATTCTAGGAACCATCCCGGCTGCACTCACTCCGATTTCAGCCATGGCCATGCTTGACAGTTTAAGCGAAGGCAAGAGTTCGAAATTTTCTGATGCGGTTCAGCGTCAAGCAGCGAACTTGGAAAGCATCAAGAAGTCGCGTGGCTTTTCGTGTTTTGCGCTCACGGGCCTTGGCGCGCCTCGGCTCAATGCCGCGTTCATCACCATCGCGCTGGCCCGCACGCTGGCGGCAAAGGGCGACAAGGTTGTCGTTCTCGATGTGGCCCAGCCGGGCAGTGGCTTTGATACTCTGATGGGATTACCGCCGGGGCCCGGCCTCGCCGATCTGGTCACCGGTCAGGCGGATTTTGCCAAGGTTGTGGCCCGCGACGGGGCCTCATCGCTGCATGTCATCCGGCTTGCGCAATCGCCTGACGCCACTTCACAAGCCGCAATCACGCCGAAACTTGAATCCGTCGTAACGGCGCTGAAAACCATTTATCGTTTTGTGTTGATCCATGCAGGCGAGGCCACTGCTGCCACGGTGCCCTTGTTGCAAACCGCCGATATGACCATCATTACCGCAACACCTTCGCGCCTGAAAGATGCCGACACGGCGGCCAAGGCACTGGAGGAAGGTGGTTCAGCCAAAGCGATGATCTTGAAACTCGAAGCGGATGTCACGGCCGGGTCCAGCGGCGCTGCCACGGCATAGGCGGTCATGGCCTCTCCGCTCATCCTGCGCACCTGCCTTGACATCTTGCATTTCAGCGGGCTCACAGCAGCAGCGCGTTCAAGTCTGCAAGGTGCAGGCAGCATTTTCTGCTTGCATCATGTCTGCCCCGGCGGCGGAAGGCAGAGGGGGTTTGCGCCCAATAGCAAACTTGAAATCGAACCCGCGTTCCTCGCAGCGATGATTGGTCTCGTACGTGAGAAGGGGATGGAAACTGTTTCTCTGGGCGATGCTGTCGCGCAGTTAAAAATGGGAAAGCCTAGCCCCAAACCCTTCGCCGTTTTTACGCTGGATGATGGCTACAAGGACAATCAAACATTTGCTCAACCCGTCTTCGCTAAGCTGAATTGTCCCTATACAATCTTCGTGACTCCCCGCATTGCAGAGGGCACGTGCGAACTTTGGTGGCGCATTCTCGAATTGGTGATCAGCACGGGCCGCGTCGAGACTGCGTTAGCGGGCCAGAAAATTTCACTCTCCTGCCAGTCCGATAAAGAAAAATGGCAGGCGTGGAATATGCTCTTGCCGCGCATTGAGAAACTGGAAGAGTTTGCACAACGCCAATTCATCCGTGAACTCGCACAAAAACACAGTGTCGATGTTGATGCCTATTGCCGATCGGTCGCCATGAATTGGGATGAACTGCGCGCCATCAACCAAGACCCGCTCTGCACCATCGGGGCCCATACGCTGAACCATCATTCTGTCGGCAAGATGAATGCTGCAAACGCACTTGAGCAAATGAATCATTCACGCCGCCTGATTTCGGACGAACTCGGCGAAGACATCCGCTTCAACGCCTATCCCTATGGCGATGAACCCAATGCGACAGCGCGAGATTTCAAGCTGGCGGAAAAGGCAGGTTATGAAGCCTCACTCACCACGCGCAAAGGCGTGTGCTTTCCTGAACATGGTGCACATCTGCAAGCCTTGCCGCGCATTATGGTGTCTGGCCGCTATCAGGCGCTGCGCTATGTTGACGCGATGATGTCGGGCCTGCCCACCGCAATGTTTGCCAAATTTAATCGACTGAACGTGGAATAATCAGGCAGCATCAGGCCGCGACATCCAGCGGATGATCAGCATCTCGCCCGGCAGCCACGCCAAGCCAGCGATCACATAATAAGCAAGCTCAAATGCCGCGCCTTTGCCCACAATAAAAACGCCACCAAAGGCCATCGCCACCAAGGCGTAAATGGCCATAAAACCCAGTGTCAATAAGATGCCAATAAATTTCCGTGTTCGCAGGCTCATGGCAATGCCATAGCGCGGGCAGGCCCTGCGGCCAAGAGGCACTTGCCGAAAATGTAACGCTGGCCCAAATGCGCGCCATGGATAAGGTTTCTCGCACCATCTCGCCATGGATCGCCCGCTGGCTTTTGCTAATTGCCGCGATGATTTTTACGACCTTGATTGTTGGTGGCGCCACACGCCTGACCAAGAGTGGGCTTTCGATCACGGAATGGAATCCAGTGAAGGGCGCATTGCCACCGTTCAACGATATTGACTGGCAGTCGCTTTTCGAAAAATATCAGCTGTCTTCACAATATAAGTTGCTGAACCAAGGCATGGCGCTTGCCGATTTTAAAATAATCTTCTGGTGGGAATGGGCCCATCGTTTTCTGGATCGTTTGATCGGCGCGGCCTTCGCAATTCCATTCATTTTTTTCGCGGTCACAAGGCAACTGCCCAAATGGCTCTGGCCGCGGCTCCTGTTGATCTTCATCGCAGGCGGGCTGGAGGCTGTCGTGGGTTGGTTCATGGTGGCGTCCGGCTTGGTGGACCGTGTCAGCGTCAGCCAATATTTTCTCGCGGCGCATTTAACTATTGCGACATTGCTCTTTGCCGCTGTGCTTTGGACGTATTTCGGCTTGCGTCGCAATATTGCTTCTTTTGCTCAGGGCACGCGGTGGCTGGCGGCGCTGCTCCTCCTTCTCATTTTTGTGCAGATTGCGGCTGGCGCTTTTGTTGCCGGCTTGGATGCGGGGCAGGGCTACAACACGTGGCCGTTGATGGATGGCGCATTCATTCCGCAAGGCCTTGGCACAATTGAACCTGCCTGGCGCAATGTGTTTGAAAATGCCCTGACAGTGCAGTTTGATCACCGCGTGTTGGCCTATGTGATACTTGCACTTGCGGCACTTAATGCAGTGATTGCGCGCAACACCGAAGCGGCACTTCTATTCACAGCAGTGATGTTTCAGGCCAGCCTCGGAATAGCGACTTTGCTCTGGCATGTTCCAATAGCTTTGGCATTGTTCCATCAGGGCGGAGCGTTGATCGTGCTGACTGCTGCCCTGTGGAACTTGCACCAAAAGCTCAGGGGCGCAGCGACATCCGTTTAAGCAAATTATCTTTGTCGATAAACTGATGCTTCAATGCGCCGAGCACATGCAAGATGAGCAGCCCAATGCCAAGCTTGGTCATCAGATCATGGGTCTGGCCAAACCAGGGCATGGAAAAATGCGGCATCGTGAATGTGTCGAAAAAAGTGAGCGATGAAAATTCCGGATGTTTGCCTGCAATCGAGCGATCTAATGCGGCCATGCCACTCAGCGGAATGAGGATGAGCAACGCATAAAAGCCCCAATGGATCACATGTGAAAACGTGGCTTGCCATTTGGGCATGGGCACATCGACAGGAGGCGGATTCATCAGACGCCAGACCAAGCGCAACGCAGAAAGAATCAAAATTGAAATGCCAAGCGAAACATGCAGCATCGGATTTGCAGGTGTTGCTCCACCCCAGGACTTAATCAGCCCTTCGCCCCAGAAAAGCATATAAATCAAGAGAAGGGCTGAGACCCAATGAATGACGATGGCGACATTTGAATAGCGTTGGCTTTGCATGAGTGTTCCTTTTAACGTCAGACGCAACAACGGTCCCTATTCCGTCGCTTTATGACAACTATATGGCGAGACGTGGAATTTCAATGGCTGGGCAGCGGTTCATCACCACTTGAATGCCCACCGCTTGCGCCCGCGCCGCAGCGTCTTCATGAATAACGCCAAGCTGCATCCAAATATATCGAGGCAGGGTGCCAAGAGCAAAAATCTCATCAACCAGCGCAGACACTGTTTCACTCTTGCGGAACACATCGACCATATCGATCGCCCCGGGGATGTCAGCCAGCTGCGCATAAACCAGACGCCCTTGCAAACTCTGCCCTGCGAGACCCGGGTTGACGGGATGAACCACATAGCCACGCCGCACCAGAAATCCCATCACGCCATAAGATGGCCGTGCAGGATTAGCAGAGGCCCCCACCAACGCTATGGTTTTCGTCTGGCTGAGAATATCGATCAGCAATTCGTCTGAATAAGTATCTTGAAACACCTGGCCCCCAAGGCTGCGTCAATAAGCAAATGCGATTTGAACTTACTCTTCTGTCGATTCCAACAGTTTGATTTTCTCGGCATAGACGCTATCTTTGATCATTGCTTGCGCGATTTTTGTGTTATTCTCAGACGGGATAGTGGCCTGCAGCGATTTGATATTCCGGTCTTTCATGTCTTGCGCCATGTCCGTGCTTTTCTGCAAATCTTCAATCTGCTGCTTGGTATCAGCGGTCTGATCATCCAGAATATTATTATA
>JAYWAB010000171.1:0-6773 GCA_043782835.1 Aestuariivirga sp.
GTGCGGGCGGAGGGACTTGAACCCCCACGGGTTTCCCCACAGGAACCTAAATCCTGCGTGTCTGCCAATTTCACCACGCCCGCCTGTTGCTGGCAACAAGCCCGGGTGGGCCGTTTGGTGCGCTGGCCTATAGCAGAGGGTTTTAAAGGTTAAAAGCGCCAATATGGGCAGCGCATGAAATAATCAATTTCACCATGAATGGCTAACCTCAGTCCATTTCAGGCTTGGCGTTGCGCAAACCTCGCAGCTTTTCCCAATATTCAAGCCTTTTACTGATGTCGCGCTCAAAGCCGCGCTCCACCGGTTCATAAAATTTGCGCCGCCCCAAACTGTCAGGGAAATAATTCTGGCCTGAGAAAGCTTCTGGTTGGTCATGGTCATAACGATAGCCCGCTCCATAGTCTTGGCTCTTCATCAATTTAGTGGGCGCGTTGAGGATGATCTTCGGTGGCGGCACGGAACCAGTTTCCTTGGCTGCTGCCATCGCCGAGCCAAAAGCCACAGTGATGGCGTTAGACTTGGGCGCCGTCGCGACATAAACCACGGCCTGCGCCAAGGCGAGTTCCCCCTCGGGCGAACCGAGAAATTCATAGGTATCCTTCGCCGCCAAGGCTTGGACAACCGCCTGCGGGTCCGCCAACCCCACATCTTCAATCGCCATGCGCACAATTCGCCGCGCCAGAAAAAGCGGATTTTCACCCGCCACCAGCATGCGCGCCAAATAGTAAAGTGCAGCATCAGGATCAGACCCGCGCACAGACTTATGTAATGCTGAAATCAGATTATAATGCCCCTCTGCCGCCTTGTCATAAAGCGGCAGGCGCTTTGCAATAATCTGGCCCATGGCTTCGAGCCCCAGCGCTTCACCCTCTTCCGGCACTGCCGCCAAAATCTCCTCAACCAGATTGAGAAAATAGCGCCCATCGCCATCGGCCATATCAAGAAGTGCGCTACGTGATTCTGGCGTTAATGGGATGGCCCGCTTTTCAAACAAGCTAACGCGCTCCAACAATGATTCCAGCGCCGCCGGATCAAGTCGATTGAGGACCAAAACTTGCGCCCGCGAAAGCAAAGCGCCATTGAGTTCAAACGACGGGTTCTCTGTGGTGGCCCCGACAAGCGTGATTGTGCCATCTTCAACAAAGGGCAGAAATCCATCTTGCTGTGCCTTGTTGAAGCGGTGGATTTCGTCAACAAACAATAACGTTGTGCGCCCCTGCATCCGCCGCATCCGGGCTTGGTCAAAAACCTTCTTGAGATCCGCCGCGCCGGAAAAAATTGCCGACATCTGCTCAAACACCAGCCCGGTTTCGCCTGCCAGCAAACGCGCGATGGTGGTCTTGCCCGTGCCCGGCGGCCCCCACAGGATAATCGAAGGCAAGCGCCCGCCCGCCAGCATCTTGGTGAGTGAGCCTTGTGGCCCCACCAAATGCTCCTGCCCAACAACATCAGAAAGCCGTGTGGGACGCATCCGATCTGCCAAAGGCCTCGGTCCCTGCTTGTCCAATCCGACAGCTTCAAACAGGCTCATTTTCAGCCCAACCGAAGATAGACTTTTTGCCCACCTCGCTCAAAACCAATGAGCCAGCTGCGCCCGCCCTTCTGAAGGACGCTGCGTAGGGTATCAACCTGATCAATCGCCACCCCATTGACCTCACGTAGAATATCACCCTTGGTGAGAAACTGCTGCGCTGGGCCAGACTTGATGTCAGTGATCACAACACCCTGCGCGTCTGATCGAAGTCCCAACTCATCGGCCACCGCAGGCGAAAGATTGGCCACCACCAAACCGGAGAACGGCGTGTTGCCCGAAATTGTGGTCGCCTCGCGCCCCACTGTCTCAGGGGCCGCCATCAGGTTGATGGCCACTTGCTGGCTTTGGCTGCCCCGCCGGAACTCAATCAACTTTGCATCTCCGACATGAGAAGTACCAAGCATGTAGTTGAGCTCTTGTGCATTTTCGAGTGCCTTGCCA
The DNA here is from genome assembly GCA_043782835.1 of Aestuariivirga sp. Taxonomy (GTDB): domain Bacteria; phylum Pseudomonadota; class Alphaproteobacteria; order Rhizobiales; family Aestuariivirgaceae; genus Aestuariivirga. The sequence goes on from JAYWAB010000171.1 coordinate 1,976, forward strand.
TCCATGGCCATAATCACATCGCCACGCCTCAGGCCCGCTTTGGCCAAAGGGCTTTCTGATTCCAGTGCGATGATCAGAACGCCCTCAGGCCGTGCCAAACCAAGGCTGTCGGCAATGTCTTGGGAGACGTTCTGGAACGTGCCGCCGAGCCAGGGCCGCACGATTTTCTGACCAGTTTCGGCCGATTGCACCACCGTGGCCACCAGATTGGCCGGAATCGAAAAGCCCAGGCCCACGGAACCGCCCGACTTTGAAAAAATCATCGAATTGATCCCAATCAACTGGCCGCGCATGTTCACCAGTGCGCCACCGGAATTGCCGGGATTGATCGCTGCATCAGTCTGAATGAAGGATTGATATGTTGAGCCGCCCACATCGGTGCGTGCCAATGCAGATATAATGCCGCTGGTCACCGTTTGCCCCACGCCAAAAGGATTGCCGATGGCCAGCACCAAATCTCCCACTTCAAGATTGTCTGAATTCGCCAGCACCAAAGTAGGAAGAACTTCGTCACTCACGTCAATGCGCAGCACGGCCAAATCTGTTCGCTCGTCGGCCAGCACCAGCTTGGCCGAAAACTCTCGCTTATCAGCCAACGCCACACGAATATCGGTGGCACCTTTTATCACATGGTTGTTGGTGACGATGACGCCATTTGAGTCGACAATGACGCCGGACCCAAGTGAATTGGCCACCCGTTCACGCGGTGGGCCAAAGGGGCTGTTCTGCCCAAAGAACTGCCGGAAGAAGGGATCGTTCAAAGGATCATTAGCCTGTTCGCGCTGAATTGTCTTAGCATAGACATTGACCACCGCAGGTGCGGTGCGTTTGACCAGTGGTGCAAATGAAAGCAGCAGCTGCTGCCGATCTGTGGGCACAAAGCGCGGGTCTGCCAAACTGTCCCCCGCCATTGCCAAAATCACCAGCAGACCAATCAAAAATGTCTTCATGTTTCCCTTTTTCGTCGCAAATCAGAACAGCATTCGGCGCAATCTAAAGCAGCATTATGGCGCGATGTGCGGCGAGGAGCAACATTACCGTCTCGCTTCCGTCGTCACCAAATGCCACCTATGCTACCTTGAACAGAAAGTGATTCATGACCCAATCTCTCCCACCCGCAAAATCAAACATCGCCGCTGATGCCGCTGAACTGTCGCTCGCACTTGATGGCGAAACACCTGTGTTTTGTTTCTCGCAAAAGGCGCTCGCCGCCCGCGCCAAGACATTCATTGATGGCTTCAAGGGTGAAGTGAGCTTTGCCGTCAAATCCAACCCGTCGCACGAAGTGATTGGGGCTTTGGCTGAACTGGGCCTCAGTCATTGGGATGTGGCCTCCGTGCAAGAAATGCAGCTGGTCAATTCAGTGCAGGCCAAAGCCCAGTTTCACTATCATAATCCCGTCAAATCACGCCGCGAGATTGAGGCCGCTTACCGCGTCCACAATTGCCGGCGCTTCTGCGTCGATTGCCGCGAAGAGCTGGAAAAAATTGTTGCTATTGTGGGAGATGACCGCACCGTCGAAATCGCTGTCCGCTTTGTTCTCCCACGTGATCGCGGCACGTCAGCCCATGATTTCTCCACCAAGTTTGGCGCCCCCGAACACATTGCTATTGAACTTTTAAAAAAAGTGAAAGCCCTGGGCTTTGTGCCAGTCCTCACCTTCCATCCCGGCTCACAATCAAAAGACCCGCAGGTCTATGTCCGCCATATTGAGGCGGCGGCCCGCATCGTGAAACAGGCAGCTGTTGACATCACAACGCTGAACGTTGGCGGTGGTTTCCCCGCAGATTACGAATTGTCCAAAGCGCCAGAGCCTGATGTCTATTTTCGCATGATCGAAGTGGCGCGCGATACGCATTTTGCTGGTCTGCCCACACCAAAGCTGGAATGTGAGCCCGGCCGCGGCTTAGTCGCCTGTGCCATGTCATTGCTGACCTGCGTGAAGCTCGTCTGCACAGATGGCGATGATATTTTCATCAATGATGGTGTTTATGGTGGACTGATGGAATATTGGCAGGTGCCGGAATTAAAGCCGCCCTTGCGCGTTATCCGCGACGGAAAAATACTGTCCGGCGCAATCCGAAGCTGGAAAGTCTTCGGCCCGACCTGTGATCCGATGGACGTCTTGCCGCACCGGCTTGATCTACCGGCAGATCTCAAAGATGGTGATTACATTGAATTTGGTATGCTCGGTGCCTATGGCATTTCAACGATGACGCAGTTCAACGGCTATGGCGGAAACATTATCCGTGCGGTGGGTTCAGTTCTTTCGGCTTGAACCTTGCTGAATGAACTGGGCGACCCCATCTGCAATAGACTGGAGAACAGCATGACCAAAGTCACTTTAATAACCGGCGCATCTTCTGGCTTGGGGGCTGTCTTCGCCCATAAAATTGCAGCAGAAAAACAAAACGTCGTTCTCGTGGCCCGTCGTGTCGCACGTCTCGAAATTTTGGCAGCTGAATTGCGCCTTGCCCATGGTGTTCAAGCCTTCGTCGAAGGACAAGACTTGTCACAGCCTAGATCAGTGTCCAGCTTAATGGCGCGCATTGCAGCCCAAGGCCTCGAAGTGGATGGCCTGATCAATAACGCGGGCTTTGGCCTGCACGGGGCTTTCGCCACCTTAGACGGGCCAAAGCAGAGCGAAATGATCAGCCTTAACTGTTTGGCTTTGACTGAACTCTGCCACGCCGTGCTGCCCGGTATGATTGCCAGCAAGCACGGGCAAATCCTCAATGTCGCTTCCACTGCCGCATTTCAGGCCGGGCCAAACATGGCCGTCTATTACGCCAGCAAAGCCTATGTTTTGAGTTTCAGCGAGGCGCTCCATGAGGAAGTGAAAGCCCATGGCGTTCATGTGACGGCCCTGTGCCCCGGCCCCACAGCAACAGAGTTCTTCGACACCGCCAATGCCGGAAGCATTTTGCTCACCAAGCTCATGCGCAAAGAAGAACCCGTAGTCGATGACGGATTGCGCGCTTTAAAAGCTAACAAGGCCATTGTGATCTCTGGCATCATGAACAAACTCACCGCCCATTCCGCCAGGTTTGTGCCACGCGCCTTCACCCGCAAACTGGCGCAAAGCCTCCAACGCTAATTGACCAAAGCTGTTTGCACTCGTTCACCTTTTATTCTAATCAGGTTCCATGTCTTCAAAATTCCTCACCGTCCAAGGTGCCCGCGAGCACAATCTTAAAAACATTTCTGTTGAGCTGCCCCGCGACAAGCTGATCGTGTTCACTGGGCTTTCCGGCTCAGGTAAATCGTCACTGGCTTTCGACACGATCTACGCAGAGGGTCAGCGTCGCTATGTCGAATCCCTCTCGGCTTATGCTCGCCAGTTTCTGGAAATGATGCAAAAGCCGGATGTCGACCAGATTGATGGTCTCTCGCCCGCCATTTCAATCGAACAAAAGACCACCAGCAAGAACCCGCGTTCGACTGTCGGTACTGTGACAGAGATCTATGACTATCTGCGCCTGCTCTATGCGCGGGTTGGCATTCCTTATTCGCCAGCCACGGGCCTGCCAATTGAGGCCCAGTCAGTGGCGCAGATGGTTGATCGCACCCTCGCGCTGCCTGAAGGCACGCGCCTTTTCCTGCTGGCCCCTGTGGTGCGTGGCCGCAAAGGTGAATATAAAAAAGAATTCGCGGAGTTCCAGAAAAAGGGTTTCCAGCGCGTCAAGGTCGACGGCACTTTCTACGAGATCGACGCCGTGCCTGTTCTCGACAAGAAATTCAAGCATGACATTGATGTGGTGGTGGACCGCATTGTGGTGAAATCCGACATCGCCACAAGGCTTGCGGATTCCTTTGAAACGGCGCTGAAACTCGCCGACGGATTGGCTATCGCCGAATTTGCCGATAAACCTTTGCCCGCCTCGCAAACCCAGGAAGACAGCGCCAATAAGAGTGCCAACGAAACACATGAACGCATCATGTTCTCGCAGCGCTTTGCCTGCCCGGTTTCGGGCTTTACGATTGACGAGATTGAGCCCAGAATATTCTCCTTCAACAACCCCTTTGGTGCCTGCCCCACTTGTGATGGCCTTGGCACCGAATTGAAGTTTGAAGCTGAGATGATTGTACCGGATCAGAATCTCACTTTGCGCCAAGGGGCAATAGCACCCTGGGCCAAGACCGGGGCCACTTCACCCTACTACACCCAAACGCTTGAAGCCCTTTCCAAGCATTTCAAGTTTTCCATGACCACGCCTTGGAAAGACTTGGCCAAAAAAATCCATGACGTGATCTTGAATGGCACAGGCGAGGAAGAAGTCACCTTCACGTATGATGACGGCTTGCGCACCTATAAGAACAAGAAAGCCTTCGAAGGTGTCATCGGCAATATCGAGCGGCGCTGGCGCGAGACAGACTCTGAATGGATGCGTGAAGAACTGGCGCAATATCAGTCAGACCATGAATGCGCCGTATGCAAAGGCTACCGCCTCAAGCCGCAGACCTTGGCGATCAAGATTGATCATCTGCACATCGCGCAAGTCTCGCAGTTCTCCATCCGTCAGGCGGATCAATGGTTCCGCGATCTGGCTGGCAAGCTGACCTCGAAACAAAATGAAATTGCGGTGCGCATTCTCAAAGAGATCCGTGACCGTCTGAAATTCCTTGTGGATGTGGGTCTGGATTATCTCTCGCTCAGCCGCGTTTCGGGAACGCTTTCCGGCGGCGAAAGCCAGCGCATTCGCTTGGCCTCGCAGATTGGTTCGGGCCTCACAGGTGTTCTCTATGTGCTGGATGAGCCATCGATCGGTTTACATCAGCGCGACAATGCAAGGCTGCT
>JAYWAB010000172.1:0-3797 GCA_043782835.1 Aestuariivirga sp.
CAGATAAAGTTCTTGGTCGCCAATATCTACATTGTAGATGGGGAGCTGAATGATCACAAAGGGGCCTGATTTTTTGCCACTCTCCTGCAAATCGTCCAATCGGACATCAAGCGCCGATTGCAAGCAACGCTGATAGGTTTTCATGCTGTCGGTACCTGAACCCTTTTTGCATGACTTATCCACATACTCCAACCATTGCCTCTGCGATTGCAGCAGCAACTTTCGGCCCTCATCAGAAAGTTTGGATCGTGCGGCAGTGTAAGCCTCCGCATTGCGTTGATCATCTTTTAAAAGGCGAGGGTCAGCACAAATCGCATTCTCGCGTTCTGTAGTTGCTTTGGAACAATCAATTCCAGCCGCGTAGACCGGAGCCGAAAGCACCATAAAAACGGCAAGGATAAAAAATCTCACTTCGCCAATTCTCCAATAATCCGCACCCAGCTCTTAATCCCGCGCTGGAAGCTTGTGAGATTATATTTCTCATTCGGGCTGTGGATGGCGTCGTCGTTCAGCGCGAAGCCTACGAGCACCGAATCCATTCCTAGAATATCCTTGAAATGGCGCACGATGGGGATTGAGCCGCCGCTGCCCATCAATACGGCTTCCCTGCCCCATTCTTCTTTCAGAGCTGCTGCACTTTTGATGATATAGGCATTGTTCTCTGGCACTTCGCTGGCGGGTGCGCCGCCGCCTTTGCCTGAGAAGGTGATCTTAGCGTCCTTCGGCATGTGCTTTTTGGCGAAGGCTTGGAAGGCTTTCAGAATTTTCTGCGGGTTTTGTTTGCCGACCAAGCGGAAGGTGAATTTGGCATTGGCTTTGGCGGGCAGAACCGTCTTGCTGCCGGCGCCTATATAGCCACCCCACATGCCATTCACTTCAGCGGTCGGCCTAGCCCAGGTTTGCTCCAACAAAGAGTAGCCTTTTTCACCGGCTAGAGATTTGAGGCCGATGCTGGCCAAAAGTTTCTTCTCGTTGAACTTAAGCTTGGCCCATTGCTTCTTAGTGGCTTTGGGAAGTGGAGCCACACCTTGGTAAAATCCGGGAATTGTCACCTTGCCGTTCTTGTCATGCAGCGCGGCAATCATCGCTGACAGCGCCTTGATCGGGTTTCTGGCTGGGCCGCCATAGAGGCCGGAATGTAAATCCAGCGAAGGGCCAGTCACCTCCACCTCTTCATGCACCAGCCCGCGCAATCTGGTGGTGATGGCAGGGGTTTTTTCGTCCCACATATTGGTGTCGCAGACAAAGGCGATGTCACAGGCGAGTTCAGCTTTATGGGTCTTGAGGAAGGGCACCAGCGAGGGCGAGCCTGACTCTTCTTCGCCCTCAATCAGGAAAGTGGCCTTGATCGGCAGATCGCCCGTGGCTTCCAGCCAAGCTCTCGCGGCTTCCACAAAAGTCATCAGCTGGCCTTTGTCGTCAGACGTGCCACGGCCATAGAGCTTGCCGTTTCTGATTTCGGGCTCAAAAGGTTTGGTGTGCCAGAGTTCCGGCGGGTCTACGGGTTGCACGTCGTAATGCCCATAAAACAGCACATGAGGCGTTTTGGCGTTGGCGGCCTTGGGCGTGTAATGGGCCACCACCATGGGGCGGCCAGGGGTATTATGGGCCGCTGCTGCAAAGCCCAGGGCGCTCAGTTCTTTGACGAGCCACGCCGCCGCTTCATCGCATTGTGCCGCATAGGCAGGGTCTGTGCTGATTGACGCGATGCGGAGTAATTCCAACAAGCGGTTCAAGCTGGCTTTGGAACTGGTTTCGGCCTTGGCAAGAATGGCGGCTATATTCATCAAAACACCTCAAATGGCTTTACGAATCCGGCAATGCGGGCTTAGGGTTTAAGCTGAAATTCTTGCACTGCAAATGGGCTGTATATTTGGTGACTGACACGGCGCAAACCTTCCTGCTTTCAAGAGACAGCCTGCAAGCGCGGGAGGCGGCTTCGCGCCTTGGTCGCTTTCGCCGACGTGGCTATCAGCGCTATTTGCTCTGGCGGAATTTCGTTGATTTCTCGCTGCTGTGGAAGCGGCGCTGGTTTATCATCGCTATGTTCCTGGGTTTTGCTTTGATGACAGCGCCCACGCCTGCGGGCCTCACCCATCCGGGGCAGATTGTCTTGTGCATGTCGTTGATGGCGACGATTCTGTTCGTATCCGAAGCCGTGCCTTTGCCCACGGTGCCGCTGCTGATCATCGTGGGTGAAGTGATCCTGCTGAAGATGGACCCAACCAAAGTGGCGCAAAGCCTGATGACAGATTCGGTTTTGTTCATCATGGGATCGCTGATGTTGGCGGTAGCCGTTGTTAAGCAGCGGCTGGATAAACGTATCGCTTGGTGGATCGTGCGGGTGACAGGCACCAACGTCTATTGGATTTCGTTTGGCATCACGGTGGTCTGCGGCTTGCTGGCCGCGTTTATCGGCGAACACACGGTGGCGGCGATGATGCTGCCAGTGGGTGTCACACTCATCACACTAACTTCGAATGACCCCGGAAAAGTGCATAACCTTGCAGCAGTGATTTTGTTTTCCATTTCTTATGGCTGTTCGATAGCTGGTGTGGCCACGCCATCAGGGGGCGCGCGCAATGCCATCATGATTTCCTATTGGAAAGATTTTTTCTATCTGGCGAGCGATCCCGCCACGCAACGCTATCTGATGGATTATGTGCATTGGGCCTTATACGCGTTCCCGATGTTCCTGCTGCGGCTGCCCTTCGTGACGCTGATGCTAATCTGGACGTTCAAACCCGAAACCAATGATATGACGCGGGCGATCACGCGGCTGCGCACGCAGGTTTCAATGCAGGGCCCCATGCGCGGTTCTGAGTTTATGACGATTTTGATTTTCCTGCTCACGATTCTGGCCTGGGTTGCGTTCTCATCGCAGGTTGGCCTCGGCGTTATTGCGATCGCGGGCACGGCGGCGTTTCTGGTGTTTGGCCTGGTGCGTTGGGAAGACATTAACGCAGGCGTTAATTGGGGCGTGGTTCTGCTTTATGCGGCGGCCATTTCACTGGGCGTGGAAATGAAATCAACAGGTGCCGCCGAATGGGTGGCGCTGAGCGTTTTTAATGGTTTACAAGCCGTGGGGGCCACCGATCTTCTGGCCTTTAACAGCGCGGTTTCGTTGCTCACAATTTTTGTTTCAAACACAATGACGGCAGGCGCTGCGGTTGCGGTTCTTGCACCTATAGTTTTGAAAACGGCCGTTGCCGCCGGGCATGATCCTTTGAGTGTTGGGTTTCTCACAGCGATCTCATCGGCCTTTGGCTATCTGACACCTGCCGCTCAACCTGCTTTCACCATCATCTATGCCTCGGGTTATCTGAAAGCTTCTGACTTTTTCAAGATCGGCATTCGCATGATGGTCTTGTCTTTCGCCGTGTTGATTTTGACGGCGCAATATTATTGGCCGGTGCTGCAGTGAAATTGTTCAAGCGCCCATTGCTGCCAGTGCGGCAAGAAGCTGCGTTTCAGAAAACTGTTTCCAATTTGCGGGCGCAACGGCGCAACCGCTTTCGTATTCTGGCCTGTATTGACGGCACAGAAGAGAGTTTCATCACGGTGCGCAAGGCGGCGCGGTTTGGGGCTTCGGATGAATGCGACATCATCGTCCTTTATGTGCGGCCCATTGACCAAGGCTTGCATTCAGGTGGTTTGCAGGTGCGCCTGGCGCGGCAGAATATGATGGATGCAGGCTTTGAGCTGCCCGGCGTCAGCCACTTGCGCCGTGCTCTCGACATGCTCAAAGCTGAAGGGCTTGACGTTTCGGATTGGACAAAGACAACGCAAAACCAAAA
>JAYWAB010000173.1:0-2030 GCA_043782835.1 Aestuariivirga sp.
CCTGCATTATGGCTCATCGGTGTTTGAGGGCGAACGCGCCTATGCCGGCAAGATCTTCAAATCGAAAGAACACACGGAACGCTTCCGCAAATCTGCGAATATCCTTGATTTCGATCTTCCGTACACGGACGATAAAATCCTTGCCGCCAAAGACGCCGTGGTCAAAGCCAATGGCGGCGGCGACCAATATGTGCGCCCTGTGGCTTGGCGCGGCAGTGAGATGATGGCCGTTTCTGCCCAGCATAACAAAATTCATGTGGCCATCGCCACCTGGGATTGGCCATCCATGTTTGATCCTCAAACCAAAATGAAAGGCATCAGGCTCGACATCGCCGATTATCGCAGGCCAGATCCACAATGCGCGCCTGTTCATGCCAAGGCGGCAGGGCTTTATATGATCTGCACTATCTCAAAACACAAAGCCGAGAAGAAGGGCTATGCCGACGCGATGATGCTGGATTGGCAGGGCCGTGTGGCGGAATGCACGGGTGCCAATATCTTTTTCATCAAAGACGGTGCCATCCACACGCCAATCGCCGATTGCTTCCTCAATGGCATCACCCGCCAGACCGTGATCACGCTGGCCAAACAGCAGGGCATGTCGGTGAACGAAACCCGCATCATGCCTGATGAGCTTCCAACCTATAACGAATGTTTCATCGTGGGATCGGCCGCCGAAGTGACGCCCGTGGCCGAAATTGGCCCCTATCGCTTCACCCCCGGCAACATGAGCCGCACATTGATGGATAGTTATTCAAATCTGGTTCGAAACTAATTTCCTGATATAGGAATAATTAGCTTGACAACCGTACGGTGGATCGGCTAGTCCTATCCACACTCCACCATTGGGTATTCATTCTGCCCCTGCCCCGCAACAGTCTTGATCCCATCAGGAAGACGACGCGGGGCGGGCAGTGGAAGAGGTTGGATATCGCCTAGCAAAGCAGAACCAGACGTGAGCGGAACTCATCTCTTAATCACGGCTAATCGTTGGGCGAGGTTGTGTTTCATATGCGGTGACGTTTGGTACAAAGGTGCACCATGCTTTCAATCTTTACGTCAAGTCACACTTGACATTCGCGACAATGTCATGTATGACTTGACGAATGGAAATTGAGAGCATCTCACACAAAGCTCTGAAGCGGTTCTTTTTAACTGGAAATTCAAAAGGCCTTGTGGGTGATGTTGAGCGGCTTCGTGCGATGCTCGCCTTTATTGCAGCCGCCGCTTCGCTGGATGAATTGGCAAACCCGCCGAACTATGGCTTGCACCGTCTCACAGGCAACCGAGCTGGAACGTGGTCTATGACCGTAACCCGCAACTGGCGTCTCACTTTCACTGTGACACAAACGACCACTGTGACTGATATGAATTTGGAGGATTACCATGGCTCTTAAAATGCACCCCTCGATCTCCGTCCATGCGGGACGTTGGCTCATGAGCGAAATCGTGGAACCGAGTGGCCGCAGCATTACCGATGTGGCCGCAGAAATGGGCGTGTCGCGGCAAGCGCTGAGCACAGTGCTGAACGGCCATGCCAGCCTGAGCGCAGACATGGCGCTGCGCTTTGAACGGCAGTTCAAGATCAGTGCTGATACCTTGATGAGAATGCAGACCTCTTACGATCTTGCGCAGGCACGTCTGCAATTGGCAGGTTGATGTGGCCATCTGAATTTTAAGGACGGATCATCGCCGCTGGACGAGCTGCGTTCATTTTCGGCAGGAAAGGCGAAGATGGAAGAAGTGATGGTCACTTCGGAGTTTGACCCGAAGGAGACATGGAAAGGACTTAAATCAAACGGAAGCGTTCCCTCTAATTTTCTCGGCAGAACCAAGAAAGCATTTGGTCCAGAAAATTACGGTTTGGCTTTCACGGCTTTGGTGTCACTGTTAAGGGCGGCAATGGTATTGTTCAACCGACGCAGCAGATCGTCATATGTGATAATGTCCATCATGTTCGCGTATTTCCTCTTGATGACCTCGAAATCGAGGAGTTGGCCACCGGTCATATCGGCGCCGCCGATTTGATC
>JAYWAB010000174.1:0-20299 GCA_043782835.1 Aestuariivirga sp.
GCGCAGCGCGCAAAACATGTATCAAGGGCCAGAACGATCATCGCCGCTTCATCGGGCCGTGAGGCCAAAAGATCAAGGGTGAACCACACCCTTTTTCAATACGATATTGCCGTAGAGCCGACGTTCACCTGAAGCCACGACGGCGTAACAGCCCTTGACGCGGCTGTAGAAATCAGCGCCCACCAAGGTTGTGATGTGGCGCTTGGGCTCCCACTTCGCCACGATCTTCTCGAACTCGGCAAAGATCGGTTCCATGCGTTTGGGGTCAAGATTAGCGGCCGGGCGGAAAGCACAGTCCGGCACCATCTCGTCGAGCGGCATCACCGAGAGAATGGCGTCCAAAAGATCAGTGGCCGAATGCCCGTCCATCCGCACCAATCGTTTCGCATCGGTGTCCGCAGGATAATTGCCATCCACAATGGCAATCTCATCGCCATGCCCCATTGCGCGCAGGGTTTTCAGTAAGTCTGGGCTGAGCAATGGGTTCAAACCTTTTAACATCAAACGGCCTCTTTGAACAAAACGTCACGATCAATAATGAAATTGGCAAAAAGCGGCAAGCTCGCCGCGCCCAAAACCCTAGCGTCACGGCCAATGCCGCCTTCACGCAAGTCGAATTTTGTGATGCCGCTAAGATTGACATTGGTCAATGCAGCGCTAGTCGCATCCACTAGACGCGCGCGCACAGCAGCGGGCATGGCACCATCAATGATGATCTCGGAACATTCTGTAATACTGGCAATGGCGGCAATGGCATGAGCGATGGCCTGCGATCCGCGCGCGATCCATTCATCCAGCAATGTCCCAAGCGTGCTCCAATCCTGTGAATCATCCAGCATGAAGTCTGCAGGCTTGCCACCTTTCTTCAGGGCCTGTTCAAGCCTGTAAAGCGAGGCTGAGCGGATCAACTGTTCAGCACCCGAATCGCTGCGCGGCACGAGAATGGAACCAAGTGCGCCGGCATTGCCTGTGCGGCCCTGAAACAAGCTGCCGTTCAAGACCAACCCACCGCCAATGAAATAGCCAACGTAGAAATAGGCATAGTCTCTGGCCTTCTGGCCACTGCCGAAGAGCAGCTCCGCCGCGCAGGCGGCCGTGGCGTCATTGCAGGGGAACACTGGGAAACCGCAGTATTTTGCCAATTCCCCCGTCAGATCAAAACCGCGCCAGGCTTCCAGCACATCTCTGGGCGCACCCACTTCTTCCTGCCAGTTCCACAATTCGAATGGAGCCGCGACGCCAAGCCCGGAAATCCGCGGGCGCAGCTTTACTGGCAAAACATGCACCAGCTTGGTGATGCCCCCGCGGGCGAAATCCAGAAATTCCTTTGGTGACGGGAAGTTATAGGTCTGCCGCACAGTAGCCCGCACCTTGCCTGCCAAATCCAATAGCATGAGGTCGCCAGAGCGGCGGCCCACTTTGAGGCCGATGGAAAATGCGCCATCCGGGTTCAGCTTGAAGGGTGTGAGTGGCTGGCCCACCTTGCCGCGTTGGCGCTCACCCTTGATCAGCAGCTTTTCTTTCTCCATCTGGCGCACAATGACAGACACTGTTTGCGCCGAAAGCCCGGTCAATTTGGCGATCTCGGCCTTGGGCAGCTCCTTGTGGCGGCGGATGAGCGAAAGCACCAACCGCTCATTATAGAGCCGCACACCACTCTGCGTTGAACCCATGGTCAAGCTTGAGCCAGCGCCACGCAGGTCTTCAATGCCGCGCTCGATATTCAACTGTTTCCTCATCTGCCCAATTCATGGGCTATTATTGTGTCTTGGCCGGACCTTCCCGCAAGCCGGAAGGGGTGTCAATAATAAATCACGCCGATTTACTTATTGACAGGGGATCAATTTTTGCGCCATGCTGAATCTGAAACTTGGCCAGACGTGTGTCGGGTCAGGATTTTCAAAACTTGAACTTAGTCAGTTATTGGCCCTGCATGGGCCGTTCCATGGGAGGAATGAATATGAAGTCACTTTTGAAAGCCGCCGTTGCTGGCGCTGCTCTGCTTGCATTTGCTTCGGTCGCACAGGCCGGCACATCTGCTTGCCTCATCACCAAGAACAACTCAAACGCCTTCTTCGTTGCGATGAAGAACGGCGCTGAACAGGGTGCCAAGGCCGCAGGCGTAGACCTGAAAGCCTTCGCTGGCGTGAAGGACGGCGACGCCGCTCCACAAATCACTGCCATTGAAAACTGCGTTGCCGCTGGTGCCAAGGGCATCTTGATCACCCCGTCGAACGATTCCGTTGGCCCAGCTCTCAAGGCTGCTCGCGCCAAGGGTATCCTCGTGATCGCTCTTGATACGCCGCTGGCTGACAAGGACGCTCAGGACATGACCTTCGCCACCGACAATTTTGAAGCTGGCTTGCACATTGGCGAATGGGCCAAGGCCGCGCTTGGCGACAAAGCCAAGGATGCCAAGATCGCTATGCTCGACATCAACAAAGATAACATCTCGGTTGACGTTCTGCGCGACACAGGCTTCCTCAAGGGCTTCGGCATCGAAGTTCCAGACGGCAAAGTGATGGGTTCTGAAAAGGACGCTCGGGTTATCGGTCACGAATCTTCGGGCGCAAACCCAGAAGGTGGCCAGAAGTCCATGGAAACCTTGCTCGCCAAGGAACCAAACATCAACGTGGTTTACACCATCAACGAACCAGCTGCTGAAGGCGCATATGCCGCCCTCAAAAAGGCCGGCAAGGAAAAGGGTGTTCTCGTGGTTTCAGTTGACGGCGGCTGCCCAGGCGTGAAGAGCGTTGCTGGCGGCGTTATCGGCGCAACCTCGCAACAATATCCACTTTTGATGGCCTCTAAGGGCATCGAAGCCATTGCTGCTTTCGCTAAGGACGGCACCAAGCCAAAGGCTTCCGAAGGCCTGACCTACTTCAACACAGGCGTGAACCTGGTAACAGACAAGCCAGCTGCCGGTGTTAAGTCGATCGACACCAAAGAAGGCCTGGCTAAGTGCTGGGGCTAATCGCCTGAAACGATCTTGAATAATGCGAAGGGCGGCATTAATGTCGCCCTTCGTGTATGTAGTGAAGGGTAGATTAGGCAACGTCATTCCTTTTGTCCGTCACCCTGCAAAAGCAGGGCAATAGTATTTGGCCAATAAAAGCCCTCATCCGGCCTTCGGCCACCTTCTCCCATTTGCAAGAACAAACGGGAGAAGGCGATTATCGTCCGCCTTCTCCCGTGCGGCTTCGCATGGGAGAAGGTGCCGACAGGCGGATGTGGGCGCTTTTGCTGGGATGACGATCAGTAAGGTGTTGAACTACGGGTTACGAGGGAGACTACAATGAGCGATCAAAAATCGCCTACCAAGACCATTTCGGATTTCGAAGCCAAGCTGAATGAAGCAGACAAGAATGTCGCTTCCTTCGATGCATCGTCCAGCGGCTTTGTGGACAAGATGCGCGGTTTCCTGCGTGAATATCCAACGTCGATCCCGGCGCTCATCCTGTTGGGCAGCATTTTTATTTTTGCTTTCAACGCCCTGTTCATCCACCCCAATAATTTTGTGACGGCCACGGCCCTCAATACAATTCTCGCGCAAGTGACCGTGACCGGCGTTGTCGCCATCGCCCAAACAATCATCATTCTCACCGCCGGTATTGACCTTTCAGTTGGTGCCATCTTGGTCGTCAGCTCCATGATCATGGGCAAACTCGCGATTGAAAGCGGCGTTCCGGTTATCGTGGCCGTGCCTATCGGCATGATTGTTGCTGTTATTATGGGTTGGATTAATGGCGCGCTAGTCACCTATGTGAAAATTCCACCCTTCATCGTGACATTGGGAACGCTCAATGTGTTTAACGCATTGAAGCTTTGGTACACAGGTTCGCAATCAATTCGCCCCATAGATCTTGAAGAAAAGACCCCATCGCTTTTGTGGTTCGGTAAGAACATCAATTTTGGATTTGGAAACGGTTTTCACGTCACCTTCGATACGCCTCCGGCAGATGGCGATATTTCGATTATCTTGGGCACCATTGCGATGCTCGTCCTCGCCGCGCTGGTTTGGTACTTGCTTTACCGCACCCCTTGGGGCAGGCATGTTCACGCCATGGGCGATGATCCCGATGCCGCGATGCTCACAGGCATTCCGACTAACCGCACCTTAGTTTCTGTTTATGCAGTCGCGGGTTTGATTATAGGTTTTGGTGCATGGGTCTCGATTGGCCGTGTCGGCTCTGTGTCACCGATCGCTTTTGAAACCGTGAACCTCGATTCCATCACCGCCGTGGTGATCGGCGGCACTTCACTGTTCGGCGGACGCGGTTCGATTGCGGGTTCCATTCTCGGCGCGCTCATCGTGGGCGTGTTTACGACAGGCTTGGCAATTGCCGGTGTGGATGATTATTGGCAATATTTCGCTGCGGGCTGTCTGGTGATTTTCGCCGTCGCGCTTGATCAATGGTTGAGGAGGGCTTCACAATGAGTGCCAAGAAAGTGGCTGCAAAAAAGAAGCCTGCAAAAAAACCAGCCCCGAAGGCGGCGCCAGTTGCCCATTTCGAGGCGGTCAGCAAGGCCCCCCGCAATCCGAACCTTGAGAAACAAGAACCCATTCTCAAGACCCGTGGCCTGTTCAAGCGTTACGGAACAGTGGTGGCACTTAACGGCGCGGACTTCGATCTTTACCCCAATGAAATCCTGGGCGTGATCGGCGACAACGGCGCAGGCAAGAGCACGATGATCAAGGCGCTCACAGGCGCTGTGACACCTGATCATGGTGAGATCACGTTGGAAGGAAAAGTGGTGCACTTCCGTGGTCCACAGGAAGCCAGCAAGGCCGGCATTGAAGCAGTGTATCAGAACCTCGCCTTATCGCCTGCACTTTCGATTGCCGACAACATGTTCCTCGGGCGTGAAATCAAGAAGCCTGGCTTCCTTGGCAGGTTCCTGCACATGTCGGATCGCTCAGCGATGCAGAATTTCGCGCGTGGCAAACTGTCTGAGCTCGGCTTGATGACCATTCAGAACATCAACCAGGCGGTGGAAACACTGTCAGGTGGCCAGCGCCAGGGCGTGGCTGTGGCCCGTGCTGCCGCCTTCGGCTCCAAGGTTGTGATCATGGACGAACCCACGGCAGCATTGGGTGTGAAAGAATCGCGCCGCGTTTTGGAATTGATCAGGGACGTGAAGAAGCGTGGCATGCCGATTGTTCTGATCAGCCACAACATGCCCCATGTGTTTGAAGTATGCGACCGCATCCACATTCACCGTCTGGGTCGCAGACTTTGCGTCATCAATCCCAAAGAATATACGATGTCTGACGCCGTGGCCTTCATGACGGGTGCAAAAGAGCCACCGAAGGAACTGCTGGGCTGATGCCCACTAAAGAAGAACTCGCAAGCCTCATCTGCCAAAAAGCGGGTGGGGCTTTGCGCTTTATGGTGGGGATCGTCGGGCCGCCCGGTGCAGGCAAATCCACCATTGCCGAAGCTTTGCGCGAAGCTCTCGTGGCACAAGGCGAAAGCGCCATCGTTGTGCCCATGGATGGTTTTCACTTTGATGATGCAGTGTTGAATGCGCGTGGCCATCGCCCACGCAAAGGCGCGCCCTTTACCTTTGATGTACTGGGCTTTGAAGTGTTGTTGAAGCGCATCAAGGCGCGCGAGCCTGACATTGCCATTCCGGTGTTTGATCGCAGCATGGAACTCTCCCGCGCCGGTGCTGACATTGTAACCGATGAAGCAAAGTTCATTCTTGTGGAAGGCAATTATCTACTGCTCAAATCGGCACCATGGGACAGGCTCAAGCCCCTCTTCGACTTTACCATCTTCATCGAAGTCCCAGAAGCTGAGTTGGAGAGCCGATTGATGGGCCGCATTTTGGCCCACGGCCATGACGCAGCCTACGCCAAAAACTGGATCGCCTCAAACGACATGCTCAACATCCGCGAAGTGCAGTCAAACAGCGCCAAGGCGGATGTGGTGATTTAGGCACTTCATCCTCCTCAGCGTAGCTGGGGAGGTGGCATGCGGAGCATGACGGAGGGGTTGGCGATGGCGAGGGAAACGCTCAAGCCTTCCTCCCCCGACGCATCGTCAATTTGGATTTACGCTGTACTTCGATTTCTATTTAGATTTCTGCGCGACATAGAAAAACCGCGACAGGCTTTGGCTTCTGGCCAGTGCATCTGTGACCTTCAGAAATTTTTGCCGGCTGTGAAACCAATCGGCCCCTTCCTCGGCGATCAAACCGTCTGAACGCTTTGCCCGCGCGTCATAGAGTTTTGAAGCAATGTCGGCTTCGGCCAATGAGGTATCGATTGTGTCCAGCAAGTGGAAGCCTGTGCTTGCGAGCGCTGCTTCATCATAGCCTTTGGGGACGCAGACGAAGCTTCCATGTGAGGCCCTTGTGTCAATGGCTTCCCGCGAAACCGGGCCAGTTACAACCGCTGTGTCTGAAAACAGCAAGACACCGCCCGACCGCAGTAGGCGGTGCCAATCGTCAATCACCACGTCGCGGCTGGCGAAGTGAAGAATGGCGTCAATGCAAATCACGGCATCAAAACTTGCGTCCGGGAACGGAAGGCGCTGGCTACAATCTGCCACGATGAATTGCGTTGAATCAGACTTGCCAAAACTCTTCGCCAAAGCCAGCGCATTTGATACGGCATTCTGTTCAACATCAACGCCTGTCAGTCGACATCCCATTGCTTGCGCAATCGCCAGCGAGGGTCCGCCGGAACCGCAAGCCACGTCAAGAACGTCGGCACATGAATGTTTTCTCAGCGTGTCAATAATCAGGCTTTGCTCATTCATCGATCGCCAGCCTAGCTGGCCAATATCGGTGCCGTAAACTTCACGCCTGATCTCTGCCGCCAAGGCCGATCCAAAACGGGCATATTGCGGTCCGGAAAAATCAAAGCGACTATTTGGTTCAGTGGATGTCATGCTGCCCTCCCAACGCGCCTCATCGTCAAATTGATCCGGCCGCCTTCCTTTAGCAAGCTCGAAGTGCCACCGATCACCCGGTCAATCCCGTGAAAGCACAACCGGCTTTCGCCGCCCATCACCAAAACATCGCCGGAGGAAAGTTTCAGTGTCGCCGTCTTGCCGCCGCGTTCGGTTCCGCCAAAGCGGAACAAGCCTGTGTCGCCCAATGACACCGAAAGCACGGGGGCGGCGAAATCTTCTTCGTCCTTATCCTGATGCAGCCCCATCTTGGCACCTTGTTGGTAGAAGTTGACCAAACAGGCTTCGGGCGGATGCTCATAACCGGCATACCTTTGCCACAGTTCCAACAACACGCCGGGCATCGGCGGCCAGGCCTTGTTTGTGTCTGGATGCGCGGCCTGATAGCGATAGCCATCGCGGTCTGACACCCAGCCCAAGGGGCCGAGATTGGTCATCCGCACCGAGAAGGGCCGCCCGGTTCTGGGCATCACCGGCGTAAACAACGGGGCCTGTGCCACAGCCTCGCGCAAGGTCTCCACCAAGGCTTCCTGCGCCACGCGGTCCAAAGCCCCGGGGATGTGCTTCAAACCCTCCATTTCACCTTCCCTATAAAACTTGAAAACCAAACCTTGTCGGCCCTCAAAGCCCTCCCTATATACGCCCCGAACGTCATGCCGGACCAGAGTCGGTTCAGAGGCAGATTTTAATGTGGGGGCTTGCTTCCCGGTGCCCAAATGGGCCGGGGCCTAAGCCTGCCAAAGGAGAGACAGATGGGTAAAGTAATCGGTATTGATCTTGGCACCACCAATTCCTGCGTGGCCGTCATGGAAGGCAAAACGCCCAAGGTGATTGAAAACGCCGAGGGTGCGCGCACCACGCCGTCGATCGTCGCTTTCAATGCGGAAGGCGAAACGCTGGTCGGCCAGCCCGCCAAGCGCCAAGGTGTGACCAATCCAGAAAACACCTTCTTCGCCATCAAGCGCCTCATCGGCCGCCGCATGGAAGACCCAATGGTCGCCAAGGACAAGAAGTTAGTGCCCTATAATATCATCAAGGCCGAAAATGGCGATGCCTGGGTCGAAAGCCGTGGTACGAAATATGCTCCATCGCAGATTTCTGCTTTCACCTTGACCAAGATGAAAGAAACGGCGGAACGCTATTTGGGTGAACCAGTCACCCAAGCCGTCATCACCGTTCCCGCCTATTTCAACGACTCACAACGCCAGGCAACGAAAGACGCGGGCCGCATCGCCGGGCTTGAAGTGCTCCGCATCATCAACGAACCAACGGCTGCTGCCTTGGCCTATGGCCTCGACAAGCGCGAAGCCGGCACGATTGCGGTTTACGATCTGGGCGGCGGCACGTTTGACGTTTCGATCTTGGAAATCGGCGACGGCGTGTTTGAAGTCAAGTCCACCAATGGCGATACGTTCCTAGGCGGTGAAGACTTTGACATGCGCATTGTGGATTTCCTGGCTGATGAGTTCAAGAAAGAACAAGCCATTGATCTGCGCAAAGACAAGCTGGCTTTGCAGCGCCTGCGCGAAGCAGCTGAAAAGGCCAAGGTTGAACTTTCTTCTGCCATGCAGACCGAAATCAATCTTCCCTTCATCACGGCAGATGCCTCTGGCCCAAAACATTTGGCCGTCAAGCTGACGCGCGCCAAGCTGGAGAGCTTGGTCGATGATCTGATCCAGAAGACGGTGGAACCCTGCCGTCAGGCCATGAAAGATGCGGGCGTTACAGCCGCACAGATCGACGAAGTCGTTCTGGTGGGCGGCATGACGCGCATGCCCAAGGTGATCGAGATCGTCAAAGGCTTCTTCGGCAAGGAACCCCACAAGGGTGTGAACCCCGACGAAGTTGTGGCCATCGGCGCTGCCATTCAGGGCGGCGTTCTCAAAGGCGAAGTCAAAGACGTGTTGTTGCTTGACGTGACACCACTGTCACTCGGCATCGAAACACTGGGTGGCGTGTTCACGCGCCTGATTGATCGCAACACTACGATCCCCACCAAGAAGAGCCAAGTGTTCTCGACAGCTGATGATAATCAAACAGCTGTCACCATCCGCGTGTTCCAAGGCGAGCGCGAGATGGCGGCCGATAACAAATCACTCGGCCAGTTTGATCTGATGGGCATTCCATCTGCACCACGCGGCATCCCGCAGATCGAAGTCACCTTTGACATCGACGCCAACGGCATTGTGAATGTATCGGCCAAAGACAAAGCCACCAACAAAGAACAGCAGATCCGCATTCAAGCCTCAGGCGGTCTCAGCGATGCTGAAATCGAAAAAATGGTGAAAGAAGCCGAAGCCAATTCTGCCGATGACAAAAAACGCCGTGATGCGGTGGAAGCCAAGAACCAGGCCGAAAGCCTCATCCATTCGACGCAGAAGACCTTGGTTGAAGCGGGCGACAAAGCGCCAGCTTCGGATAAGTCTGCCATCGAAGCTGCCATTGTGGATTTGAAATCATCGATTGAGGCAGGCGACGACGAAGCCATCACTGCCAAGCACACAGCACTGATGCAGCTGGCCATGAAACTGGGCGAAGCCTTGTACAAGGGCGGCGGCGCGGGTGCTGAACCACACTCTGGTGCCCCCGATAATGATCATCACGATGAAAAAGTGGAGCGCGATGAGTTTGACGATGTGCTCGACGCCGAGTTCACCGAAATCGACGAGAAAAAGAAGAAGTCGTAAGTAGCGGTAACCTTGCCTTCATTCCCCCTCCCCCTTGTGGGGAGGGCTGGGGTGGGGGTCGGGAAGTATTGGCGTTTGGTCGTTCAAAAATCTCGATGACGGGGCGACCGCCACCCTTAATCCCTCCCCACAAGGGGGAAGGAAAATAAAATGAAAACACATGGCCAAGCGCGATTTTTATGAAGTTCTGGGTGTTCCTAAAGGTGCCGATGAAAAGGCGCTGAAGAGCGCCTATCGCAATTTGGCGAAAAAACTTCACCCCGATGCCAATCACGGCAGCAAGGACACAGATGCCAAGTTCAAGGAATTGAACGAGGCCTATGACGTTCTGAAAGACCCACAGAAAAAAGCCGCTTACGATCGCTTTGGCCATCAGGCTTTTGAAAACGGCGGCGGCCAGCGTCCCGGTGCGGGCTTCGGGCCTGAATTCAATTCGTCGATGTCTGACATTTTCGAAGATCTCTTCGGCGATATGATGGGCGGCGGGCGTGGCAAGCAGCGCGGCCGCAGTGCGAGCGGAGCACAACGCGGCAGCGATCTGCGCTTCAATCTCGAAATAAATTTGACCGAAGCTTTCACGGGCAAGACCGCGCAGGTGCGGGTGCCATCCTCGGTGTCTTGTGACAATTGCAAGGGCAACGGCGCCAAGCCCGGCACCCAACCGACCACCTGCCGCACCTGTGGGGGTGCCGGTGCCGTGCGTTCGCAATCGGGTTTCTTCACCGTGGAACGCGCCTGCCCCACCTGTGGCGGGCGCGGCCAGGTGATTGCTGATCCCTGCCAAGTCTGCCACGGCCAGGGCCGCGTCACCAAAGAACGCAATCTCTCCGTCAATATTCCACCCGGTGTGGAAGACGGCACACGCATCCGTTTGGCGGGCGAAGGCGAAGCGGGGTTACGTGGCGGGCCAACCGGCGATCTCTACATTTTCCTGAGTTTACGCCCGCATGAGTTCTTCAGCCGCGATGGCGCTGATCTCTTCTGCAAAGTGCCAATCTCCATGGCCGTGGCATCTCTGGGTGGCGAAATCGAAGTGCCCACCATTGACGGCAAAAAAGCCCGCGTATCAATCCCAGAAGGTGCACAAAACGGCAAACAGTTCCGCCTGAAAAGCAAAGGCATGCCCGTGCTGCGTTCTGCGCAATCAGGCGATATGTATATTCAAGTGACAGTGGAAACCCCTGTGAACCTGACGCGCAAACAACGCGACCTGCTCAAAGAATTCGAAAAAGACGCCCATCACAACAGCCCCGAATCAGAAGGCTTCTTCGCCAAGGCCAAGGCGTTTTGGGACGGGTTTGGGGGTTAGAATCAGCCAACGAAAGGTGTGGCCGAATGAGTAAGCGATCAGAATTGTTTGACGATGTCGTGGTACACTACACGGCCCTGGAAGGTGCCGACAAAAACACTTATCCCAATGACGGAGAGAAACTATCGATTGGCGCATCGTTCAGTCCGCATTTCGATTTGATGCGCCTCGGCATTCATCACGAACGTTTGCCGCCGGGCCGTCGTCTGTCATGGCCGCATGCCGAAGCCGATGAGGAAGAGTTTGTTTACGTCATAGAAGGGACGCCTGATCTGTGGCTGGACGGACATCTACGCCTCTTGAAAGAAGGCGACGCTGCTGGTTTTCCTTCGGGCACAGGGATAGCCCATACTTTCATCAACAACACCCAAAGTGATGTCCGGCTTTTGGTCATAGGCGAGGCTTTTCGCAAGCGCAGCCGAGTCCACTATCCGTTACATCCAGAACAAAATGCCCAACTTGGCGACCTGCACTGGAAAGCTGTGCCCCAAAGAACTCTCGGCCCCCACAATGGCAAGGCGGATTAATTGAACATGACCCCCATCCCTCGCTTCGGTTTTGGCACCTACAAACATTCTGACGACGAAACTTATGGCATCGTGCTGGAGGCGCTGGAAATTGGGTATCGCCATATCGACACTGCGCAGATGTATGGCAATGAACATGCCGTGGGGCGGGCGATCAAGGACTCTGGCCTGAAGCGCGACGAGATTTTCATCACCACAAAAGCAGGCCCTGATAGTTTTGCCCCCGGGCAGATCATCAAACAAGCGCGCATCTCAATGGACAAGTTGGGCGTAGAAAAAGTTGATCTATATTTGCTGCACTGGCCTTCGCCGCAAGACCGCTACGATTCCAACGATTATGTAGCGCAACTCGGTGGCGTGCAGGATGCAGGCCTTGCCACGCAAATAGGTGTTTCCAATTTCACCAAGAAATATTTGGATGTGGCGCTGCGCATTCTGGGTGCAGGTCGTGTTGCCACCAATCAAGTGGAATGCCATGTGCTGCTGCAGAACCGCCCGATCGTGGACTACACC
The DNA here is from genome assembly GCA_043782835.1 of Aestuariivirga sp. Lineage (GTDB taxonomy): Bacteria > Pseudomonadota > Alphaproteobacteria > Rhizobiales > Aestuariivirgaceae > Aestuariivirga. The sequence goes on from JAYWAB010000174.1 coordinate 11,957, forward strand.
AAGAGCCATGGCATTCCGATCACCGCTTATTGCCCGCTGGTGCGCGGGCAGCTTTCAGAAAGCGTGGGTGTGGTGGCCATCGCTAAGACGCATGGTGCAACGCCCGAACAAGTGGGCCTGGCCTTCCTGCTGGCAGAAGGGCACATCGTGATCCCGTCTTCGTCAAAGCGCGAACGCATCCAGAGCAACTGGGATGCCCAGAAGCTCAACCTTTCAAAAAATGAAGTCGCCGCCATTCGCAAGTTGGATGAGAACCGTCGTTTGGTGGATGGGTCTTGGTGTCCCAAGTGGGATGTTTGAGGGCAGACCCGCTCTCATTGACTATTGCGACCTTCTGCCCTCGCTATTAAAGAAACCCCATGACACTCAAACTCGCCATTGCTGGGGCTGCTGGCCGCATGGGCCGCGAACTGGCCAAGATCGTTCACACGACCGAGGGCTGCGTGCTGGCAGGCGGGCTGGAAGCGCCGGGCTCACCGCATCTTGGCGCGGATTATGGCGAGTTGATCGGTGAGAAGAAACTGGGCGTGGCCATCAGCGATGATGCTGCCAAGGTGGCAGCCAGTGTGGATGGCATCATTGATTTCACCATCCCCAAAGCAACCTTGTCTCTACTCAAACATACCAAGGGCAAGATCCATGTGATCGGCACAACGGGCATTGATGCGGCGGGCGACGCAGAGATTGCCGAAGCTGCGAAAGCCGCCACCATCGTGAAAACCGGAAATTTCTCGCTGGGTGTCAACATGCTGGCCGCATTGGTGAAGCGTGCGGCGGCGACGCTCGGACAGGACTTCGACATCGAAGTTCTCGAAATGCACCACCGCATGAAAATCGACGCGCCTTCGGGCACGGCACTCTTGCTTGGCAAGGCTGCAGCTGATGGGCGGGAAATAAACTTGAAGGAACATTCCGTGCGGTCTCGCGATGGCCACACAGGCGCGCGCAATGCGGGCGACATCGGCTTTGCCACTTTGCGCGGCGGCACTGTGGTGGGCGATCACACGGTGATCTTTGCGGGCAATGGCGAAAGATTGGAAATGCGCCATGTTGCCGAGAGCCGCGAGCTCTTTGCGCGCGGCGCGGTGAAGGCTGCACTCTGGGCTAAGGGCAAGAAGCCCGGCCTCTATAATATGTTTGACGTTTTGGGATTGGAATGAAGATGAGTGGAACTCTTGTGCTTGTCCGCCACGGGCAAAGCGAATGGAATTTGAAGAACCTGTTCACCGGCTGGAAAGACCCTGATCTTTCGCCGAAGGGCGTGGAAGAAGCCAAGGCCGCAGGCCAGCGCCTGAAGGCCAAGGGCTTGAAGTTTGATCTCTGCTTCACGTCAGCTTTGACGCGCGCGCAACACACGTTGAAACTGATCTTGAACGAACTTGGCCAGACCGGCCTGCCCGAAACCCGTGACCAGGCCCTGAATGAGCGCGACTATGGCGAACTCACAGGCCTCAACAAGGATGACGCCCGCGCCAAATTCGGCGAGGAGCAAGTTCTGGTGTGGCGCCGTTCCTTCGATGTCCCGCCACCCGGCGGTGAGTCTCTCAAAGATACTTTGGCCCGTTCGCTCCCCTACTACATGCACATGATCCAGCCGCATGTGCTGGAAGGCAAGACAGTACTCGTGGCCGCCCATGGCAACTCTCTGCGCTCGCTCATCATGGCGATTGAAGGATTAACCAAGGAACAAATTCTAAAGCGCGAATTGGATACGGGCGTGCCCGTTGTTTACAAGCTGAGGGCAAACTCGATGCCTGCCTCGGTTGAGGTTCTGGCGTAGGGCTACCCAAAATCCAATAGCCCCGCTGCGACAATATTGCGCCAGCGGGGCCCTCGGGAGGATCGAGTTTTAGCTTGAAATGATCCGGCTGTAACCGAACCTGTAACGGGCCATGCAAAATGGCTCAGTTCATAACTTTAAATTTTCGGCATTCCGATTTGCTCTTCACAGTCTTCAGCCACGAAGCTGAACCGGAAAGTGATCATAGACGACGCTATGATCCGAGGTGACGATTTGGTGGAGTCATGGCCCCTCCAACGATGATTAAAATTGCGGTTTTCATCAGCGCCAATCACTGCAGCTGATGCTTTGATCATGGACCCATCAGAACCAATGTCAAGTTACAGTGAAACTATTTCGGCGCGCGCTTGGCGAGAATGCGTTGCAACGTGCGGCGGTGCATATTGAGGCGTCGCGCCGTTTCCGAGACGTTGCGACTACAGAGTTCAAACACGCGTTGAATATGTTCCCAACGCACCCGGTCTGCGGACATCGGGTTATCCGGCAGCGCATTGCGGTGATCCTTGTCACCAATCAGCGCGCCATAGACGGCATCTGCATCCGCTGGCTTGGCGAGATAGTCAATTGCACCCAGTTTCACCGCAGTAACAGCCGTGGCAATATTGCCGTAGCCTGTGAGCACAACAGCGCGCGCATCAGATTTTACCGCGTGCAAGGCTTCGATCACATCCAGCCCATTGCCATCGGCCAAACGCAAATCCACCACCGCATACATCGGCGGCAGCTTTTTCACTTCAGCCACACCTTCGGCCACTGTTTCAGCCAAGCGCACATCAAAGCCGCGCGCCTCCATTGCTTTGCCCAACCGTGTGAGGAAAGGTTTGTCATCATCAACAAGAAGAAGTGTTTTGGGCGTTTGGGTCATTATCATTTCACATATCTATACGGTCAATAAGCTCAAGCGGATTTGCCAACATCGACACTGGCGCGCGGCCAGCTGATGCTGATCATAGCACCTTTGAGCGGAAATTTGCGGTTGGTCAAACTGACACTGGCACCTGAGCGTTCCAACAACGTCTTGGCTATGAACAGCCCAAGCCCCATGCCTTCATGGCCGCTTTCGTCCAATCGGGCTGCGTCACCATAACCCGGGCGCGTCGTGACAAACGGGTCGCCCAACCTGTCGAAGATCGTCTGTTCAAAGCCGGGGCCATCATCGCTCACCGTGAGTTTGACTTGCGTAGGCGACCAGCGCGCCTCAACGTCAACGCGGTTGACTGCAAAGTCGACAGCATTTTCGAGAAGATTGCCGAGACCATAGGTAATGGCGGGGTTGCGTCGAAACACAGGAGCAGGCGAAGCGCTCTTTGCAACGCTTGGCGCTGCATCGACACCAATATGAATATCGGGACCACGCAAAGGGGCAATCATGTCTTCCAGCATCGCTTCAAGCCCGACCTGCTGGTACATATCATCTGAAATCTCTTCCGGCTTTGCCAACCTTGTGAGAATTACACGACAGCGCGCCGCTTGGCTGATCAGCAGATCAATATCTTCACGATGCGCCGAAGTGGCGGGCAATTCATGTTTAAGCTCTTTGGCCACGAGAGCAATTGTGGCCAGCGGTGTTCCCAACTCATGCGCTGCTGCCGCCGCCAAGCCGTCCAGAGCTGACAGGCGTTGCTCACGCGCCAGCACCAGTTCCGTGGCCTGCAAGGCAGAAGACATTTGCCGTGCTTCTTCGGCAATGCGCCTTGCATAAATCGCAGAGAAGATTGTTGCAGAAACAATCGCCGCCCAAGTGCCTGCCAGATAGACTGGTGGCAAACTGAAATTCAGACTATCTGGCCAAGGCAGCGGCAGGTGCCGGAAAGCCAACAAAGTCGCACAAGCCAAAGCCAAAGCCCCAAGTGCAGCTGTCCATTTCAGCGGAAGAGATGTGGCCGAAACCGTGACAGGAACGAGAAACAAAAGTGTGAACGGGTTTTCCAGCCCGCCGGTGAGATAAAGCAACGCTGCCAGCTGCAATACATCATAACCAAGCAACACCCCGGCGGCACGGCTGGAAATGCGTTGGCTGCCCGGCCAGCGCAAACTCAAAAACACATTGAGCCATGCGCTCACTGCAATGAGGGCGAGACAGGCCGAAAGCGGCAGTTTGTAACCCAGGGGGAACAAAACGATGATAACCGCCAAAGATTGCCCAATGACAGCCAACCAGCGCAGCCGCACCAAAGTGCGCAGGCGCAAAAGGCCATATTCGGGAAATGTCGCAATTTGCGCTGTTTCGGTCATCAGGCCTCGCGTTGAATGCTGGCCAGTTTAGAGGAGGGGCCTGCATAATGCAAAATCGCCATCTTGCGTCATCTTAACGTCCGGCAATAATTGGAACATTTGTTAAACATTTCGAAAATATGACAAGCCTAAAGTCATTGCCAGCGGCCCTCCGAGTCGTGCTAAGACGGTACAATGACAATGATCCCACGTCCTTCGGCCTTTCTTTATCCGTTCTTTGAAATGAACCACGCGGCCCTTCAGCCCATGCGGCTCATGGCGAATATGGGTCTTTCCTTCTGGCAGAATGAGGCAAACCCTTTGCGTGACACGAGCTTGGGCCGCCAAGCCACAGCGTCGCTCACCATGTTTGAGCGCGCCACCAGGCGCTATGCCAAGCCGAGTTTCGAGATTGTCGAAACCACCGTTAACGGCAAAGCCGTTGCGATCAATGAGCAGATCACGTGGCAAAGCCCCTTCTGTCAGCTCATTCATTTTGCCAAGCCCGCATCTGCGAAGAAACAGCCCAAACTCCTGCTCGTGGCCCCCATGTCAGGCCACTTTGCCACTTTGCTACGCGATACGGTGAAATCCATGTTGCCCAATTTCGACTGTTATGTGACCGATTGGCAAGACGCGCGCGACATTCCGGTGGAGGCCGGAAGTTTCGATCTTGATGATTATACCGACGGCATTATCGCAATGCTGCATCATCTGGGCGAACGCGCCCATATCATGGCCGTGTGTCAGCCCTCAGTGCCAGTTTTGGTCGCAGCGGCTTTGATGTCCAAAAATAATGATCCAATGGCCCCTTTGAGCATGGTGCTGATGGGCGGGCCCATTGACACAAGCAAAAGCCCTACAGCTGTGAACAAGCTGGCCGATGATAAAGACCTTCATTGGTTCAAGCAAAACGCCACCATGAAAGTGGCAGGCCCCCATGCGGGCCTTGGCCGCGAAGTCTATCCTGGCTTTATGCAATTGGGCGGATTTCTGTCTATGAACATGGACCGCCATGTGAAAGCCCACCGCGAGCTTTATCACAACCTCGCAGGTGGCGAGGACGCGCCCGCCGAAAAGCACAGCGATTTCTACGATGAATATATGGCGGTGATGGATCTGACGGCGGAGTTCTATTTGCAAACCGTCGAACGCGTTTTCATTCATCAGGATTTACCCCATGGCACCTATCGGCACCGTGGCGAATTGATTGACCCTGCCTTGATCAAGACAACAGCGCTTCTTACCATTGAAGGTGAGCGCGATGATATTTCCGGCGTTGGCCAAACCGAAGCCGCCCAAACATTGTGTTCAGGCCTTCCTGCGGCCAAGAAGAAACATCATCTGCAACTGGGTGTGGGCCATTACGGCGTGTTCTCTGGCTCGAAATTTCGCGCCGAAATAGCACCCATGATCACCGCGTTCCTCACCGCACAAAAACCGTGATTGGTTTTCTCCGCCGCGTGAGTTCAGTGCACTCAGCACTGCCCGCGCCGGAGCCTCAAACCATCCAGGTTGAAGGCCGAGAAATCACTTTGCGCTTCAAACGCAATGCCCAAGCGCGGCGCATGGTTTTACGCTTGGATGGCAAGACGCGCGAATTGGTGATGACACTTCCCAAACGCTCAAGCCTTGCTGAGGCTTTGCGCTTTGTCGAAAATTCCACGCCTTGGATTTTAAAGCAGTTGGAAAAGCAGCCGACTGCCTTTGTCCTGCGTGATGGTGCTGAGATGCTATTGCGCGGCGAGCTGCACAAACTTGCCCTTCCTGACCAGAAGCGTGGTCTTGTTTCTGTGGCGGGTGGCGTGATTGCAGTTCCGGGCGGCCAAGCGCATGGCGCACGACGCTTGCGCGATCATTTGAAAAAGATGGCTCTGACTGAACTTTCACGGGCCTCGCGCCACTATGCGGCGGCGATGGACGCAAAATATAAATCTGTTGCCGTGCGCGACCAGAGGAGCCGCTGGGGCTCATGTTCCGCATCGGGCACGTTGTCTTATTCATGGCGGTTGATATTAGCGCCACCCTTTGTGCTCGACTATGTCGCCGCCCATGAAGTGGCCCATTTGCGTGAGATGAATCATGGGCCTCGCTTTTGGCGTCTGGTCCTCACCCATTGTGCCAATGCCAAAGCCGCCAAGCAATGGCTCAAAGAAAACGGTCGCAAGGTGCATAGTTATCTTTAGGTCTGAGTTGGCTTCAGCAGAACCAAACAATCACCCAGCCCTGCATCCCTTGCAGGCCAGCCAAGAGCGAGCTTTAAAATCATTCTAATCTGGTCTATATACCCGACCAAGGAACTCAACCATGTTTATTCAAACCGAAGCCACACCAAATCCCGCCACCCTGAAATTCATTCCTGGCAAACCCGTTCTGCCGGGTTCCACGCGCGAATACCGCAAGGCGGTTGACGCATTGGAAAGTCCGCTGGCTGAAAAGCTGTTCGCAGTCTCCGGCGTTTCGGGCGTTTTTCTGGGTCATGATTTCATCACCATTACCAAAGGCCTTGGCGAGTGGCAGCATTTGAAACCCGCCATCCTCGGCACCATTATGGACCATTATTTGAGCGGCGCGCCCGTTCTAACCGATGAATCGAAAGAGGAAGCGGCCGGAGAAGAATTTTTTGCTGATGAACATTCTGAAGTCGTGAAGACGATTAAGGATTTACTCGACACCCGCGTACGCCCTGCGGTGGCGCAGGATGGTGGCGACATCACCTTCAAGGGCTTCAAGGAAGGCATTGTCTATCTGAACATGAAAGGCTCATGCGCAGGCTGCCCGTCATCCACCGCCACTTTGAAGCATGGCATTGAGAATTTGCTTAAGCATTTCGTGCCGGAAGTGACAGAAGTCCGCCCGGTCTAAAGATCACTTCTGGCATTTCGGGCAATAGAAGCTCGACCGCCCCAATTGCACAATGCGTTTGATTGTGCCGCCGCAGGTGCAAGGTTCCCCCTCGCGGTCATAGACGGCAAAGCGTTGTTGATAGGATCCTTGCCCGCCGTCAGTGTGCTGAAAGTCTTGCAGCGTAGAACCGCCGGCCAGAATGGCTTCGTTCAAAATATCGCGAATATGCCGCACCAGTTCTTCCAGCTTATCGGTCTTGACGCTTCCCGCCATGCGCTTGGGCGATAACTTGCTGCGATGTAAAACCTCGCAGACATAAATATTGCCAAGCCCGGCGATGATGCGTTGATCAAGCAGTGACGCTTTGAGCGGTGCGGCCTTGCCTTTGAACTTTGCCGCCAGATAATCCGCCGAAAGCGCATTGCCCAATGGCTCCACGCCCAAATCGCGCAGCAACTTGTGCTGATCAAGCCGCGCAGTTTCGACCAGATCCATCATGCCAAAACGCCTTGGATCAGAATAAACCAGCCGCGTGCCGCCTTCGAGATGAAACACCACATGATCATGTGGCCCATCCGCGCTTTCGTTGGAACCCGTTTCAAAATAAAATTCCCCGAGGTTCTGAAGGCCCTGAGGCGTCAGCGTGGTGAAACGCCCGGTCATGCCCAAATGCACAATCAAACTGAAACCCGTATCAAGATCGCCCAGAATATATTTGGCCCGGCGGGAAAGTCCCGTCACCCGCGCGCCAGAGAGGGCTTGGGCAAAACCCTCTGGAAATGGAAAGCGCAGGCCAGCGCGGCGCACGTCCACCCGCGTAATCTTGGCCCCTGTGAGAACAGGCTCTAAGCCCCGCTTCACAGTCTCAACCTCTGGCAATTCTGGCATGGTTAACCCTGTAATGATCTGCGGCCTTCGGGGCAATAGCAACAAGCCCCGCGATGCACTATCTTAACGCGATGAGAGAGAACCCCAACACAGCTTCTTTCGGCTTTCGCACCGTGGCAGAAGACGAACGCCAAGGTCTGGTGAACGACGTCTTCTCGAAGGCGGCAGCAGACTATGACAAGATGAATGATCTTATGTCCTCGGGCCTCCACCGGCTGTGGAAGGACGACATGATCACCATGTTGAACCCGCCCAAGAACAGGCCGTTCAACCCGCTGGATGTGGCAGGCGGCACGGGCGACATTGCTTTTCGTATTCTCGACGCAGGCGGCCCACAAACTCGCGTAACGGTGGCAGACATTTCCCCCCACATGGTGGGCGAGGGCAAAAAGCGCGGTGAGAAAGAAGGCCGCTTGGCGCGCTGCACTTTCACCGTCGGCAACGCAGAGGAACTGGCTTTCCCCGACAACGGCTTTGATGCCTATACCATTGCTTTCGGCATCCGCAATGTCACGCACATCGACAAGGCGCTGAAAGAAGCGCACCGCGTGTTGAAGCCCGGCGGGCGTTTCCTGTGTCTCGAATTTTCGCAC
>JAYWAB010000175.1:0-5109 GCA_043782835.1 Aestuariivirga sp.
ACTGGGCCTGGCGGCAGACCGCATTTATTCTGATTTCACCGCGATGGCGAAAGCTGAGACAAAACGCACCGACGGCATTGAAGTTGTCTCCATCGTCACCCCAAACCACATGCACTTTCCCGTGGCCAAGGCCTTCATTGAAGCGGGCATTCATGTGATCTGCGACAAGCCGCTGTCATTGAACCTGAAAGAAGCCAAACAACTCGAAGCGCTGTTGAAGAAACACCCCAAGGTGATCTTTGCGCTCACCCATAATTATTCCGGCTATCCCATGATCCGCCAGGCCCGCGCCATGGTGGCCAAGGGCGAGCTTGGCGAAATCCGGCTGGTGCAAGGCGAATATCCGCAGGATTGGTTGACGACGGACGTTGAAAAGACCGGTCAGAAGCAGGCCGCCTGGCGCACCGACCCCAAGCGTTCCGGTGCCGGTGGCTGTGTCGGCGACATTGGCACCCACACCTATCAACTCGCCACTTTCGTTTCCGGTCTCACACTTGATGAACTGGCCTGCGAACTCACCAGCTTTGTGAAGGGCCGCCAGCTTGACGACAACGTGCAGGCGATGTTGCGTTTCAAGGGCGGGGCGAAAGGTGCCATCTGGGCCTCTCAGGTTGCGGTGGGTCATGAAAATGGCCTGAAGCTGCGCGTCTATGGCACCAGGGGCGGCATTGAATGGGTGCAGGCCGATCCCAATTATCTCTGGTTCACGCCCTATGGCGGCGAGAAGCGGCTGATCACCCGGGGTGGTGCGGGTTCCGGCCCCGAGGCCGCCCGTGTGACCCGCGTGCCGTCCGGCCACCCCGAAGGCTATCTCGAAGGCTTCGCAAATATTTACGCGGAAGTGGCGCTGGCGCTGAAAGCCGCGAGAGTCGGCCGCAAACCCGCGAAAGATGTGCAATTTCCTGGTATCGCCGACGGTGTCGCAGGCATGGCCTTCATCGAAGCCTGCGTCAAAAGCTCCAGCAAAAACGGTAAGTGGGTGAAAGTGTAGACTTCCCCACCCTGACCGCCTAAAGCCCGGTGCATGCGATCCGCCGCGCCGGAATTTTGCGCGGCGTCAACACCAGAAAGGATCGGGCATGGCATTCCCTCCAAATTACAACCAAGAGCGCCGCAGCCGCGAGGCCGCCAAGCAGCGCAAGGCACGCGAAAAACAACAGAAGCGCCTCGACGCTTCCGAGCAACGCAAAACTGAAGGTGTGCCCGCCGCGCCAGACGTCGCCGAGCCGAAAAAGGACAGCTGACCATGGCCAAAAAAGAGAAAAAGCAGGAACCCATCTTCGTGCAGTTTGACGTGACCTATGAAGACGGCTCCAAAAGCAGCCGCCGCAAGATCAATGTGGCAGGCCTGGATAAAGACGAAATTGAGTCCCACGCCAAAACCGAGATCATGGGCCAGGACCGCAAGATCGCCGAAATGTCCGGCAAACCCAGAGGCAACATCAAGGAACTCGCGCGCTCGGCATAGTACAGTCTCTCCATAGGCGGGCCTGACCAGCCGATCCGGTCTCTGAGAAAAGTGCTGTGCCTCACGACTTTTCACACTCGTGTTAACGCGCTTGCAGATTTGCGTCTCCACACTTACTTGGCCTCAAGGAGATCTGAACATGAAAACCTACATCAAGACCAAAGAGGCCTTGGCCGCCCTCACGCCCGAGCAGTTTCAGGTGACACAGCATGCGGGCACCGAACGCCCGTGGACGGGTGAATATGTCGACACCAAAGATGAAGGCATCTACGTCGACATCGTCTCCGGCGAGCCGCTTTTTGCCTCATCCGATAAATTTGAATCAGGCTGCGGCTGGCCCAGCTTCACCAAGCCCATTGAGCCCGCCCATGTGAATGAGCTGCGCGATGCCAGCCACGGCATGGAAAGAACCGAAGTCCGCTCCACGCACGGTGACAGCCATCTCGGCCATGTGTTCAACGATGGGCCACAGGACAAGGGTGGCCTGCGCTATTGCATCAACTCGGCAAGCTTAAGGTTTGTGCCGCGGGAAGAGATGGAAGCGCAAGGCTATGGGGCGTATTTGGGGCAGGTGGAGAGCCTGAAGTAGGTCTTAAATATTCACAGCTGCAATCTTGCTCGCGATGCAACCAGTATTTCACGGGGGCCGCGGTTTTTCACCTCTACGTCAAAGGCCAAATGGGCACGACAATCTCCCGTTGCGGACTCAAAGCAAATATTTCAAGCTGTGATTAGATTGCAATTGGTGACTAATCGTGCCTGATAAATTGGGATTTCCAACATATGACGAATTGATGTGGCCGACGCTTGAGGCCATAAAGTCGCTAGGTGGTTCAGGCACTATTGAAGAAATTGTAGACAAGATAGCTGTCACAGAAGACTTTACTGCCGCAATGTTGAACGAGCCCCACAAAACTGGCAACGTTTCTAAAATCGAATACAGAGCTGCATGGGCACGCACCTATTTGAAATTCGCAGGTGCAATTGAAAATAGTGCCCGTGGTGTTTGGTCAATCACAAAATTGGGTGAATCCGTTAAGCCCGCCGATATTGACCGATTGGTTAGGCAAGCTAAAGAACTACAGAAATCCAAACGTCACAGCACTTCAAATCTTGGCATCGAAGCTGACGAAGCAATTTCGGATTCAACTGAAATCGACTGGAAAGAGCACCTGCTCTCCACAATGCAACAGATTGACCCGTCTGATTTTGAAAAGTTATGCCAGCGACTTTTGAGGGAGTCTGGCTTCATCCGCGTTGAAGTAACTGGCAAGACAGGCGATGGTGGAATTGACGGCACAGGTGTGCTTCGCATGAATCTACTGTCTTTTCACGTTCTCTTCCAATTCAAAAGATTCAAGGGAAGTGTTGGGTCTTCTGTCGTTCGTGATTTTCGTGGCGCCATGGTTGGTCGAGCGGATAAGGGACTCATTATTACGACTGGTAATTTCACTTCCGATGCGCGCAAAGAGGCATCGAGAGATGGTGCCCCTGCAATCGATCTCACCGACGGTAATGACTTGTGTGACTTGATGAAGTCTTTGCACCTGGGCGTTGAAGTTAGAACTGTCGAAAGTATCTCGGTTGATAGGGACTGGTTTGCGAAGCTCTAACAAAAGCGCCCAGTCGCTGAAGCCTAGAACCTCAAACTCCCACTAGCCGTCATCCCCGCGAAGGCGGGGATCCAGCTTTTTTTACACGAGCCGATGGTCAAGAAGCTGGGCCCCTGCCTTCGCAGGGGTGACGATTTGAGCGATTGAACTCAAGCAAACTTCTGCGCCAGCTTGCCATCCTTGTACATCTTCGCCATCTCGCTCACCGGCAGCACTTTCTTAATCTTCGAAGCATTCCCCGCCGTTCCAAACTCATTGAAGCGCAGCGTGCACAGCTTGGTCATTGCTTCCATCGCGGGCTTCAAATACTTGCGCGGATCGAATTCGGATGGATCCTCGGCGAACACCTTGCGGATGGCGCCGGTCATGGCCATGCGGTTGTCGGTGTCGATGTTGATCTTGCGCACACCGTTCTTGATGCCGCGCTGGATTTCAGACACTGGCACGCCCCAGGTGGGTTTCATCTTGCCGCCGAACTTGTTGATGATCTCCTGCAAATCTTCCGGCACGGACGAAGAGCCATGCATGACAAGATGCGTGTTGGGCAGCTTCTTGTGAATCTCTTCGATCACATTCATCGCCAACACCGCGCCATCGGGCTTGCGGGTGAATTTGTATGCGCCGTGTGAGGTGCCCATGGCGATGGCCAGCGCGTCCACATCAGTTTCCTTGACGAACTTCACGGCTTCATCGGGGTTGGTCAAAAGCTGGTCATGCGAAAGCTTGCCTTCAGCGCCATGGCCGTCTTCCTTGTCGCCCATACCGGTTTCGAGAGAACCCAGCACGCCGAGTTCACCTTCCACCGAAATGCCTCCCAGATGCGCCATGCGCGTCACTTCGCGGGTGACACTGACGTTATAATCCCAATCGCCGGGCGTCTTGCCATCGGCCTTCAGTGAGCCATCCATCATCACCGAGGTGAAGCCGGATTGTATGGCGGTCATGCAGGTGCCCTGCTCATTGCCGTGATCAAGATGAACGCAGACCGGAATGTGCGGATAAATTTCGGTGACCGCATCCATCATGTGCTTGAGCATGATGTCATTGGCATAGGCGCGAGCACCGCGTGAAGCCTGAAGAATGACCGGCGAGTCAGTTGCGTTCGCCGCCGTCATGATCGCCAACGCCTGCTCCATGTCATTGATGTTGAAAGCGGGCACGCCGTAATTGTGTTCGGCAGCATGATCAAGCAATTGGCGAAGGGTGATACGGGCCATAAGGCGTCTCCTGATGTTGGGAATTTCGTTGGCTGGCGAATAGAGGAATTTCCTGCTCCGCACAAGAAAAATGAGGGGCGTACATCAAAACGCGCGGACCTCTTTTTCAATCGCGTGAACCTGCTACACTGCCGCCATGCCACAACCTCCAGTAAGTTTTGGACCTTTCAACCTCGACGAATTCAGCGGTTTGTCGCGGGCAGGCCAGCCCTTGGACGTGGGGCAAAAAGCCCTGTCCGTCTTGTGGCAGCTGGCCAAGTCAGATGGCCAGGCCATTCCCAAGGCCAAATTGCTTGAAACCTGCTGGCCGGGCATGGTTGTTGAAGAAGGCAACCTCACAGTGCAGATCGCGGCCCTCCGCAAGGTCTTGGGACAGGGAGACGATGGGCTCGACTGGATTATCACCATTCCGCGTGTCGGTTACCGGTTGGCGAAAAAGCATGTTGCAAAATCCGCCTCTGACCAGCCGCTCCCAAACAGCCGTTCCATTGCCGTTTTGCCGTTCCGCAATTTGAATGCAAACAAGGGCAACGATTATTTCGCTGCCGGACTTGCTGATGAAATCACCGGCGCCCTGGCACGCTACAAATCACTGAGCGTACATCTTGCTGACCGCAGCGAGGACGATGCGCCCAATGCCGTGGCTTTGGGTTTGAGCTACCTGGTGAGGGGATCGACCATGCGCAGCGGCGACAAGCTGCGTGTGGTGATCAACCTGATCGAGGGTTCGAGCAGCGCGGTTGTCTGGAACCGTCGTTTTGATGCCAACATGGCAAACATTTTCGCGGTGCAAGACACAATCGCTGCAACC
>JAYWAB010000176.1:0-40343 GCA_043782835.1 Aestuariivirga sp.
GTCGATTTGCTTAGTTCTGGATGATCCCGCCCGTCAGCGCGCTTTGTGCCACAACGTCTGTGGTGTTGACGGGCTTTTTTGCATTTGGATCATAGGCAAAGGCTTTGGCCATGGCACCGTCGCGACCGTAGATGTCGTCGTAATATTGCACTTTGCCCGTATCATCCGTCCAAGCTGTGAAATAGGTCAGATGCACTGGCACTTTCTGCGGGAGCTGTACGGAATGTGTATCCTCAATCGCCAGACCTTTTTCCACCTGGTCCTTGTTCCAGCCTAAGAGAATTTGAGCAAATTCGCGCGGGTTCTGCACCCGCACACAGCCATGGCTATAGGCGCGAACGCTGTCGGCGAAGAGTTTTTTGGTTGGCGTATCGTGCATGTAAATATCATGCCCGTTGGGGAAGAGGAATTTCAGCTCGCCCAAGGCATTGTCGCCACCTGCGGGCTGTTGGATGCCAAAATTTGGTGTGATGCCAATGTGCCACCAATCCACCGATTGGGAATCAATTTCATTGCCCTTCAAATCGGTGACGATGAAGCCATTGCGATCAAGGTAATTTCTGTCCTTGCGCATCTTGGGGCCATATTCGTTGACGATGATGGAGGCGGGCACCCCCCATTTCGGATTGAACACGACGGTTTGGATTTGATCACTGAAGGCATAGGTCTGCTTGGTCGGCTGGCCAACGATGACGCGGCTTTTCCATGTGGATTTTCCGCCATCCATGAGGTTGACGTCAAAGGCTGCCTGATTGACGAACACGTAGCGAGCCCCAAGATTTTTGGGCAGCCAGCGCAGGCGCTCCATATTGGCCAAAAGCTTGGCGCGGTGATCGGCGGCTTCATCCTTGTTGAGGGCTTTGAGCGTGGCCGCATCAATGGTGCCATTCGGCTTCATTTTACTGGCGGTCTGGAAGGCCATGACGCCGATCACAAGGTCTTGGTCCAATTTTTCGGCGTCCACACCGCCACTGATCGTGCCGCCGATATAGCCCAGCGCTGCCAGACGCGTACGAATGGATGGAATGCGCGCATCTGCCTTGCCGGGTTTGATTATGGGGCCCGCGGCAATTGGAGCAAGCGTTGACGGGCTTGATGTATCCAGCTTGGCCAGCTCTGATTTGAAGATCGCATATTGCGGGTTTTTGGGGGCCAAGCTTGAAAGATAGTCAGCGGGCGAAGGGGTGTCGGCCAAGACTTTTAGCACTTCATCGGCATTGGCCGATTCGGGTTTGATGTCGTTGTAGAGTGACAAGCGGCCCGGCTCAAACTGGCCGCCGGAAATCTGCCGCGCATAGTGAAGACTCGCGAGGGTGAGGCCAATATCCAGCCGCGCCTGCTTGATGGCATCGCCTGTGACTGCTGCTTCTGCGCCATCGAAAGATGTTAAGACTTCCGGGAGATAATTCTTGGAAACGAGGCCTTCGGTTGGGGCGGTGCTGAGTGCTTTCAACACTTCATCGGCGCGCGGTGTTAAATGACCATCAGCGGACCAGACAGGTTTAAAACCGCTGGCCTTATAGAAGCTGAGCACGGCTTTGCGTTCGCTCTCGACGGCTTTGATCGATGAAGATTTATCAGCCAGCGTGACACGAATGGCTTCAGCTTCTGGTGTTGCGCCCTGCATGGCAATGAAAGTTGGGTCAAACAGCGGGGTCACCAGTGGCGGCATATAGTCCACCAAGCCCATGCCCAAGCCCGGGATCTGTTGTTCAGGGTCAGTGCCATCGCCATACAAGCTATCAGCGGGAACCAAAGGGCGCTTGTGATGTTTCGGTTTGGCCGAAGCCTGTTTATCTTGCCACCAAGGCGGGGGATTTCCTGTGTTGAAACCTGGCTGTGGGTGCACTTGATTATGGTGGTTGCCAAACAACAAATCAAAAAAATTGGCTTGGCCTGCATTGGCCGATGAAACGTTCAGTGCCAAAACGGAAAGGCCCAAGAAAAGCCAGGAAACGTGCTTTGGCATTTAAATTCACCGAGATGTTGAGCAGATTAAATTCAATTATACTTCTGTTTGTGGCGATTCAATGAAAATGATTCAGGCTGGCATTGAATAGCGCATTATCCGGTGGCCTCTTCCAGCCCCAAGTCGCGCATCTTGCGATATAGTGTTGAACGCCCAATGCCAAGTTTCCGTGCTACTTCAGACATTTGCCCACGATAGCGATGCATGGCGAGTTTGATCATATCAGCTTCAACTTCTTCGAGGGTGCGGATGTGTCCGCCGTCTGTAACGATAGAAACGCCAATGGCATTGCCGTCGCTCACTTGGCCTTGAACAGGACGGGCAGGATCGGGCTTTCTGGCAAGCGAAGGTGCCGGTGGCACGGTGACTTCGTAGCCATCAACCAGCGCTGCAATTTGTGGAAAGTCGACAACATCCAAGGTTTCTGTTTCGCAGAGCACGATGGCGCGGAAGATGGTGTTTTCGATCTGGCGCACATTGCCGGGCCAGGCATAGGCTTTGAGCATTTCGAGCGCTTGCGGGGCAATGCCGTGGACCTTGCGACCTTCTTCAGCCGAAAGCTTGGTGATGAAGTGATTGACCAGTGCGGGAATATCTTCTTTGCGGTCCCGAAGTGCGGGCACCATGATCGGGTAAACATTCAGGCGATAATAGAGATCTTCGCGGAAGCGTCCGGCTTTGACCATTTCGATCATATTCTTGTTGGAGGCGGAGATCAGGCGGATATTGACCTTAGTGGGCTTGCGCGAACCCACGGCATCAATTTCGCCTTCCTGAATGGCACGCAGCAATTTTACTTGCATGTCGAGCGGCAGTTCGGCCACTTCGTCGAGGAACAATGTGCCACCATCGGCTTCGAGGAATTTGCCTAGGTGTTTTGCGGAAGCTCCTGTGAAGGACCCTTTTTCGTGACCGAAGAGCGTCGACTCCACCAGGTTTTCGGGGATGGCACCGCAGTTCACAGCCACGAAGGCTTTGCCGGCGCGTTCGCTTTCGCCCTGAATGGCCCGCGCGATCATTTCTTTGCCGACGCCTGATTCACCCTCGATCAAAATCGGGATATTCGATTGCGCGCCACGGCGACCAAGGCGCATGACATTGGCCATGGCTGGCGAAGACGCGACGAGATCGTTGAAGGTGAGCGATCCTGTTACTTTTTTGTTGAGGCGTTTTACTTCTTCGGTGAGGGCATTCACTTTCAGCAAGTTCTGTATCGAGATGCGCAAGCGTTCTGGTGAAATGGGTTTCACCACAAAGTCATCGGCTCCGGCGCGCATGGCTTTGATGACGGTTTCGATGGACCCTTGCGAGGTTTGCACGATGACAGGCAAATCGCCGCGCACGCTTTCGAGCTTCTCGAGGAATTCGAGGCCGCCCATGCCGGGCATCATCAAATCGAGAATGGCAAGGTTGATAGCAGCACCGCTGGAGCCGCCCAAAATCTCGATGGCTTTCTGGCCGTTTTCGGCGGTGATGACTTCAAAGCCGAAGCGTTTGACCATCTCTTCCAAAATGCGGCGTTGAGCTGGTTCGTCTTCGATGATCAATACGCGATTCGACATTTATCCTGCTTCACTCACCAGTTTGAGGCCCCGATGTTTGTGGCGCGGTTGGCTCCGTGCCTAAACTTTGGGCTTGTTGTGCTTTAACTTGCCTGAGAGTGGTAAAGGTCCGATTAACGCAGTAGCCGATTTGGGCACAGTTAAAGCAGCTGAGAAATTTACAGTTTGTTTGGATTGTTGAATTGGCGGGCGATCTGTACCATATCTGCTGCAAAGCGAGCATGATGATGAAACCACAGAAAACCCTTGAAAACCTGCCGGAATGGAATTTAGCCGATCTCTATGCGGGGCCCGATGCGCCTGCTTTCAAGGCCGATCTGGCGCGGGCGGAGAAAGATGCCGTTTTTTTCGCAGAGACTTACAAAGGCAAGATCGCCAAAGCTGAAGGTGCCCAGCTTGCAACCGCGATCAAGGCTTATGAAGCTTTGTCAGACCTGTTGGGGCGGGTAGGCTCTTACGCGCAGCTCTATTACGTCGGCAACACGACAGATTCGGCCCGGGCCAAGTTTTACGGCGACGTCAATTCCAAGATGACAGATATTTCAACACAGCTGTTGTTTTTTGAGCTGGAGTTGAACCGTATCGAGGATGCGGCGATGGCTGCGGCGCTGAAAGTTTCGGCTTTGGCGCATTACAAACCGTGGCTGGATAATTTGCGCGCCGAGAAGCCTTATCAATTGGATGATAAGACGGAACAGCTGTTTCTTGAAAAATCCCAAACGGGTTATGGCGCTTTCAATCGTTTGTTTGATGAGACGATGGCGGGTTTGCGCTTTCACGTGAATGGCGAAGAGTTGACGTTAGAGCCGACGCTTAACTTCATGCAAAGCCCGGATGAAGCACAGCGCAAGGCAGGCTCTGATGCACTGGCCAAAACCTTTGGGGCGAATATCAAGCTGTTCACGCTGATCACCAACACGCTGGCCAAGGATAAAGAGATTTCCGACAAGTGGCGCGGCTTTAACGATATTGCGGCGGCGCGGCATTTGTCGAACCGGGTGGAGCCAGAGGTGGTTGATGCCTTGGTGGGTGCGGTGCAAGCCGCTTACCCCAAACTCTCGCATCGCTATTATAAAATGAAAGCCAAATGGCTGGGCAAAGACAAGCTGATGCATTGGGACCGCAATGCGCCATTGCCTAGTGAAGATACACGCGAAATTCCATGGGCGGACGCTGAGGCCACTGTGCTGAAGGCTTATGGCGATTTTGCGCCGGAGATGGCGGCGATTGCGAAAAACTTCTTTGACAAGAAATGGATTGATGCGCCCGTGCGCACGGGCAAAGCGCCCGGCGCTTTTGCGCATCCCACGGTTCCATCGGCGCATCCTTATGTTTTGCTGAATTACCTTGGCAAGACGCGCGATGTGATGACACTGGCCCATGAGTTGGGGCACGGCGTGCATCAGGTTCTGGCCGCCAAGCAGGGGGCGTTGATGGCCTCAACGCCATTGACGTTGGCGGAAACGGCTTCGGTGTTTGGCGAGATGTTGACGTTCCAATCTTTGCTGGCGGCAACAACCGACAAGAAGAAGCGCAAAATTCTGCTCGCCTCCAAAACCGAAGACATGATCAACACCGTGGTGCGGCAGATTGCTTTTTATACGTTTGAACGCAAAGTTCATGCTGCGCGGCGCGAGGGTGAGTTGACGCCAGAGCAGCTGAATGGCTTCTGGATGGATGTGCAACGCGAGAGCTTGGGCGACTCCATAGAATTCGGTCCGGGCTATGATGTGTTCTGGACTTATATTCCTCATTTCATCCACTCGCCCTTCTATGTCTATGCCTATGCCTTTGGCGATTGCTTGGTGAACTCGCTCTATGCGCGTTACCGCGAAAGCGAGCAGGGCTTTCGCGAAAAGTATTTCGACATGCTCAAAGCGGGCGGCACCAAGCATCACTCTGAATTGCTAAAGCCTTTCGGGCTTGATGCGACTGACCCGGCCTTCTGGCAGAAGGGCTTGTCAGTGATTTCGGGAATGATTGATGAGTTGGAGACGCTGGAGTGAGAGCATCACGGGGCATGTTCGAGGCTGATCTAACGCCAGCTCCGCTCAACCATATCTATTCCAGGCTTCGATCCCCAGCCCCATGCCTACAGCGCCGAACTGATCACCATCCACGATCTCTGCACTTGGGATGGCGCGGGTGATTGTGTTGCGTACGGACGGAATAAAGCTGGTTCCGCCCGTAAAAAAAATGACATCGATTTGAGAAGCTGAAAGCCCTGCAAGTTTGAGGCAATTCAGAAGTGTGCGCTCCAGTTTTGCATAGTGGTTTGCCGCGCTGTGTTCAAAGCTTGTGCGGTTGACGTTGATCTGCAAATTCTTTTCGAGCCAGCTGAGATCTGACATTGTGACAGTCAGGTCTGATAGTTTTATTTTGCACTGCTCAACTTCCATCAGCAAGCTGTGGCAACGGCGTTCATTTACCAAATGGATGAAGCGGTCAATCAATTGGGGCTTCTGCGCGTCGTAGCGAATGGCTTTGAGCAGATTTAAAAATTTTGGTTCATAGAGATTGTGGATGTTTGACCAGGTTGAGAGATCCCAGAAAGGCGCTGATGGCACATTGAGATCACCACGCTTCATGTGCGAGCCATAACCAAAGCTTGGCATAAATTCGGCCATGCTGAGGCAGGTGTCAAAATCTGTCCCGCCCACGCGTGTGCCCGTGTTGGCCAGCACGTCTTGTCGGCGGTCATTGGTGTTGCGCTTGCCGCCGAAGCGGATGGCGGAGAAATCGGCTGTGCCACCGCCCAGATCAGCAATGAGGGCCAGTTTTTCGCTGCTCAGCTGCCGCTCAAATTCCAGTGCTGCCGCCACGGGTTCGAATTGAAATGAGATTTCTTTGAAGCCAATGGAATGGGCAATGTCATGCAAGGTTTTTTCGGCAAAATCATTGGCGGCGGCGTCATTGTCGACAAATTGCACGGGCCGCCCCATGACCACGTGGGTGAGATCCTGCTGAAGATGCTTTTCTGCACGGGATTTCACTTCGCCAAGATATTGCGCAATGATGCCTGAGAAGGAAATTTTGTGTTTGAAGATTGGCGTTTTCTCGTGAATCAAGGATTGGCTCAAGATCGATTTGAGGGCCCGCATGAGACGCCCTGAGGCCCCATCAACATAGGCATCAACAGCAGCGCGCCCAATCAGAAACGCGTCTGATTTTTGATGGCCGTAGAAAACCGCGCTGGGTAAAGTGGTTTTGTCAGCCTCTAGGGGCACAAGTGCCGGCTTGCCTTGGCTCAGATGCGCCAAGGTTGAATTGGATGTTCCAAAATCAATGCCGCAGGCTGGTGGGTTTGGCTTGGACATATCGCGTGTTCTGCAAATCAGGGGTTGAGGGCCGCTCTTGGCGGCTTCAATCGGTTTTGCCAAGCCTTTTAAGTATTTTCATGCCAAAATTTGACAAAGTTTGCCAAGTTGCTAAAATTCGATCAAGGGGATCATAGCCATGGCCACAATGAATATTTCTCTGCCGGATAAGCTGAAAGCTTTTGTTGAAGAGCGTGTTGCTGAGGGGAGCTACGCCAATGTGAGCGATTATGTGCGCGATGTTCTGCGCAAAGAGCAAGCGCGGCAGGCGGCAATTTCGGAGATCAGGCAGGCCATCAAAGAGGGCGAAGAGAGTGGGTTCGCACCTTTTGATCCCGACGTATTTTTCGATCAGCTTTTGGCGCGAGAACCGCGTGATGCGGCTTGAGATCTCCCAAAAGGCACAAAACGATATCTATTCGCTTCAAGATTTTGGCAATGCCAATTTCGGCGTTTTGCATACGCGTTGTTACCTTGCCGGATTGAAGCATACGTTCAAGAACTTGAGGGGGATGCCTGAATTGGCGAGGTTGCGCGAAGAGTATGGCGGCACGGTGCGGGTTCATCCGCACAGAAGTCACTTAATATTTTATCGCATCGAAGGAGAAACGGCAAAAGTTCTTCGCGTGCTTTCGAAACACCAAAACTGGCCTGATCACATATGATCTTCCGCCGCCCCTTGCCCGCAGAGGCTGAGACTTTTGCGTCCCTTCATGTGCAGTGCTGGAAGGAAAGTTATCGCGGCATTGTGCCGGATACGTTGCTGGACGCCGCCCAGCCCCGAGACCGTTATGAGATGTGGCACAATATTGTGGTCAATCCGCGCCGTATCGTGATTGGTACATGGGTTGAGGGTGTGCCGGCTGGCTTTGTTGTGGCAGGGGAACCACATCAACGCATTCTGGAAAATGAGGACGGCCAGTTGGCGGCACTCTATATTTTGAAACGCTATCATCGGATGGGTATTGGGAGTGCACTGGTACAGCAGGCGGCAGCGCAATGGCGAGCCATGGATGGCACAAGCATGTCGATAGGCGTGTTGGCGGCCAACATGAACGCCCGGGCTTTTTATGAGAGCCTGGGCGCGAAACTTGTCCGCACAGGCACCTACAACTGGTCTGGCCACGAAATGCCAGACTGCATCTATATCTGGCGTGATTTGGCAAAAATTGGCAAAGTTTGACAGGCCTAAAGCATAAACCCGCCCGAAGCTTCGATGCGCTGGCCGTTGACCCAGCGGAAATCATCGCTCAGCATGGCTGCGGCCAATGCGCCAATATCGTCAGTCTCACCCACGCGTCCAAGGGCCGTTTGACCCGCAAGCATGGTGCGAACCTGTGGATTATCGCGCGTGTTACCGCCGCCAAAATCTGTGGCAATCGCTCCCGGTGCCAGTGTGTTGGCGGTTATCCCGCGGGGCCCAAGTTCTTTGGCGAGATAACGGGTGAAGACTTCGATAGCGCCCTTCATAATGGCGTAAGGTGCGCGGCTTGGATATGAGAAGCGCACAAGGCCATTGAACGGCCAAGGCCACGGCTTGCGCCAGTTATAATATTGATTTTCATGAATGTACTTCGGTGGTTTGTTCAACATAAGTGGGGTGCAATAACCAAACGGCCAGAGTTAATTTTTAGGTCGATGCGAATCATTTCAGAATTGAAATGCAATTCCGAAAATGATCAGGCGATGAGCCAGCCGTCATAAATTCGGCGCATAATTTGCCTGAGGTGAACTTTCTGTGATCGCCGCCGTTTAAGTAACGTCCCCACAAACCCTCACCAAGGAATGACATCATGAAAAAACCAATTCTGCTTCTCTCAATCTTCACTGCCGGTATGGTAATGGCCGCACCAGCCTTTGCTGATATGCTTACATTTAAGGCAACAATGAATGGCGCGAGCGAGTCGCCAGCTACTGATTCGAAGGCCACTGAAACCGCTGATGTCAAAGTTGACACTGCTGCCAAAACCATCACATGGGCCATCAAAAGCGCCAACCTCACAGGCGCTGCAACTGCCGCTCATTTCCATGGCCCCGCCGACGTTGGCGCCAATGCCGCGCCCGAAATTGATATTTCTAAAATGATAGATGCCGGCACAGCGCCGATCACCGATGCTCAACTGGCCGACCTTAACGCCGGTAAAGTCTACTTGAACATCCACACCGAGAAATTCCCCAAGGGTGAAATTCGCGGCCAAGTCACAAAATAACCTTGCTGGCCCGGTGGTTATTCACTACCGGGCATTGGCACCCTGTGGCGTAACTGGCGGCAGCAAAGCATTGAGCAGGGCACCCAAGGCGGTTTGATCGGCTGTGTTGGTCTTGGCAAACGTGTGTTGCAGATGGCTGCGCACGGTGTGGATTGAAATATTCAAACTTTGAGAAATTGCCGCAGGGCCAATGCCCTGCGCGATAAACACGGCTACCCGCGCCTCAGCGGCGGTGAGATCGAAAATTGTGCGCAGCATTTCCAGCGCCATGGGTTGTTGCTCACTGCGTCGGCCGATGAAAACCATGCATTGGCCTGCGCCAAACGAGTTGCGAATGTCTTTGCCTGCCAAAGGCAAAACATAGGCCGCGGCGCGCTCGCCCTCCACACTGAACAAGGGAACCCCAATACCTGCAATGCCAATGGCTTGATCGCCGCGCAGCGCGCGTTCTAAAGCGTCTTCAAAGGCAGATGTGTTTTGGCCGTTGCGACAGGCACTGAGCGCGCTGTTGGTGAGACACACAAAATTAGTATCGCTGATCAGCCGATCGGCGGAGGTGTTGGCAAATACAATGCGCCGCCCGGCGCCGAGGACAAAAACCGCTACCGAAAGCGAATCCAGAGCTTTGCGATAAAGCGCTATGGCGAACTTATCCTTCTCCATCATTTCATTGATCAAAATGGCGCGCCTGATATGCGGCGATAAAATTGCAGCACGGCGCAATTCATCCGGCGTGAACGGTTCGCGGCTATTGGCGGAAACAATTGAAAACGCACCAGTGTATCTGGGTCGCTTGATATACATGAGATTGAGCGCATCGCGCAATTTCTGTGGTTTTACCCATTGTTCGTAGAATTCACTTGTATGGAATTCTGCTTCGCTGGACTGGGTGAGCTGGGACCAAGCATTGTCGAGGTCACCGTCCACCATTGTCGACACTTCAGGAATCTTGGGCAGGAATTGTCCGAGTCGATTTAGCCAATTTTCGTCCCATGGACTATTGTAGCGAATAGGCAAAAATTCTGAATTGGCCGCATTTAAATTGGCAAAGCCAATCAAAGTATAAGCTGCCTGGAAAGAGTCGCGTATTTCTGTAAGGGTTTTTGGCCAAAGGCTGGGATCAGCCGCGCAATCGTATATGGATCCAATGATCCGGTCATAATCCAACATTTGCCCCCCTCAGGCGTCAAGACAACGCTCCGGTGAAAACTCTTACCAAGAATTTCTTCGAAGTCATCCACTTGAATGAGGGTTTAAGACAGGGGGAGGTAACCATAACATTGGCGTAATTTTATTTCGTTTTCAGATCAAATAACATTATTTACTTGCTTCGAAAGCTGATTGGGAGTTGGGAAGAGGCAGTATCCCTGTCCTATCACGGAGGCATCGCCATGAATGCGCCATCAAAGTCGCCCGAAGTCCAAGCTGTCTATCTGCCTGAAGGCATGAAGCCTGCCCATGGTTTGTATGATCCTAAGAACGAGCATGATGCCTGTGGCATTGGCCTTTACGCCAATATCAAGAATATCAAAAGCCATGAAGTCGTCACCAAGGGCTTGGATATTCTGCACAATTTGGAACATCGCGGTGCCGTGGGCGCTGACCCGAAAGCAGGCGATGGCGCTGGCATTCTTATCCAAATTCCACATGAGTTTTTTGTGGCCGAAGCCAAGCGTTCTGGATTTGAACTTCCAGCCCAAGGCCACTATGGCGTGGGCTTTTTGTTCATGCCGCGCGAGGCGATCTATCGCCAAGATATTGAACGCATCTGGTGGGAAACGGCGCGTGATGAAGGCTTAAAAGTTTTGGGTTGGCGCGATGTGCCGGTAGACTCAACCGTGCTGGGTTATTCCGTGAAGGGCACCGAGCCCATTCATCGCCAAGTGTTCATTGGCAAAGGCCCCACCATTCGTGATGAAAACCAGTTTGAGCGCAAGCTGTTCATCTGCCGCAAGGTGGTTTCAAACCGCATCATCGATATTCTGGGCACCAAGGCGCGCACCTATTATCCCGTGTCAGTATCCTGTCGCACAATTGTTTACAAAGGCCTTGTGCTGGGCACGGATGTTGCCAACTATTATGTGGATTTAAAGGACACGCGCGTTCAATCCGCCTTCGCTCTCGTGCATCAACGGTTCTCCACCAACACATTCCCAAGCTGGCCCTTGGCCCATCCTTATCGCTTTGTTTGTCACAATGGCGAAATTAACACCGTGCGCGGCAACTTCAACTGGATGGCCGCACGCCAAGCCAACATGAAAAGCGATGTGCTGGGCGAAGATTTAGCCAAGCTTTGGCCCATCTCCTATGAAGGCCAATCAGACACGGCGATTTTCGATAACGCCTTAGAGCTTCTCACCATGGGCGGCTATTCCCTGCCCCATGCCATGATGATGATGATCCCTGAAGCTTGGGCCGGCAACCCGCTGATGGATGAAGACCGCCGCGCATTCTATGAACATCACGCCGCGATGATGGAGCCTTGGGATGGCCCTGCCGCCATGGTATTTACCGATGGCAAAGTGATTGGCGCAACATTAGATCGCAACGGTCTTAGGCCTTCACGTTATCTGGTAACAGATGATGGCCATGTGCTTCTGGCTTCTGAAATGGGCGTGTTGCCTTTTGATGAATCGAAAATTACCCACAAGTGGCGCTTGCAGCCCGGCAAAATGTTACTGATCGATTTGGAAAAGAAAAAGATTGTTTCCGATGAAGATTTGAAAAAAGAACTCTCCAACGCGCATCCTTATAAGGATTGGCTGAAGCGCACCCAAGTTGTTTTGCGCGATATGCCCAAAGCCAAAACCGCGCGGCCAAAAATTGCAGTGCCTCTGCTCGATCGCCAACAGGCCTTTGGTTATACCAAAGAAGATTTGGCTGTGTTGATGTCGCCGATGGCGTCCACTGGCCAAGAGGCCATTGGTTCGATGGGCAATGATGCGCCGATTTCGGCTTTGTCTGATCGCTCAAAAATGCTTGATACTTATTTCAAGCAAAACTTTGCACAAGTCACCAACCCGCCAATTGATCCGATCCGCGAAGAATTGGTGATGAGCTTGGTGAGCTTCATCGGCCCGCGCCCGAATTTGCTCGACCTCAAAGGCACGTCCAAGCACATGCGTTTGGAAGTTTCCCAACCCATTCTCACCAACGAAGAGTTGGAACGCATTCGCAACATTGGCTCAGTGCGCGACAACCCGTTCCGCACCGCCACCATCGACATTACCTATGACGTGGCCAATGGCGCTGAATATATGGAAGCCGCTTTGGATAGCGTGTGCATGTTGGCCGAACGCGCGGTGAGCGATGGCTATAACATTATCATTCTGTCTGATCGGGCTGTATCTGCCGAGCGTGTGCCAATTCCAGCACTTCTCGCCACATCCGCCACGCATCATCATCTCATCCGCAAGGGCTTGCGCACACTTGTGGGCCTTGTGGTTGAATCAGGTGAGCCGCGCGAAGTGCATCAGTTCTGCACCCTGGCGGGCTATGGCGCAGAAGCTATCAACCCCTATGTGGCTTTTGAAACACTTGAAGCCATGTTGCCTACCTTGGATGAAAAGATCAGCGCATATGAAGCGGTGAAGCGTTACATCAAGGCCGTGGACAAAGGCATTCTCAAAGTGATGTCCAAAATGGGCATTTCCACTTATCAATCCTATTGTGGCGCACAGATTTTTGATGCCATTGGTCTTTCAACCGAATTCATCAAGAAATATTTTACCGGCACCGCCACGCAAATCGAAGGCGTGGGCCTGAGCGAAATTGCCGAAGAAACTTTCAAGCGCCATGAAGATGCTTTTGGCTTGAACCCAGTTCTGTCTACCACGCTTGATATTGGCGGTGATTATGCCCAACGGATGCGCGGCGAAGCCCATGTGTGGACGGCTGAAACTGTTTCATCATTGCAACACGCTGTGCGCGGCAATTCATCGGACAAATATAAAGAATATGCTCGCCACATCAACGAGCAGAACGAACGTTTAAAAACCATACGTGGGTTGTTCCGCATCAAGTCTGCTGAGGAAATGGGCAAGCACCCGATCAGCATGGACGATGTTGAACCCGCCAAAGACATTGTGAAGCGTTTTGCAACTGGTGCGATGAGCTATGGCTCCATCAGCCGCGAAGCCCACACAACTTTGGCCATTGCCATGAACCGCATTGGTGGCAAATCCAACACAGGCGAAGGCGGTGAAGAGTCTGATCGTTATGTGCGGATGCCCAATGGCGATTCCATGCGCTCGGCCATCAAGCAAGTGGCCTCTGGTCGCTTTGGTGTAACCACGGAATATCTGGTCAATTCCGACATGATGCAAATTAAAATGGCACAAGGCGCAAAGCCAGGTGAGGGCGGGCAATTGCCTGGCCACAAGGTTGATGCAACAATCGCCAAGGTGCGCCATTCCACCCAAGGTGTAGGCCTTATCTCGCCACCGCCGCACCATGATATTTATTCCATCGAAGATTTGGCCCAGTTGATTTACGATTTGAAAAACGTAAATCCAGTAGCGCAAGTTTCCGTGAAGCTGGTGTCGGAAGTGGGTGTTGGCACGGTTGCGGCTGGCGTTTCCAAAGCCCATGCCGATCACGTGACAATCTCTGGCTATGAAGGCGGCACGGGCGCTTCGCCCTTAACGTCCATCAAACACGCTGGTTCGCCTTGGGAAATTGGTTTGGCTGAAACACAACAAACTCTCGTTGCCAATGATCTGCGCGGCCGCATTGCTGTGCAGGCTGATGGCGGCATTCGTTCAGGCCGTGATGTGATGATTGCGGCTTTGCTCGGTGCTGATGAAATTGGCTTTGCCACAGCGCCGTTGATCGCCGCTGGCTGCATCATGATGCGCAAATGCCATTTGAACACTTGCCCGGTTGGTGTTGCGACGCAAGACCCTGAATTGCGCAAGCGATTCAAGGGCGAGCCTGAACATGTGATCAACTTCTTCTTCTTTGTTGCTGAAGAATTGCGTGGGCTGATGGCGCATATGGGCATCAAAAAATATGATGAGTTGATTGGTGCAACCGAATGGCTCGACGCTAAAAAAGCCATCTCGCATTGGAAAGCCAAGGGCTTGGATTTCACCAAGCTTTTCGCCAAGGCCGATGTGACAGGCCCGATTGCAACCAAGCACGTCGGCAAGCAAGACCATGGCCTCGAGAAAATCTTAGATCGCGAATTGATCGCAAAGGCCATGCCGGCGCTTGAACGGCGCGAACCTGTGGTGATTGAAAGCAAAATTCGCAATCGTGATCGCACGGCGGGCGCCATGCTCGCTGGCGAAGTGGCCAAACGCTATGGCCATAATGGTTTGCCGGAAGATGCAATCACGGTGAAATTCTCTGGCACATCAGGCCAAAGTTTTGGCGCTTGGGCCGCAAAAGGCATGACGCTGGAAATCACCGGCGAAGGCAATGACTATGTGGGCAAAGGTCTTTCTGGCGGCAAGATTATTATAAAGCCAAATGCCAACATTGGCTTTGCCGCTGATAAATCCATCATCGTGGGCAACACCGTGCTTTATGGCGCCATTACGGGTGAGGCCTATTTGCGCGGTGTGGCGGGCGAACGTTTTGCCGTGCGCAACTCTGGCGCTGTGGCTGTTGTTGAAGGTGTGGGCGACCACGGCTGCGAATATATGACAGGCGGCTGCGTGTTGGTGATCGGCGAAACAGGTCGCAACTTTGCAGCCGGCATGTCGGGGGGCGTTGCCTATGTGTTGGATGAAGACAAAACCTTCGAAAAGCGCTGCAACTTGTCGATGGTGGATTTGCAACCCGTTCCAGAAGAAGAGGAATTGTTGGAAAAGCACCAACACCATGGCGGCGATCTTGAGTCTCATGGCTTGGTGGACATCACCACTGGCATGGACAAGCATGATGCCACGCGCATCCATGAATTGCTGGCCCGGCATTATAAATATACAGATTCGAGCAAGGCCAAACTGATCTTAGACAACTGGGCAATCTATTTGCCCAAGTTCGTCAAAGTCATGCCGGTTGAATATGCCCGTGCCTTGGCCGACTTGGAAAAAGCCCAAGCCACCAGCAACGGCATGACAGTTGGCGTGAAACGGGCGTGATGTTTGTGGCTAGTCACTTAAACGGATTGACAATAGAAACGCGACCAATTTTTTGGCCGTGGCTCAAATCCTCCGTGTACAGAACATCACAGCCTGCAAGTTCAGCAGCTGCAACGATGTTGGCGTCATATATATTGATGAGATTTTTGTCTGCGATTTCGATGGCTTTTATATGTACTCCCAATGTGAGTGGTAGCACTTCACAAAAGTCTGTGATGTGTTCAAGCCCGTCACGGACATCTGGCCAACTGAGTTTGTATTTCTTGCGAGCCACACTCGTGAATTCATTGAGAACCTGGACACTGATGAGTGGCCTTTGGTCTATGAGTTCGTACGCTCGCAGTGCTTTCCTTTCATCATTTGCCACTGTGTACAAAAGTATATTTGAATCTACAAAAATTCTATTCATCGCGAGAATTTGCTTCGTCACGATTAAACTTGTAATCGGCAGGAATCTGAACAGTTTTGCGAATTTCTGCAAGGCGCGCACGCAACTCTTCCTTGGTGCGCTTTCGTCTGATTTCTACAGCACCTTCGTGAAGGCCCCCACGGACTTCGACGTCATCACCCTCACGAAGACCAAGATGTTGCACGGTTTCAGCACTCAATCTTATCGCCAGACTATTGCCCCATTTCGAAACTTTCATAATCTTCTCCATAGATATACATCTTCACAAATGTATATCATTAAAACGTAAAGGTATCAACCATGGGAAAAATCACTGGCTTCCTCGAAATCGACCGGCAAGACCGTAAATACGGCCCCGCCGCTGATCGTGTGCGCAACTACAAAGAATTTATGATCCCGCTGGGTGATGAAGGCACGAAGGCGCAAGCGGCGCGCTGTATGAATTGCGGCATTCCTTATTGCCACAATGGTTGCCCAGTGAACAACCAAATCCCCGATTGGAATGATCTGGTTTACAACAACAGCTGGGAAGAAGCGGCACGCAATCTGCACTCTACCAACAACTTCCCGGAATTCACTGGCCGCATCTGCCCGGCGCCATGCGAGGCATCTTGCACGCTGAACATTGATGACAACCCCGTCACCATCAAAACCATTGAATGCGCCATCATTGACAAGGCTTGGGAAAATGGTTGGGTGAAACCCGTCGTCAACTCTGACAAAACAGGAAAGAAAATTGCCATCGTGGGTTCCGGGCCAGCTGGCCTTGCGGCGGCTCAACAATTGGCCAGCGCTGGCCATGATGTGCATCTGTTTGAAAAGAATGCTTCGGCTGGAGGCTTGATGCGTTATGGCATTCCTGATTTCAAAATGGAAAAGCATTTGATTGATCGGCGGGTCACGCAGATGGAAGCAGAAGGTGTAACCTTCCATTACGGCGCACATATTGGTGTGACGCAAGATGCAAAGCAGTTGGTTGATTCATTTGACGCTGTGCTTCTTACAGGTGGTTCCGAAAAGCCACGGGATTTGCCAATCCCAGGCCGTGAACTCACTGGCGTGCATTTTGCCATGGAATTTTTACCGCAACAAAACCGCCGGAACAGCAAAGAGTCGCCCTTGGATAATCGCCCAATTTTGGCCACGGGCAAACATGTTGTCGTGGTGGGTGGTGGTGATACGGGTTCTGATTGCATCGGCACATCTATTCGCCAAGGTGCATTAAGTGTGACGCAAATTGAAATCATGCCGGCTCCACCTGAAAAAGAAAACAAGGAGCTCACGTGGCCGAACTGGCCGATGAAAATGCGCACATCATCTTCGCAAGCTGAGGGTGCCATCCGTGATTTCGCTGTGGCGACAGTTTCACTTGAAGGTGAAGACGGCACTGTCAAAACTTTGAACTGCGCCCGTTCTGGCCCGGATTTTAAGCCAGTGGCGGGAACTGAGTTTGAACTGAAAGCCGATCTCGTACTTCTCGCCATGGGCTTTGTTCACCCGGTGCAGGACGGCATGTTGAAAAACCTCGGTGTCAAGCTTGATGCACGCGGCAATGTGGACGGCAATGTGAAGGATTATAAAACCTCAATCGACAAAGTGTTCAGCGCTGGCGATATGCGGCGCGGCCAGTCGCTTGTGGTTTGGGCTATTCGCGAAGGCCGCCAAGCAGCACGCGCCGTGGATGAGTTCTTGATGGGTGAAACGGTTCTGCCGCGCTGATGGCTCGTCTCGAACTCAGGCCCAATTGCGAACTTTGCGACAGGGATTTGCCACCGCAAAGCGCTGATGCGCGCATCTGTAGTTATGAATGCACTTATTGTGCCGATTGCGTTGAAAAAGTTTTGCACAATGTCTGCCCGACGTGCGGCGGGAATTTTGTGCAACGGCCAATCAGGCCGACGAAGTCTTGGCGGCCAGAAGAAAAGCTTGGCTTGCTCAATCACCCGGCAAGTCAGGTCCGCGTTCAGACGCCTTTCACAGTGGAAGATATTCTGGCGCATGTCGCGATGATCCAAGGGATCGCACCGGAAGATCGGTGAACTCAGAATGCTTCGTTCAAGGTTACAAAGCTGAACCCCTCGTCCTTCAATTTCAAAATACCCTTCACCACGCCTTCCCCTGCGGGCTTTGTCGGCTGGTTGATGTGGGCGATGATCACATCACCATCTTTGGCGGCGGAAATAACTTTCTCGGCGTGAGTGGCTGTCCAAGACGCGCCGCCGTCGCCGGACATGGAAAAACCGCCAAGTTTGAATTCCAGCGTCTTCACCAGTTCCATGGATGTAGGGGTGTAGATGGCCCCAGCGCCGCGATACCATTGGGGCCAATGGCCAAAGGTTGCCTGCACTGCTGCCGCGCCATCTTCCACTTCCGCAGCCACGGCTTCGGCTGAGCCCGCGCTTTTGAGGCCGAAAACATCTTTCACTTCATCAACAGCAGGCACATGTTGCGCGCCGTGATTTTCGATCTCGAAGAGATCAGGGTGTGCCTTCAAAATCACAATCGCCCGCGCGTTATATTTCATCCACCGCGCTGATGCGAAAATAGTGGCCTTGATGTTGTTGTTCACCAGCGCATTCAAAATGCGATCATCCACCTTGCCCATGCAGGCATCAAAGGTGAGGGCCACGCGCTTCTGGCCAGACTCTGATGCGGCCATGTGCATGTGATATTCGATGAGGCTGGCAGCGGCGGCAGGCGAGGTAAGCTCAAACCCGACCAGTGCCATTGCCAAAAAGGCGAATTTGTGTGTAAATGTGTGTAGGAGTTCACACATGGCAACCAATCTGGCCTTAGACCCCGAATTGATCGACACGGCCCTGAAATTGAGCGGCGAGCGCACCAAGAAGGCCGCAGTTACCCTTGCGTTGAAAGAATTTATTGCGCGGCGCTGGGTTGAGGAAAACCGCGATGGCATTGCGGCCTTTAACAAGGACATCGAAGAACGGGGCGTGTGGTCTGAAAGCATGCGAAGCTGGTAATGCGCCAATACGACATTTGCCGCAACAGCAATGCGGTCTCACGCAAGCAGGTGCCATTTGTCATCGTGTTGCAGGCCGACCTGATGGGTGAATTCAGCACTGTTGTTGTGGCCCCCTTGATGGCCGAAACAGCTGCAACAAAAATCAGCAGATTGAATCCCTCGGTGAAAGTGTTGGGCAAAACCTACCGCGTGTCCATGGCGGAATTGGCCAGCGTGTTGCGCAAGCAGCTTGGCGAAGTTGTGGTGAATGTTGAGGAGCAACATGGTGAGTTTGTTGCAGCGATTGATTTTGTATTTACGGGGATTTAAGGTTTAGTTCGTCATTCCGTGCAAGCTGTCGCGCGCTGAATGCTGGCGCATTCAGGTCGCTTCAGCCTTCGCCAGAAGGCTTCGGCGGACAACTGCACGGGATGACAGATTTCAGGAGGAGGGGAATGTTAGTTCACACTCCGCTTGCTCCTAACATTAATAAGATGCGCATGCTCAATAATGTAAAAAGGGCGATTGGAATAATTGACGTGAGAATTCGAAACACGGCGATCGCATAATACGCATAAGGTCTTTCAGAATGTACAAACGCCGCGCCTAAGAAATTGATGTTGGCCTTCTGGAGTGCTTTTTTAATGACACTCCGAATGGCTAATATCGTTAGTACCAAGAAAGTTACCCAGATCAACAAAGCAGTCAGTAGGATACTTAAGACTATCATGTCATCCGTGGTCATATCGGCAACTCAGTTCCCCACAATCGCCGCTTCCAGAATATCCAACCCTTCTTTCAACACCAACTCCGATGCCGTCAGCGGTGTCAGCAGGCGGATGGTGTTGGCGTAGACGCCGCAGGACAAGATCAACAGCCCGCGTTCCATGCATTTTGCCACCAGCGCTTTGGTGCCTGCTGCGTCTGGTTCATGGCCGCCGTGCTTTGTCACCACATCAAAAGCGCACATGGCGCCAAGGCCGCGCACGTCGCCAATCGGCATGCCCTTGCCTGTGGCCTTGATGGCGTGAAGGCGCTTCATGATGGTTTGGCCTTGCCTTACTGATTTTTCGAGCAGGCCTTCGGTTTCGAAAGCTTCGAACACGCCCAGCGCTGCCGCACAGGCCACGGCGTTGCCCGCGTAAGTTCCGCCGATGCCGCCCGGGTCAGGCGCGTCCATGATTTTGGCGCGGCCTGTGACAGCAGCCAGTGGAAACCCGCCAGCCAATGATTTTGCGGATGTGATCAAATCAGGTTCAACACTGAAATGTTCCATCGCGAAGAATTTTCCGGTGCGGCCGAAGCCCGATTGAATTTCATCGGCGATCAGCAGAATGCCATGTTCATCACAAAGTTTGCGCAGCGCCACCATCAATTCCTTAGGGGCAACATAAAAACCGCCTTCACCCTGCACGGGCTCAATGATAATGGCGGCCACGCGCGCGGGTTCCACGTCGCATTTGAACAGAAGTTCGATGGCGTGGATGGAATTTTCAACCGTGATGCCCTTGTGCTCAATCGGGAAGGGCACGTGCCAGATGCCTGCAGGCATGGGTCCGAATTTGGCCTTATAGGGCAGAACTTTTCCGGTGAGCGCCATGCCCAAGAGTGTGCGGCCATGAAAGCCGCCGTGGAAAGCGATCACATCGCTGCGGCCTGTATAACAGCGCGCGAACTTGATGGCGTTTTCGACGGCTTCGGCACCTGTGGTGACCAAGGCTGATTTTTTCTCGCCGCTGATCGGGGCCACGGCGTTGAGCTTTTCACACACCTCGATGAAAGGTGCGTAGGGCATCACCATGGCGCAGGTGTGGGTGAAGGCTTCGAGCTGCTCGTAAACCCGCTTCATCACCAGTGGGTGGCGGTGGCCGGTGTTGACCACAGCAATGCCGCCGCCAAAATCAACATAGCGGTTGCCTTCAATATCCCAGATTTCAGAATTCTCGGCCTTGGCCGCCATCACGGCAGCACCCATGCCAATGCCGCGCGACACAGCCTTGGAGCGGCGATCCACCCAGGCCTTGTTGGAACCGGCGGGTTGGCTTTTGATGGGTGCGTTCATGGGCGATCTCCTCTGGTGTTTGAATTTAGCAAGGGTTGAAGCTGCGGCGCAAATGGATTTCATGGAGCCAGTTTTCTGCTCGCGCGAATAGGTTATAATGCCGTATGATGGAAGCAAACTGGTTTGAACAACAATATTATCCGAGCCTCAGCGTGGCAAACGCGCCGGAGATCTTCGAGACTTGGAAAGTGCGTGCGGCGGCGACGCGGGCGAGGTTGAAAATTGTAGGGGATATTCCCTACGGTCCGCACCCGCGCGAAGTGTTGGATTTTTATCCCGCCGAAAATTCACGGGGCTGTGTGGTTTTTATTCACGGCGGCTATTGGTTGGATTTTTCTAAGTTTGAAACCAGTTGGGTGGCGACTGGTTTTGTAGGGCAGGGGCTTTCGGTGGTGCTGATCAATTATCCTTTATGTCCGGAGGTTTCGATTGGCGAGATCCAAGCGTCGTGCCTCAAGGCTTTTGCGCATCTCTACAAGAATGTTTTGAGCGATGCAGAGCGCGGCGCTGTTGTTGTGACGGGGCATTCGGCCGGTGGTTATTTGGCTGCGGCGCATCTGGTGCAGGATTGGACCGCCATGGGTCTGCCTGCTGATCCAATCAAGGGCGTTGTTGCGCTTTCAGGTGTGTTTGATGTTGCGCCATTGATGCAGACATCGATGAATGTTGAATTGCGGATCACAGATGCTTCAGCGCGGGCCCTCAACCTCAACACGCAGCAGCCACGCAGCAAGGCCAAGTTGACCTTGGCGGTGGGGCAGGCGGAGTCGGTGGAATTTCACCGACAGTCTTCGGTGCTGGCGGAAAATTGGGAGGCGTTGAAACCAAAGATTCTCGATCTGGTGGGGGCCAATCATTTCACCATTGTCGACAGCTTGGCCGCGCCCGGCGGTGAATTGAACAGACTTGCCCTTGCCATGGCTGGCCGCTAAAGCTTTCGTAACAACAGGGGAAACAAAATGATGAATGCCACACTTGCCCAACGCGCCTTGCCCACGAGCAATGCGACCCTTCGCAACATTCTGCTGGCTGTGGCCGGAAGCTTACTGGTGGCTGGCGCTGCGCAAGTGGCTGTGCCTTTCTGGCCCGTGCCGATGACATTGCAAACGCTGGCTGTGCTTCTGGTCGGTGGGGCTTATGGCGCAAGATTAGGCACTGCAACGCTGGGGCTTTATGCACTGGAAGGTGCAGTGGGCCTTCCGTTTTTTGCGGGCGGTAAAAGCGGCGTGTTTGACGGTAAGTTGGATTATCTGTTTCCTGCTTCGTCGATGGGCTATGTCGTTGGATTTATGATGGCCGCCGCCTTGGTTGGCTATCTGGCGCAATCTGGCTGGATTAATTCGATTGGTCGCATGGTTGTGGCGACGCTCGTCGGGGGCGCTGTGCTTTATATTCCCGGATTGATCTGGCTTGGCATTTGGGCCGCGAAAACCAAGGGCATGGATTTGTCTTCAGCCACCCAGGCTGCTTTCAATTGGGGTTTGATCCCCTTCATCCCCGGCGACTTGATCAAAGCCGTGATCGCAGGCCTTGGGCTTTCGGCGACTTGGAATGGGCTAAAGCGCTAATCAAACAGGCTCAAAATCTGTCGCTCCGCGAATATAGTCATTCAGGCCGGCGGGGCGGGTGGCAGATGCCGCTGTGCGCTTGGAACAGTTTTTCACCTCACACAAACGGCAGGTGGCGCCCAGTGGGCGCTCAACTGGTTTTGCGACATAGTTGGTTTTGGCGAAGTTTTCCGGCGTGAAGAACAAGGCATAGGCTCTGCCTGCGTCTCTGATGCAAAGCACAATGAGGCTTGGCCCTTCGAGCGGCTTCATCTCTGCGGCGTGAGGCCCGCGACCTTCATCAAAGAGCGGCAGTTGGGCGCAGAGGGCAACATCCTTTGGCAAGAAGAAATGCAAGTTGCCAAGGCGCGTTGTCACCTGTCCGGTCGTGGCAATGGCTAGAAAGCCTATCGATTCGCTCAGCATGGCAAGGCGTTGCATGGCTTGGGCCTGTGTCACGCTGAAACGGTGGGCCAGCGCATCAAGATTATATTTCAAGTCTTCTGCGGATGTATTGAACCTGCCGCGTGGCATCAGCACTGCCAAAGCGAGATGGTCAAATAAGATTGCTCTGGCTTGACGCAGGTGTTCGGGATTGTCCTGCAACGGCGAAGTTGCGAGGGCGGCATTAATTGGTTCACGCCCTTCGAGGCGTGACAAGAGATGAGCCGCCTCAAAGATGCGCGCTTCAAAGCCCAAAGTTTCCGAGATCAAAAGGCGCTGTGCGTGGCGGTCATAGCGCGAGCGATCTTCACCCAGAACAGTGGTGGGCAGAATGCGCGTGTCGATCCCAAAGCTGGCGCGCAGCCGGGCTTTGAGGCCTGCGAAAATATCGTCCTTGGGCGAAAGTTCACCCCAAGTATCTTCGGCCGCGCCTTCAATGTTTTCGTTGCTTCGCGTCGCAGCCCAAGTGGCAGCGTTGGATTCTGGTGGTGCAAGGGGCGCGTTGCGTGCCGCTTCGGCCAAGCGCTTAAGCGCTTCACGGTAGGCTGTGTAGAGTTTGAGCGTGGCCGCAGAGAAATTAGGCACTGCCTGCAGCGCTTCGTGCAGTTCATTGCCCGGGGGGATTTCGCCAACAAGCAAAGGATCAGCCGCCATCTCTCTCAGCGGTTGGAGCAGGCTTTGCGTGACATCGCTGGCGGCAAGTTCTGCTATATCGACACCTTCCATGCCTGAGAGTTTCAACACGACTTGTGCCGTGAGTGGGCGCTGGTCGCGTTCCATCAAGTTGAGATAGCTGGCCGACAGGCCAAGGCTTTGCGCAAAGTCCACTTGGCTGAGGCCGAGCTTGAGGCGCAAACGGCGCAGTTTGGAGCCGGCGAAAATTTTGCTGCTTGTAACCATGGATGTGACTAGATTTACAATTTAAAATAATTAACTTTACAAAACATAACACAATTACGCGAAAACCATCTGTCGCACCAGCAAAATCCTCAAAAATTGCTGTATGAGTTTGTCATTAACGCCTTTTTGGAGATTCCCGATGACAAGTTTCGCTAGCCTGATCCCCGCCGCTCATGATGGCCGCTTTGCTGGCATCAAGCGCCCTTACACGGTGGCCGATGTGCAGAAGCTGCGCGGTTCGGTCACCCAGCGTTATACGCTAGCTGAAATGGGGGCCACGCGGCTGTGGGAGCTGCTCCATGGTCAGAGCTTCACCAATGCCTTAGGCGCACTTTCGGGCAACCAAGCCATGCAGATGGTGCGCGCTGGCCTCAAGGCGATTTACCTTTCCGGCTGGCAGGTTGCCGCCGATGCCAATGTGGCTGGGGCCATGTATCCCGACCAGTCGCTTTATCCGGCCAACTCCGGCCCGGAACTTGCCAAGAAGATCAATCGCACTTTGCAGCGGGCTGATCAGATCGAACATGCAGAGGGCCGCAAGAGCGTTGAAAATTGGTTTGCGCCCATTGTCGCAGATGCTGAAGCGGGTTTTGGTGGCCCGCTCAATTCCTTTGAGATTATGAAAGCCTATATTGAGGCTGGGGTTGCCGGGGTTCACTTTGAAGACCAACTCGCGTCAGAAAAAAAGTGTGGCCATTTGGGTGGCAAGGTGTTGATCCCCACTTCAGCTCACATCCGTAACCTGGTGGCCGCACGCCTTGCTGCCGACGTGATGGGTGTGCCGACTTTGATTGTGGCGCGCACCGATGCGGAGGCGGCGAAACTGCTGACTTCAGACATTGACGAAAATGATAAGCCATTCGTATTGAAAGACGCGCGCACCAATGAAGGCTTTTATCATGTGCGCAATGGCATGGCCCCCTGCATCGCCCGCGCCATTGCCTATGCGCCCTATTGCGATTTGATCTGGATGGAAACCTCCATGCCTGATCTTGGTCAAGCCAGGAAATTTGCTGATGCTGTGCACAAAGTGCATCCTGGAAAAATGCTGGCTTATAATTGTTCGCCTTCGTTCAATTGGAAAAAGAAGTTGGATGATGCGACAATTGCCAAGTTCCAAAAAGAATTGGGGGCCATGGGTTACAAGTTCCAGTTCATCACGCTGGCGGGCTTCCATCAACTCAACTTCGGCATGTTTGAATTGGCGCAAGGTTATGCGGCAGAACAGATGACGGCTTATTCGCGTTTGCAGGAAGCGGAGTTTGCAGCAGAAGCGCGCGGCTATACCGCGACGCGCCACCAGCGCGAAGTGGGCACGGGGTATTTCGATCTCGTTTCCACCACGATCACGGGCGGGATGTCTTCAACCACTGCTATGGGCGAGAGCACGGAATATGCGCAGTTCAAGGCTGCAGAGTAGCTTTTTTCTAAGTCATTCCGGCGAACGCCGGAACCCAGACTTGTTACACGTGAGATGCACAAAGTCTGGGTCCCGACAGACTATTGTACTGAAGATTCAAAACAGGAGCAAACACCATGTTACAAACCCATGTGAAAGACCGGGCAGAGGCGCAGACCTCGTCCATGAATGACAAGCAGAGCGATGCCATCCGCCGTTTGGCGAATGAGTTGCACCGCTTGAACAATGCTGTGATCGCGGCGGTGGATTCTGGCTTGTCTGTTGAACTGCAACGCGGCGCACGCCATCATGCTGAAGGCGGCTTCTGGGGCGACCTGATGATCCCCATTGTGGTGAAGCAAGGTTGATCGTTTGAAATTGGTCGGAGTGGGGAGATTCGAACTCCCGACCCCCTGCTCCCGAAGCAGGTGCGCTACCAGACTGCGCTACACTCCGAACTCTAGGAAACACGATGTTTCTAAAGGTTTTCTGCGATCTTACGGCTCATTCGTCAAGCTGCAAAATCGGAACAAAACGGCAAGATCTCAGCCCTTTTCAAGCTTCCGTCCCGGAATAGAGCCGGAATCTCCCCCCTGTTTTTCGGCTTTTGTTTCGTCGGGTTTGTGAAAAGTGCGGCACTCCTGCTCAACCTCGAAGGGTTCTCGGCCACCAAAATAGTCCCTGTGATAGATTGGAATGACATTTCAAAGAAATCAATAGCTTGGTAACCGCCGTGTGCGCTGCGTGTGCAGCAAGGGACATGAAATCCGTGCGGCGCAGTACACTGTTCAACTCATTCTTGAATTTCCTGTTTTGACTTGAATGTCGTTTCAGTTTGT
The DNA here is from genome assembly GCA_043782835.1 of Aestuariivirga sp. GTDB lineage: Bacteria > Pseudomonadota > Alphaproteobacteria > Rhizobiales > Aestuariivirgaceae > Aestuariivirga. Next base: position 25,710 of record JAYWAB010000176.1, read on the forward strand.
TTCACGCGCGCGATTTTATAGGCATCAAGAGCTGAGATTCCATAGACCAGAAAGCCCCCACCGTGTTTTGTAAAAAAACTTGCAGATTGCGGCATCAGCCGAAAGCTGATCCAACCCAAAACAATCATGAAAAATAGAAATATCAATCCGCGCTGCGGCTTGCCCAGAATCACATGTCCGCTGGCCGGCAAACACAGGCCCGCAAGGAGGATGAGATAGGGGTTAAGGGGCTTGCTAAACATGTCGTTCCTCAAGCGAAGCTTGCAGCTCAAGCAGCGTTTGCATACAGCGCGTTGTTAGCTCGGCATCAATGACGGTGGCACCAAACTCAGCCTCGCGGAGCACAACATAGCGTGAGCGCTCGGCCTCGGCAGCCTGCACCACAATGCGAAGACCCTTTGGTGAAATCAGCAATTCCTTGCCTTGGCGCCCATGAAATATGTCCAGAAACGGCAAGACGCGCTCAGCTGCGATAAGTTTCAATGGGTCGTCGGTGCGAATGACCGCGTGGGTGGGAAATTGTGGGGGTGTTAGAACTGTTGACGTCAGAAAATCAAAATTTGAAAATGTTGTTGGCCCAGAAGGGCGCATCATCAAATCGAAAATCGCTGCAACAGGTTGGGGCTCAGGCAGGGTGATCATCAACCACAGGCTTGGCAGTTTGCGTGTGGCCAGAATATCTATGATGGTTTGGATTTGGAAAAAATGATTTTGAAACTGTCCCGTCAGCGTCCAGCTTCCGATGGTTTTGCCAGCTTCGATGTGTGGATCAGCCAGCAAAGGCAAGACATCACGAAACAATATTGAGTGTGAATCCGCGAGGGATTTTTGTTTTGATGATCTTGCTTTTTGAAACAACAGAAACGCCAATCCAACTGCAACCAGTGCGGCGGTGATGAGTTGAACGCTTTGCATGAAATGATGTTGGCCCGCTTTTCCCGGCGGGCCAAACCTTTATTGGACTTAATATCCGACGGGCTTTGGCCATGGCATGGTGAATTGGTCGCCGCGCTTCACATATTGGTAGCGATAGAAGTGAAACCAAATCGAAACGATCAAATAGAAAGACACCATGGCAGTCAGCTGCGCGCCATAACCCAAGAAGATCGCAAAGAAGGTGATCACGCACAGGATAAACAAAACGATTGCAGGCAACGGGTGGAACGGATGGGTATAGCCGCGTTGAATGGAACCAAGGGGCCACTTGTTGCGGAACATCACAATGTTGATGCTCATAAACGTGTATTGCAACACGCCTGACAGAATTGAGAATGTGATGGCCTGGTTCAAATCTGAAATGAAGGCAAATGCCAAAGCGATCGGCAGCAAGAACAGAATGGACCGATAGGGTGTGCGATATTTCGGATGAACTGCCGAGAACCATGTTGGCAGATAGCGGTCACGACCAAGGGAAAACCAGGCGCGCGCACTGTCATTCACGCAACCATTGGCCGATGCGATGGCCGCAAGCAGTGTGGCGATGAACATCATATTTTCGAGAAGCGGGTTTCCCGTCAACTTCCCGGCATCCCATAAGGGGTAGGCCGTGATGCCAAGATATTCCCACGGCATAAGGCTGGCGCAAACATACCACGTCATGGCACCAGCGATCAGCAGGGTAATCATGCCGGCCATCGTGCCATAGGGAAGTGCGCGCGCTGGTGAACGCACTTCTTCGGCGGCCTGCGTTGTGCCTTCAATGCCTAAGAAATACCATATGCCAAAATGGAATGATGCGATCACGCCGATCCAGCCATAGGGCAATCCATTCTGCGGGGTCACCATGTCACCGAGTTTCAGAACCGTGCCTTGTGACCATGGCGATACGCTTAAAAACAAAATGACGATGGCAGCGTAAGCCAGTGCCGTGATGATGAAATTGAAATTCAACGTCATCAACACGCCTCGGTAATTCAACCAAGCCAAGCCAACGATGGTGAGCGCTAAGAAAGCGTTGTGGTTCAATCCATCAGTGCCGGCCTTGGCAACAATTGTATCGCCCACGAGAATGGCATCGGACACTTCAAGCATTGTATAGGCAAATACCATGTAAAGCGCCACGTTGAAGGCCATCAAAGGGCCCACAATGTGTTTGGCCTGGGCATATTGCCCGCCCGCCGCTGCAATTGTTGAGGTGACTTCACTATCGATCATGGCGACTGATGTGTAGAGAAGACCAATCACCCAACACACAATGAGGGCCGCTAGTGAGCCGCCCTTGTCGGCGGAAAAATTCCAGCCGGTATATTCACCGACCAGAACGATGCCGACGCCCAGCGCCCAAACATGTGCTGGACCGAGAACGCGAGAGAGTGATATTTTTTGCGGAATTGTTGAAGCTGTTGTTGCCTGTGACATTTTCAGCGCCTCAAACCTTGTGCTTTTCAGCGGTGGACTCGATTTCACCTTCACGAGATGACGTCAAAACGGATTCGGAATAGGTGGTGTCTATTTTGTACCAATCAAAAAGCATCCAAGCTGCAAGTGCGGCAGAAATCGCCCAACACAAATATGAAAAATTGATCCACATGATTTTTGTTTCCTACTTCTGGCCGAATTTTTCGTCGATGACGTCACGGTATTCGCGCTCTGAAGCGCGGAACAGAAAGATGAAATAGCCAATCACTACGGCGGCCATGATGAGAAGCTGAAGCCAATCAATCGTGTAGTGAAACTTGTTTTGAATGACATCATGTGCGGCCGCAGCGTCGGCATAGCCAAGCTTAACCCAATGTTCGACTTGCGCTGGTGTTTGGTGCAGCAATTCCCAAGTGGGGTCGGCAATTTTGTCGATGCTTTTTGAAACACCGGCCCAGCCCATATAGAGCGGGAACCAGAGGGCCAGGAAAATCGCACCAACAAGGCAGACAATATCAAACACCTGCATAAGTTTTGGTTGGTCGGCGGGCGAGTATTTGGCCATGATTATCCCTTTGCTTGCTTGATGGCGTCCGAGGTTTTGATGTCGAGACCGTAGATGAATTCCTTGTCTTCTGCATAATGGCGCACCATGGCCACAATCGATGCGGTATTAAAAACAAGAAGAACCAGGGCCGATAAAAGCGAAACAATACGCACAGTGCTATCGGGGATGAGGTTCCACGACATCACAAGAATGAAAACCACGATGATCCAGAGAAAGGCCAGAAGAAGCCATGCGCCGCGAACGTCCTTGCGGTACATGTCCTCAATGCGTTGATTGAGATCCGACATGTTTTTTCCTTTCGGAAGGCCCGTATTGTCCCCACAGCTACAGGCCACCCCTTGTTTATTTTTTTGCTACGGGGCAACTTTATTGTCTGACAGGAAACATCTTGGTTAGTGAATTGTCAAGGACGCTTACAGGAACCCGTGATATAGGGAGGCATGATGTTGAAAGCAGACAAAAAAACTGAAGTCTTTCAAAACCCGCATGGGGCTGACACTGGCAATTCGCGCTATCTTGAAGAGGCCATCGGTCGCGAAGTGAAGCGATTCCGTGAAAAACTGGGATTGACGATTTCTGAATTGGCCAAGGCCGCTGATATGTCGGCGGGGATGTTATCCAAAATTGAAAATGGCGCCACTTCGCCGTCACTGGCCTCACTCCAGGCCTTGAGCAAAGCACTGCAAGTTCCGTTCACCGCGTTCTTCAAGGGCTACGAAGAAATTCGTGATGCGACGTTTGTGAAATCAGGGCAGGGCCTAACAATCGAACGACGTGGCACGAGGGCAGGGCATCAATATCAATTGCTCGGCCATTCCACCCATGGGCCGGTGATGGTTGAGCCCTATTTGATTACATTGGTGAGTGAATCAGACGTATTTCCCACATTTCAGCATCCCGGCATGGAGTTTCTCTATATGCTGGAGGGCAATGTGGTTTATCGGCATGGTGACAAAACCTATGACATGCACCCCGGTGACGCGCTGTTCTTTGACGCCGAAGCGCCGCATGGGCCGGATGAACTCAAAAAGCTGCCCGCTCGTTACCTCAGCGTCATCAGCTACCGCAAGGAAGACTAGGACTTTAAAGTTTTAATAGGTGTTTAAATCTATTTTAAGAGGGCTGGGATGGGTTTGCGTGTTTGGGTGCTACCTGGGTAGCGGGTAACAGAGTTTGCTCTATATGAAGCCGTTGAGTAGGCTAGAATTGATTTCTATTATAGGTTTTAAATCTATATCAAATTCAACCCAACTTCTCCTCCGGCATTCCCTCGGTGAATAAATATTTCCTTACAGTTGAAATTCATGTTCCGCCCTGATAGGCTTCACCTACCAATCCGGAGAACCGCCATGTGTGGCATTGTTGGACTTTACCTCAAGAATCCCAAATTGAAATCCAAACTGGGCAAAATGTTCAAGCCCATGTTGATTGAAATGACCAATCGCGGGCCGGACTCGGCAGGTGTTGCCATCTATCGCAATCCAACCAAGAAATCGGAAACCAAATTCTCGCTTGCCCATGATGATGCAAATTTCAATTGGAAGGGCTTGGTCGCAGGTCTCAACAAAGCACTCAAATGCAAGTCCACATCAAGCAAGATCGGCAATCACTGTATCCTGGTGACCTCGGGCAAAGAGGCAGCTGTCGTGAAGTGGCTGAAGGTAAATTATGCTGGCGTTCGTGTCGTCGGCTCAGGTCACTCAATCGAGATTTTCAAGGAAACTGGCCTTCCCGCCAATGTCTATGACAAGTTTGATTTGGACAATGCCCAAGGCACCCACATCATCGGCCACACCCGCATGGCCACTGAAAGTGCAGTGACCACGGCTGGCTCTCACCCCTTCGCAACGGGCGCTGATCTTTGTTTGGTTCACAATGGCTCACTCTCCAACCACAATCGTCTTCGCGAAAACTTGCGCAAGGAAGGCATGGAATTCCAAACCGAGAACGACACTGAAGTGGCAGCCGCTTACATGACGCACAAACTGCGCACAGGCTCAACATTGAAAGAAGCCCTGGAATCTGGACTGAAAGATTTAGATGGCTTTTTCACCTTCTTGGTGGGCACGGCTGATGGCTTCGCAGTGGTTCGCGATCCCATCGCCTGCAAACATGCGGTGATGGCCGAAACCGAAGATTGGGTAGCCATGGCCACCGAATATCGCGCTATTGCCCATTTGCCAGGTGCGGAAAATGCGAAAATCTGGGAACCCGAGCCAAGCAAGATTTACACTTGGGGCCACGCATGAACGAACTTGATCAATCGGCTGTCGGCGTACGCGGCATAAATTCAACACTGCAAACCTTGCCGGCCAACACCAATGAAAAACATTGGGTGGTGAAAAATCCAAAAGGCCAGCACAATATTGCTGTGGGCCTCTCTGCGCCGCTGCAAGTTGAAATCAACGGCCATGTTGGTTTTTATTGTGGCGGCATGAACCAACATTCCGAGATCACCATCCATGGCCATGCCGGCGTCGGCACAGCCGAGAACATGATGTCGGGCCTCGTGTGGGTCAAAGGCAATTCATCCGAATCCGCTGGTGCCACTGGCAATGGTGGTTTGCTGGTGATCGATGGCGATGCCTCATCACGCTGCGGTATTTCAATGAAGGGCATTGACATTGTGGTGGGCGGTTCGGTTGGCCACATGTCGGCTTTCATGGGGCAGCGCGGCAATCTGGTTGTGTGCGGCGATGCGGGCGATGCGCTGGGTGATTCCATTTATGAAGCTCGCCTTTATGTGAAGGGCAAAGTCGCAAGCTTGGGCGCTGACTGCATTGAAAAAGAAATGCGTACCGAACACATTGCTGATCTCGAACGTTTACTCAAGGCCGCTGGCCGCAAAGAAAAGCCATCCGACTTCAAGCGCTATGGCTCGGCCCGCAAACTTTATAATTTCAGCGTTGACCACGCCGACTCGTATTGAGGGAAAAATGGAAAGCACCCCGCGCACCCCGCCGCGCAAATCGGCAACATTTGATGACGCAACGCTGGCCGAAATTCGTCGTGCCGCGTCAACCGGCATTTATGATATTCGAGGTGCGGGCGCCAAACGCAAGCTGCCGCATTTTGATGATCTCCTATTTTTAGGTGCATCAATCTCGCGCTATCCGCTGGAAGGCTATCGCGAAAAATGCGGCACCGACGTTGTTCTCGGAACTCGCTTTGCCAAAAAACCAATTGAACTCAAAATTCCAATCACTATTGCGGGTATGAGCTTTGGCTCGTTGTCAGCCAATGCCAAAGAAGCTTTGGGCCGCGGTGCATCAGCCGCAGGCACTTCCACCACCACGGGCGATGGCGGCATGACGCCAGAAGAACGTGGCCAATCCAAATATCTCGTCTATCAATATCTACCCTCACGCTATGGCATGAACCCGGATGATCTGCGCAAAGCAGACGCCATTGAAGTGGTGATCGGCCAAGGTGCAAAACCCGGCGGTGGCGGCATGTTGCTCGGCCAGAAAATTTCAGATCGTGTGGCCGCCATGCGTTGCTTGCCCAAGGGCATTGACCAGCGCTCAGCCTGTCGCCATCCAGATTGGACCGGGCCTGACGATCTTGAAATTAAAATTGCCGAGCTGCGCGAAATCACCAATTGGGAAAAACCGATTTATGTGAAAATCGGTGGGGCGCGGCCTTATTACGATGTCGCTCTCGCCGTGAAAGCGGGTGCTGACGTTGTGGTGGTCGATGGCATGCAAGGCGGCACAGCGGCAACACAGGAAGTGTTCATCGAGCACGTTGGCCAACCGACACTGGCCTGCATTCGCCCTGCAGTTCGAGCTTTGCAAGAGCTCAATATGCATCGCAAGGTTCAACTCATCGTTTCAGGCGGCATTCGCAATGGCGCAGACGTGGCCAAGGCTTTGGCACTTGGCGCAGATGCTGTGGCTATTGGTACGGCAGCACTTGTGGCGCTTGGCGACAATGATCCGCATTACGAAGCTGAATATAATGCGCTGGGCACAACGGCTGGCGCCTATGATGATTGGCACGAAGGCCGCGACCCAGCAGGCATCACTACGCAAGACCCTGAATTGTCGAAGCGCTTGGATCCCGTGAAGGCGGGCCGCCGCCTTTACAATTTCTTGAAAGTACTAACACTGGAAGCGCAAACCATCGCGCGCGCAAATGGCAAAAGCCATGTGCATAACTTGGAACCCGAAGACCTCTGCGCTTTGACAATCGAGGCTGCCGCCATGGCGCAAGTTCCACTGGCGGGCACAGATTGGATTCCAGGGAAAGTAAGATTCTAAGAAAATCGAGGGGACGTAAAATGTCGATTGATCTGGTTCAATATGCCAAGAAGAACAAAGTAAAATATTTCCTGTTTAACTACACCGATCTGTTCGGCACGCAACGCGCCAAGCTTGTGCCCGCTGAAGCGGGTAACAAAATGCAAAAAGCTGGTGCGGGCTTTGCTGGCTTCGCCACTTGGCTCGATCAAACCCCAGCCCATCCCGATGTTCTGGTTTACCCAGACACCAGCACCCTGATCCAACTGCCATGGAAGCCCGAAATCGCGTGGATGGCAGGTGACCCTCATATGAGCGGCAAGCCCTTGGAACAAGCGCCGCGCCTCGCATTGAAACGCGGCATGGAACGCGCCGCCAAGCAGAACATGAAATTGATGGCAGGCTGCGAACCCGAATTCCATTTGATCAATGCTGACGGTTCAGCCCCTTCAGACAGCAAGGATCATCAGGAAAAGCCGTGTTATGATCAATCGGCCATCATGCGCCGCCTCGATGTGATCACCGAGATTTGCGACATCATGACCAAGCTTGGTTGGGGCCCTTATCAAAACGACCATGAAGACGCCAATGGCCAATTTGAAATCAATTGGAATTTCAGCGACGCGTTGACAACGGCTGACCAACTTGCCTTCTTTAAATTCATGGTGAAAGCCATTGCTGAAAAGCACGGAATGCGCGCCACTTTCATGCCCAAGCCTTTCATCAATCTCTCCGGCAATGGCTGCCACGCCCATCTTTCCGTGTGGGATAAAGCGGGCAAGAAAAACCTGTTTGAAGACGGCAAAGATGAAATGGGCCTTTCACCTCTGGCCTATAACTTCATTGGCGGTTTGATTGCACATGCTGACGCCTTGGTGGCCATCACCAACCCAACCGTGAATTCATATAAACGCATCAACGCACCGCGCACCATCTCAGGTGCCACGTGGTCACCCAATACCGTGAGCTTTGGCGGCAACAACCGCACACATATGGTGCGCATACCTGATGCGGGTCGTTGTGAATTCCGTCTGCCTGATCCATCGGCCAATCCCTATTTGATGTTGGCCGCAATTTTGGCCGCTGGCATGGATGGCATTGAACACAAAACCGATCCGGGCAAGCGTTTGGATATCGACATGTACACCCAAAGCCACACCGTGAAGAATTTGAAAAAGTTGCCACTCAATCTGCTGGACGCGTTGCGCAACCTTGAAAACAACAAGCTGCTTTGTGCCGCATTGGGCGATGAGCTTTCATCAGGTTATTTGAAGCTGAAGCACAATGAGTGGAACCAATACGCACGGCACCTCACGCAATGGGAACGGGACACAACACTGGATTGTTGATGGAAAGAAAATCTCCCCTCCGCCCTTCGGGCACCTCCCCCTTAGGGGAGGATAAAAAAGGCCCACCTCATCCTCCCCGAAGGGGGAGGTGGCGCGTAGCGCCGGAGGGGCTCTTTCCTCCGTATACGGAACATAAATGAAATACTCGGTCTTTTCGCTTCTCCAAAACTCCCTGTCGGGTCACAAGAACTGGGCACCGGCTTGGCGCACGCCTGAGCCGAAAAAGCAATATGACATCATCATCGTGGGGGGCGGTGGCCATGGGCTGGCCACGGCCTATTATCTTGCCAAAGAACATGGCTTGAAAAATATCGCGGTTTTGGAAAAGAATTATATCGGCTCGGGCAATGTGGGCCGCAACACCACAATCATTCGTTCGAACTATATGCTGCTTGGCAACAATCCATTTTACGAGTGGTCAATGAAGTTGTGGGAAAATCTGGAACAGGATTTCAACTTCAACGCCATGGTTTCGCAGCGCGGTGTTTTGAACTTGTGTCACACCGATGCGCAACGCGATGCTTTCGCAAGGCGCGGCAACGCTATGCGCATTGATGGTGTCGACGCGGAATTTCTTGACGCGCGCGCCGTGCGCGAGATGTATCCGTTTTTTGACTATGACAATGCGCGCTTTCCGATCAAGGGCGGTCTGTTGCAGCGGCGCGGCGGCACCGTTCGCCACGATGCTGTGGCTTGGGGCTATGCACGCGGCGCTGATTTGCGTGGTGTTGATATTTTGCAAGGCTGTGAACTGACGGGCATTCAAACTGAGAATGGAAAAGTCGTCAGTGTACAGACGAACAAAGGTGAAATTAAATGCGGGAAACTGGCCCTCTGCGCCGCGGGCCATTCCTCTGAAGTGGCTGCCATGGCCGGATTGAAACTGCCGATCGAAAGCCATGTGTTGCAGGCTTTCGTTTCAGAAGGCCTGAAACCCTACATTGATGGCGTGGTGACGTTTGGCGCAGGCCACTTCTATGTGTCCCAATCCGACAAAGGCGGATTGGTGTTTGGCGGAGATATTGACGGCTACAACTCCTATGCCCAACGCGGCAACTTGCCGATGGTGGAACATGTGATTGAAGCGGGTGTGGCCATGATCCCGTCGCTGTCCCGCGTGCGTGCGCTTCGTTCTTGGGGCGGGGTCATGGATATGTCGATGGATGGTTCGCCCATCATTGATAAAACATCCGTACACGGATTATATTTGAATGCTGGGTGGTGCTATGGCGGGTTTAAGGCAACACCAGCTTCTGGCTGGTGCTATGCGCATTTGATTGCCAAGGATGAGCCGCATAAAGTTGCAACAGCATTTCGGTTGGATAGGTTCAAGCGTGGTTATATGCTTGACGAGAAAGGGCAGGGCGCAACGCCCAATTTGCACTGATGCTGATCCCTTGCCCCCATTGCGGAAGTCGGCCCGTTGAGGAATTCACATTTCTTGGTGATGCAGCGCCAAGGCGGCCTGAAACATTGGAAGACCCGAGCTGGTATGCTTATGTTTATGAAAGGGACAACCCACGCGGCGCTTTCGATGAATTTGCCCACCACTCTGGTGGTTGTCGCGCTTGGTTGGTGGTTTCGCGCAATACCAAAACTCACGAAGTGTTCGGCGCTGTGATTGCCAGGAATTATGCGCGGAAGAAAAAATTATGACTGGCTTTCGTATTGAAAGCGGCGGGCTTATCAACCGCAACGCCAAACTGAATTTCACTTTTGACGGCAAAGCTTATGCGGGCCATCAAGGCGATACTTTGGCTTCTGCCCTCATTGCCAATGGCGTGCATCTGATGGGTCGCAGCTTCAAATATCATCGCCCGCGCGGTGTTATTTCGGCGGGCAGCTCTGAGCCCAATGCGCTGGTGGAACTGCGTGAAGGGGCGCGCAAAGAAGCCAATACGCGCGCCACCATGGTGGAGCTTTATGATGGCCTCACGGCGAAATCACAAAACCGCTGGCCCTCATTGGATTTCGATATTGGCGCGGTAAATTCGTTGGCCTCGTCCATCTTTGTTGCCGGCTTCTACTATAAAACTTTCATGTGGCCCAAAAGCTTTTGGGAAAAAATCTATGAGCCGCTGATCCGTAAAGCCGCGGGGCTCGGCACGGCCTCGAAAGAAGCTGACCCCGACACATATGAAAAATCATATGCCCATTGTGATCTGCTGGTTGTGGGTTCTGGCCCGGCTGGGCTGATGGCGGCAATCACTGCGGGGCGGCAGGGCGCGCGGGTGATGTTGGCCGATGAGGGCTCGGCGTTTGGTGGCTCGTTGTTGTTTGAGCGTGAAGAGATTGCGGGCCAGTCTGGCCATGATTGGGCGCAGGGTGTTCTTGCAGAATTGCGTTCTCTGCCAAACGTGACACTCATGCCCCGCACCACGATTTTCGGCTGGTTCGATGGTAACATTTTTGGCGCACTCGAACGCGTGAACGATCATGTCGCTGTGCCTGCACCCTATGAGCCACGCCAGCGCTATTGGCGCATTCATGCCAGGCGGGCTGTGCTGGCCGCCGGTGCTGAAGAACGTCCGCTGGTATTCGGCGGCAATGACGTGCCGGGGGTAATGCTGGCCTCAGCCATGCGTCATTATGCCAATCGTTATGCGGCAGCGGCGGGAAAATCCATTGCGGTTTTTGCGAACAATGATTCAGCAATGCGCACGGTGCGCGATATGCAGGCCCATGGTGTGAATGTTGCCGCTGTGATTGATACGCGCAAGGGCGGGCGCATTCTCAATGTGAAGGGCGGCAAGGGCGTTGCCGCCATTGATGGAATTCCTTGTGATGCGGTGGCCATGTCGGGTGGGTGGTCTCCCATCGTCAACCTCATGTGTCATCGTGGTGCAAAGCCGATTTGGAATGAAACCATCGCCGCCTTCACGCCCCCAGATATGGGCGCGGAATTTGTCGCGGCAGGCAGTGCGGCGGGCCACATGTTGCTTTCAGAATGTTTGGCCGATGGCGTACGCGCGGGCACGATAAAAGGCCAAACGCCAGCCACGCCGAAATGCAAAAACGAGGCCTTCGCCATTCAGCCTTTCTGGTGGGTGAAGGAATCCACTGGCAAAGCCTTCATTGATTATCAAAATGATGCCACCGCCAAGGACTTGCCGCTCGCGGCGCGTGAAGGCTATGGCCATGTGGAACTGGCCAAGCGCTACACCACAACCGGCATGGCCACAGACCAAGGCAAGCTTGGCAATGTGAATGCCATTGCCATTCTCGCCGAAGCCTCGGGCAAGTCCATCGCCGAAATGGGAACGACGACATTTCGGCCATTCTACACGCCTGTTTCATTTGGTGCTTTCGCGGGCCCATTCTCCGGCCACCATTTCCAACCGTCACGCAAAACACCCTTGCATGAGTGGTGCGTGGAACAAGGCGCAGTGTTTGTGGAGTCCGGTCTGTGGATGCGCTCAAGCTGGTTTCCCAAAGCGGGTGAAGATTGGTTGGCCGCAGCTTCGCGCGAAGTGAAAGCCACGCGAAGTGGCGTTGGCCTGTGTGATGTTTCAACCTTGGGCAAGATCGACATTCAGGGCAAAGATGCAGGCCAGTTTCTTGATAAGCTCTATTGCAATACCTTCAGTACACTGAGCATTGGCAAGGCCCGCTATGGTTTGATGCTGCGCGAAGACGGCATTGTATTTGATGATGGCACCACGTCGCGTCTTGCTGAAGATCATTTCGTGATGACCACCACAACTGCGAATGCCGCCCGCGTGATGAGTCATATTGAATTTTGTCACCAAGTGCATTGGCCGGAACTTGATGTGCAATATGTTTCGGTCACCGAACAATGGGCGCAAATGGCCATTGCTGGCCCCAAGGCCCGCGCCACACTGCAAAAGCTTGTCGATAAACTCACGCTGAATGACGAGACCGTGCCTTATCTGGCGGCCAAGGAAATCACCATTCTGGGTGGCGTTGAAGCCCGGCTGTTCCGCATTTCATTTTCGGGTGAACACGCTTACGAACTCGCGGTGCCCGCCGACTTTGGCAATGCTGTGGCGCGTGCGATTATGCAAGCCGGAGCTGAATTCGGTATCACACCTTATGGCGTGGAAGCACTTTCCATCATGCGCATCGAGAAGGGCCACGTGGCCGGCGGTGAATTGAACGGCACGACCACCGCGACTGATCTTGGCTTGGGCAAAATGATGTCCACCAAGAAAGACTATATCGGTCGCGCCATGTCCACCCGTCCTGGCATGGTTGATCCCGCACGGCAATGTGTTGTGGGCATTAAGCCTGTGGACCGAACAATAAAAATCCAATCCGGCGGGCACCTGTTGAAACAAGGCGATGCGCCGAGCATGCAAGCCGATCAAGGCTATATTTGCTCGGTCGCGTGGTCGCCCATGCTGAACATGTGGCTGGGTCTTGCACTTCTGTCCAATGGCCGCGCCCGCCATGGGGAAATTGTAAACGTGTTTGATGGTCTTCGTGGCCACCATTTCCTCGCCGAGATTTGCGATCCGGTTCATTTCGACCCGAAGAATGAGAGGCTCCATGCTTAGACCCTCTCCTTTGGGAACCGTTGCAAAACCTGGCCGCTTTGGGGCTTACAAGGGCGCGCCCGGCATTGCCTTGTCGGTCGTTCATCCGATCACCTTGTCTATGGTCATCGCCCGCAAGGGCAAAGCCAAAGTGTTGAAAGATGTTTTGGCCGCAATGCAGAAAGTGGAAGTGCAGTGGGCTGGGCCTGATCAATATTATGTCTATGATGCTCCGTATACGGAGTTAAAAGCGAAGCTGGAAGGCTTGGCATCAGTTTCGGATCAAAGCCACGGCCGCATGATGATCAAAGTCGCAGGGCCACAAGCCCGCGCCTTGCTGGCAAAAGGCACGCCAGTTGATCTGCATGACAGTGAATTTCCGGTTGGCAAATCTGCCCTCACCCAAATGGCGCATGTCTCGGTGCACCTCACGCGCACCAGCCAAAATGAATTCACGCTTTCGGTGTTTCGTGGTTTCTCGGAAAGCTTCTGGGAATGGCTCACCAGCCAAGCGGCAGAGTTCGGCTATCAAGTCTCATAAAAAAGCCGCCACTGTTTCCAGTGGCGGCCCATAATTGCTGTATGGTCTAAGCAGGCAATATGAAGAACCAGTTCGCCCAGAGCACTACGATCAAGCCGCCGGCGATGGCCAGATAGGGCCACATGCCAGCTTGCCTTACGCCAAGGTCTTGGCCTTTCAACCCCATGTCGGTCAACATGCCGTCAGGGAATTGGCCACCATCGCGCACGTAGTGGCGATAAGCAAAGATCGGAATGATCAACAAAGCCATGCCAAAGCCCCAGTAAAGACCGGTGGAATAGCCCCAGGTTTTTGCTCCAGCGCCCAGCAACACGGCGTTGGCAAAAGCCAAAACAGTGTTGAGGCCGATGAGCCATGTTGGGGCCTTCCAAGGGCGTTCCATATTGGGTGAATCGACGCGGTGGATCCAACCCGCATTGAGATTCAAGAAGTTGAAAATAATATATCCAACGTTTGAAATCGCCAGCACGAAGAAGAAGCCTGTTGCGTCTGATGCTATTGCGAGTACTGCAACATTGAACAGCAGATCCGTCCACATCGCACGAACAGGCGCGCCATGTGAATTCACCGTGCTCAGATATTTGGGCAACCAGCCATCCTTCGAGCCTTGATAAAGTGTGCGCGATGAACCGGCCATGGCCGTCATGATGGTGAGAACCAGCGCCATGATCATCAGGAATACCAGGATGCCATGAACGATTGATCCGCCGCCAACCATATTGCCCGCAGCGTCGGCAATGCCCGCACCACTGACAATTGGTCCGGCCAACATGCCATCCAAACCAAGCACGCCTTGGAATGTGAAGGGCACGAGGATGAACAAGAGAATGCAAAGAATGCCAGAATAGAAGATCGATTTGAAAGTATCGGTCTTTGGGTTCTTTAGTTCGCGCGTGTAGCAGACGGCCGTTTCAAAGCCATAGGTCGACCAAGCCGCAATGTAGAGGCCGCCCAGGAAAAGTGTCCAACCTGGAATGGACCACGTGCCGTCGTCAGCCGTGGCCAAGGCCTTTGGAGGAACCAGTGGGCCGAAGTTGCCCCAGTTCACTTTGCCTGTCAGGATGGGAATAATGCTGACCGC
>JAYWAB010000177.1:0-2993 GCA_043782835.1 Aestuariivirga sp.
CAGCTCGATGTTTGTTATCTAACGGCTTTTCGCTAATCACGAGAGTCCGGGCCGCCCCTCATCCGCCCTTTGGGCACCTTCTCCCCATAAAGAATGGGGAGAAGGGAATACTCGCGCAGGTTTCGGCTCTTGGTTTTTTAGATTCTCAGCGCCCGCGTCTACAGTAATCCCTAAATCGCCGCCTTGCCCGCAGGCCAGCTCGCCTCAAACACCTTGCCATTGGTGTCCACCGCCCGCGCCCGGATTTCTGCGGCACCGTTGGGCACATAGGTGAAGCGGAAGTTCGGGTCCTCGGAAATGGAAATCCCGCCTTCCATCGCCACAATCAAATCCTCGCCCTGCCAAATCTTCAGTTCCTCAACAAAGCGGGCAGGTGTGTAGAGATGGGTCACCTGATCCATCTGCAGGCCGGAATTGTTGGGGTGGCGGATCATCAGCAGCGCGTCCGCCGTGCGGGCGCTGGCATTGGCCGGGGCAGGCAGCGGGCGGAAGCGCATCTGGCCGAGATTGGCTTCTGCCTCATCCAGCCGCTTGGTCGCCGGGGCAGCGCAGCCACCTGCCGCCTTGACAAATTTGGCCACAGCATAAAGCTTGCCGTCGCTCAGTTCGGCCACAGCGTGGACGTTGGAATATTGATTGACGCGGATGCGGGTGGAGAGGCTGGTCAGCGCCGATTTGGCACCAATCTCGAACACACCGACCACCGGCGCCGGATTCTCGTCGACAATCAGCCAAAGCCGCAAGGCCTGGCGCGAATCACCGGCAGGCAGCGTCACGCCAAAACTCACCGGCACCAGCGCTGCATCTTCGGCCCGGTTGGGCGCGTCCAGCGCTACCAGCCCGGTTCCGTCTTCCAGCGCGCGGCCCTTGAAGACATCCTTGGCCAAATCAGCCCAGATTTCCGCCTGGCTAACTTCTGCCATTGCCCTTTGCGGACCGGCAAAGGCCACCATTGCCACAATACGAGCGCCGTTCAGGATTTGCCGCCGGTTCATGCCCATTTGAATTCTCCCGAATTGATCATTTGGCCCACCATTCGCCCATGGCCGGTTTTACCCTATGCGGCATGATGCCGCAAGCGGGCTATTCCCATTCCAGTTCGGCAAACCCGGCGGTCGCGTTGCGGGGGTTGAAATCGCCAAAAAGTTTCCAGTTAGGGGCTTCGCTCTGCCCGGCGCTTCGTGCGGCTTCGCCAACATCAGTGCCGCGCGCAATCATCGCCCGCAAATCTTTTGCCAGCCGGTCAAAATATCCCTTCTGGGCTGCCATCGCCTGCGGCCAGTCTGCCACCGCCGGGCCATGGCCTGGCACCACCCGCAACGCCGGTATTTTCACAATCTCGTCCATCACCGACAGCAGTCCCAGCAGGCTGCCATCGACCACGGGCGTATGCTGCAAAAACACCAGATCGCCCGAAAACAGCGTCCGGCTTTGTTCGTCCAGCACGGTCAGGTCAGAGTCGGAATGGCTGGTTTTCCACGCTTTCAGCACCAGTTTGCGATGGCCAAGGTCTATTGTTGTCTCGCCATCCACCAGCAGGGTTGGCGCGATGATCCGGATGTCTGCCACCAGCGCCTCGCCCATCAGCGGGCGAAAGGCATTTATGTAGAAAGTTCCGCGACTTGCCAGCGCCCGCGGCAGGTTTTTATGACCTGCGAAAACCACCCCCTCGCCCTCAAATGCCGCATTGCCAAAAATATGGTCCGGGTGGACATGGGTATTGATGACATAGCGGATGGGCAGGCTGGTTCTGGCTGCGATGGCGGCCCTGAGCCTCTCGCCTTCGCGCACGCTGCCCCCGGTATCAATGACAGCCACGGCATCCTCGCCGATGACGAAGCCGATATTGGCGATGGCACCGATATTGTCGCCATTCATTAGTTCCGGCGTTCCGGCAAAGGCAAAGAGGCCGGGCGCAATTTCGGTGACGGGCAGAGGTTCGGCTGCCAGCGCCGCAGTGCCTGAAAACGCGGCCAGGGCCATTGCCAGAATGGCCGGAGCGCTGCGTTCCAGCCGCAGCCACTGCCCGAAAAACAATTTCTTGATATTAAGTATCACGCGCCACCATCCGGTCTGATCCGTGTCGGCAGGGTCGCAAATTAGTCGCATGTGCGCAATCTTTGTGTTGCCAGCGGCAAAATGCTGGCTTAGTCTAATTTTAATTTCGGCTTCAAAGTCACCGGCGAATGGGAGCGCTGGTGGTACATCGAAGGCTTGGCGGGGCTGGTCTAATTGCTCTTTTGCCTCGCTAGTCGTGACACGCTGCCGAAGTAAATTCCCTTGTTAAGATCTCCGGCTTCAGGAATTTAATCCTGTTGTCGAGAGAGCTAGCGACTAAGTCGTCGGGAGGAAATCTGATGCGCAAAATACTATTGACCACCTGTTTCGGACTCGCAGCATTGTTTGCTGCCGGCTCCGCACAAGCGAATGATGAACTGATCAAAATGTCGGCAGACGCCAAGCAATGGGTCATGCCGACAGGCAATTATGCCAACCAGCGCTATTCCGAGCTGAAGCAGATCACGACAGAAAATGTTGGCAAGATTGCTCCGGCCTGGACTTTCTCGACCGGCGTTCTGCGCGGCCACGAAGGCGCACCGCTGGTGATTGGTGACGTGATGTATGTTCACGCGCCCTTCCCCAACACCGTCTATGCCCTCGACCTCAACAACGATGGCAAGATCCTGTGGAAGTACGAACCCAAGCAGGATCCCAATGTCATCCCCGTCATGTGCTGCGACACGGTCAACCGTGGTCCTTCCTATGGCGATGGCAAAATCTTCCTGCACCAGGCTGACACCACCCTCGTGGCGCTCGACGCCAAGACTGGCGCTGTCGTCTGGACGGTGAAGAATGGTGATCCGGCCCGCGGCGAAACCGGCACTTCCTCGCCCATGGTGTTCAAGGACAAGGTGATTGTTGGTATTTCCGGCGGCGAGTTTGGCGTCCGCGGTTCGATGACGGCCTACAGCCTCAAGGACGGCAAGAAAGTC
>JAYWAB010000178.1:0-14367 GCA_043782835.1 Aestuariivirga sp.
AGAAGAACTGTTGGAATTTGAAGGCACTGTTGCCGAACTTTTGCCCAACGCCACTTTCCGCGTAAAACTTGACCACAATGGCCATGAGATCATTGCCCACACTTCGGGCAAGATGCGCAAGAACCGCATTCGCGTTTTGGCAGGTGATCGCGTGATGGTGGAAATGACGCCCTATGATTTGACCAAGGGCCGCATCAACTATCGGTTTAAATAGAAAATGGTCGACGTTTCGGCGCGGCTGGTTCTGGCAAGCGGCTCGCCCCGGAGGCTGGCGCTTCTGGACCGGGTTGGCCTCGCCCCTGATCTTCTTAACCCAGCAGACGTTGATGAAACGCCGCAGCGCCGCGAAACGCCGCGTCGGCTTTCGCTTCGGCTGGCTGAAGAAAAGGCCTTGAAGGCCAAAGAAGCCCCGCAAGTTGTGGGGCTTGGTTCTGGTGTCTATGTGTTGGCTGCTGATACGGTTGTGGGGCTTGGCCGGCGCATATTGCCCAAGGCTGAAACTTATCAGGTGGCCAAGGATTGCCTGACATTGCTGTCGGGCCGGGCCCATTGGGTTTATTCCGCAATCTGTTTGATTGCACCCGATGGTAGCAAGACCACGCGCTGCGTTGAAACGAAGCTACGCTTTAAACGCCTGACACGGGACGATATCGAGAGCTATCTCAGAAGCGAAGAATGGAAGGGCAAAGCCGGGGGCTATGCCATTCAAGGCCGAGCCGAGGCCTTTGTGCGTTATCTTTCCGGCTCACATTCGGCGGTGATCGGCCTGCCGCTCAATGAGACAGTGGCGCTGTTGCAAGGGGCCGGCTTTCCGGTTCAGCAACGCTGGATGGCCGCACCTCCCAACGGGCTTTGAGGGTTATGGCGAAGGTTGTGACCTTTCCCAAACGCAAGCCTTGCCCGATCTGCAAGCGGCCCTCTGAGGCCAAGCATCATCCTTTCTGCTCCAGCCGCTGCCGCGAAGTGGATTTGAACAAATGGTTGGGCGGGCATTATGCCATTCCTGCCGTGGAAGCAGATGAGCCTTCTGAAAACGGGCCGGGCGAGGTTGAATAAACTTGCGAATTTGTGCCGCGAAAGACGGGTTGCCAGTGGGCGGATGATCACCTATAGGAAGCCCCGCAAAGTGACCTTTGTACGTTTGCCCAGGTAGCTCAGTTGGTAGAGCAGCGGATTGAAAATCCGCGTGTCGCTGGTTCGATTCCGGCCCTGGGCACCATTGGTTAGTTGTACATACCGGACACTTAGAGCGGTTTCTGTCCTGACGGAATCGAATAGGGATTCCCAAATCAGTTGAAGGGTGATTCAAGCTTCATGCTGGATTGGAGGCCAGTATGAATGACCAAAGCATTATCGATGGATTTGCGAAGCCGTGTCATTGCTGCTGTTGATGGCGGCTTGTCGCGCAACAAAGCTGCTGCACGATTTGGCGTGAGTATTGCGAGCGCTGTGCGCTGGTGCAGCTTGGCGCGTGAGCAAGGTGATGCGAAGCCGAAACGCCAAGGCGGTGACCGCAGGTCAGGCCGCATTGAATCTCAGCATGACTTCATATTGGCAGCCTTGGATGTGGAGCCAGACATCACCTTGAAGGAACTGCAAGCCCTACTCATAAAACACCAAAAGCAAAGCTTTGGAACAACCACGCTCTGGCACTTCTTTGAGCGCCACAACATCACGCTCAAAAAAAGTCGGCTCATGCCTCAGAGCAAGACCGCCCCGATGTTGTAGAAAGACGCGCAGAATGGCGCAGGTTGCAATCTTTCTTGGCCTCATCATCACTGGTTTGCATTGATGAAACATGGGCCTCAACCAGTATGGCAAGAAGTCGTGGACGCAGCCCAAAGGGCAAACGCTTGAATGTTGGCATTCCCCGACCGACGAACCAAGAGGTTCGCGGCTCGGTCATTGGAAAACCACGACCTTCGTGGCTGGTCTCAGAACTTCGGGTATGATGGCGCCCATGGTTCTCGATGGCCCGATCAACCGAGAAGCTTTTCTGGCCTATATCAGACAAATCCTCGTGCCTGAACTCAGGCCAGGCGATATCGTCGTGATGGATAATCTGCCGGCCCATAAGGGCATTGAAGTCAAAGAAGCCATCGAGGCGGCAGGCGCAGAACTGCTCTATCTTCCACCCTACAGCCCCGACCTCAATCCAATCGAAAACAGTTTTTCCAAAATCAAAGCCTGTCTGCGCAAGACTGCCGCCCGCACCATCACTGGCCTATGGGATGCGATTGCAAGTATCATTCCGACAATCACTTCAAAGGAAGCGACAAACTACTTCATCAACGCTGGTTACAATCCAGTATGATCGGAATCCGCTCTAGGTAACAGAGCTTAGCCAAGACATAGGTGACAATCCTGGGCAGAACGGGTTGTTAATTGACTACAGGGTCCTGTGCTTCAAATCTAATTCTGTCACAACCCGACACTGGCCCCAAATCACTTCAGATCCTCAGCTGACTTTCGGTCTCAACGTGCACGCGCCTATCATCAACGTTTTTTGTTGGTTTTCTTGGGTGGAGATTTTTTCGGCGGTGCTTTCTTTGGGGCTACTTTCTTGGCTGCTGGTTTTTTGACAGCGGATTTTGCCTTTGCATCTTTCGGGGCTTCAGCGTTTCCTGCTGATTTCATCAGGCTGCCGAATTTTGTGAAGAATTGTCCGGCCAAAGACTGGGCAGTGGAGTCGATGAGGCGCGAACCGAGCATGGCAAGTTTGCCGCCGATCTGGGCATCAACTGTGTAGTCCATCTGGGTTTGTGTTGGCGACAGAGCGGTCAGCTTTACGGTTGCGCCACCTGTGGCAAAGCCGGCAAAACCGCCTTGGCCTTTGCCGGAAATGCGGTAGCTTTCTGGGGGCTTCAGTTCCGACAAAGTGACTTCACCCGCAAAAGAGGCTTTCACTGGGCCAACTTTTACCACCACCGTGGCTTTCATCTCTGTTGGTGATGCCGCATCAATTTTGCTGCAACCGGGAATGCACTTTTGCAACACGTCCGGATTGTTGAGGCCCTTCCATACGGTGTCGCGCGAGGCTTCAATAACTTGGCTACCGTTCATATTCATCGAGTCGTTCCTAAATTATGATCTGATTTTTTGACGGCGTTTGGCCGTTATTTCTGCAAAAATTGATAGCGCAATTTCTTCCGGCGAGATAGCGCCGATGTCGGCTCCTGCTGGGGCTTTGATAGCATCGAAATTTTCGGGCGAAGCGCCAGCAACCACCAGTTTTTCGCGGATCGACGCCATCTTGCGGCGGCTTCCGACGAAGGATTTGTATTTGGCATCAATGTCGATGATGGCGCGCAGAGCCGCTTCGTCACCTTTGCCTTGCGTCGCGACCACGATAAATCTTTGCGCGATGTCAGAGACGGCTAGAGCATAGCCTTCAATTCGGGTGTCAGCTGTTTCAAAAGCGCCCTGTTCGGCTTGTGGCGCACAGGCGGTTATGGCGTAACCCATCACTGAGGCAAGACGTGCCAAGGCCACGGCCACCGGGCTGGAGCCGCAAATCACCAAGCTTGGCTTGGGCATCACCGCCTCCACAAATATATCCATGGTACCTTGGCTGGGACACATATTCTTAGCGAAACGTACACCTTCTTTGGTTTCCCCGGCGCTAACACCGTGAAGCTCTAACTCGGTTGGCGGTTGCACGGATATAAGACGCGGTGTTCCATCTGCCAAAACATCCTGCGCTGCTTTTAAAACTGCCCCCCGCGCGCAGCCGCCGCCAATCCAACCGCCCGTGATTGTGCCATCGGGGCGGATCACCGCTTTGGCGCCAGCCTTGGCAGCGGTTACAGCAACCGTGCGCACCACCGTTGCCAGCACAAACGCTTCGCCTTTTTGTTTGAGGTCTGACACCATATCCATCACGTCACGCTGCACCATGCTCACAACCTCGCCAAATAGGGTTCAAGCTTGGCCAAGCTTTCGAGATTATGCGCTGGCGCAAACAAATCAAGATAAGGCAGGGCCGCTTTCATCGCTTGCGATTCCGGCTGATAGCCATCCCAACCCATCATCGGGTTAAGCCAAGCGATACGACGACAGCGCTGACGCAGGCGACGAAGTTCACCTAGCAGCACGTGCGGCTCACCCGTGTCATAGCCATCAGACAGGATCATCACGCAACTGCGCGAATTGAGAACGCGTTTTGCGTGCCACTTATTGAATGTGGCCAAGCTTTCACCAATGCGTGTGCCGCCGCCCACACCTTGCGTCATCAATGACATGCGCTCTAAAGCGCGTGATGCGTTTTTTTCTTTCATCGCAGATGAAACATGGGCCAGCCGTGTGTGGAACACGAAGGCTTCAGCCTCTTTGAAACTATCAAGCACGCCATGAATGAACCGCGTGAAAACTGCCGTATACATTTCCATCGAGCCTGAAGCATCCAGCAATACAATAAGGCGCAAAGGCTTGGGTTTGCGGGCGCGCCACCGCAAGCTTATCGGTGTTCCGCCATGACCGATGTTTTCACGAATGGTGGCGCGCAGATCAATGCGGCAGCCCTTTGCGCGGGCCATTTCGCGGCGGGTTAGCCTTGCGCGCATGGCCTTGGCCAAGCTTTCAGCGGTGGCGTGGGCTTTGGCAAGTTCGACGGGATCCGCGATTTTTCGAAAATCTTTTTGCGCTAAGCTTTCGCCACGCGATGCCCCTTGGCTTTTTCCGGTGCTGCCTTCTTCACCTTCGCTATCAGTTGAATTAGTGATTTGGTCGATGAGTTCGCTGGCTTCTTGTTGGTTGCTGGAACTGGGCGACTGTTCTGATAGACTGGGCTGAGTGGAAGCGGCCGATGAGCCGCTCACTTTCATCAAGTTCTTCATGCCCCTGGCAAACCAGAAACTATCAAATAGCGCGTCAAATTCTCGCCAGTCAGAAAGCCTTGAGCAATAAAGTGTTTTGAAGGCAGAACGAAACGTTGCGGCACGGCTTGAATCAAGTTTGCCCACAAGCATTGCCGCATCTTGATTTTCTTTAAGCCCAATGATGAAATTGTGGTTGCGCAACAGTGCGGTGAAAGCTGAAATACGTTTAAGGATAATTTCGCCTACAAGATTGAGGTCTTCAGCGTCTGGTGGTGTGCCACAGCAACTCATGCGACTTTTCCCAAAATGCGTTGCGCCACTTCTGGCGTGAAGCGCGATTTATCTTCTTGCGTTTTCAGCAGTGTCATCAGCGAGTCAAACACGGCTTCTGGATTGGTATGCAAATCTTTCAGATTGAGACCGAGCAGGGCGGTGGCCCAATCCAAGGTTTCGGCAATGCCCGGAACCTTGCGCAAATCTTCCTTGCGGATTTTTTCAAGGGTGCGGGCAATTTGAAGTGCGAAAGCTGCACTAATATTCGGCAAGCGGCGCTGCAAGATTGCTGCTTCACGATCAGCATCGGGATAGTCAACATAGTGATAAAGGCAGCGGCGGCGGAGCGCATCTGAAATTTCGCGGGTGCCATTTGATGTGAGGATCACACGTGGAATGGATTTGGCTTTGATGGTGCCTAGCTCCGGGATAGTCACTTGAAAATCAGAAAGCAGCTCTAGCAGAAATGCTTCAAACTCTTCATCGGCTCGGTCAACCTCATCGATCAGCAAGACGGGCGAAACGGGTTGACGGATTGCGGCAAGCAAGGGGCGCTCCAGCAGATAGCGTTCGGAGAATATAGCGTCTTCGTTGACCTTCTCGCCTTCTGCTTTACGGGCTTGGATGCTTAATAGCTGGCGCTGATAGTTCCATTCATAAAGGGCTTCGGCACGGTCCAACCCCTCGTAACATTGCAAGCGAATAAGCTTCGTGTTGTGAACCGCAGCCAAGGCTTTGGCCACTTCGGTTTTGCCAACGCCTGCCTCGCCCTCAAGCAACAAGGGCCGTTGCAACATATCCATCAAGTGCAGAGCCATGGCCAATTCGCGGTCGGCCACATAGCCTGCTTCGGCGAGCTTGCTAGATATATTTGGAAGGGTGAGTGTCATGGTGTAAAATTCAGCCGGACGGCTGGGGTGCGCGCCCGGCTGATCCGCCCCCGGGCTACTTAACGAGGCCCAAGGTTTTGGCCGCTTCCCAGTTCCGCCAATAGTCATGCGGCATCTGGATATGCGTTGAGCCCAAGAACCCGAAGGCATCGTTAACAGCATTTGAAAACGCAGGTACGCCACCCACATTGGGGCTTTCACCCACACCCTTAGCACCAATCGGATGATGCGGAGATGGTGTTACGGTATGGTCAGTTTCCCAATGTGGTGTTTCCACCGCAGTTGGAATGAAGAAATCCATAAACGAACCCGTCAGGCAATTGCCGCCAGCATCGTAACGAATTTCCTGGCCCATCGCGATGGCGAAGGCTTCCGTCAAACCACCATGCACTTGGCCTTCGATGATCATCGGATTGATGCGTGTGCCGCAATCATCCAACGCATAGAAGCGGCGGATGGTGTAGACACCGGTATCGACATTGATGTCCATGACGCAGAAATAAGCGCCAAAGGGATAAGTCATATTAGGCGGGTCGTAATAGCTCACCGCCTCCAAGCCGGGCTCCATGCCGGGTGGCACTTGATGATAGGCTGCCCAAGCAATTTCCTTCATAGATTTAAATTTCTCAGGCAGGCCCTTCACACGGAAGCCATCAATATCAAAAACCAAATCCCCTTCATGCACTTCCAGCAACCATGCGGCAATCATTTGCGCCTTAGCCTTAATTTTGCGCGCCGCCATCGCAATCGCCGCACCAGCCACAGGCGTTGAGCGAGAACCATACGTGCCCAAGCCATAAGGGGCTGTATCGGTGTTGCCTTCTTCGATCATAATATCTGCGGAAGGAATGCCCATCTCAGTTGCGATAATCTGCGCCCAAGTGGTCTCATGGCCTTGGCCTGTGGATTTTGTGCCCACCCGCGCTAAGGCCGAACCAGTCGGGTGAACGCGAATTTCACAACTATCGAACATGGCAATGCCCAGAATGTCGCAATTCTTGGATGGACCAGCACCGACGATTTCCGTGAAGAATGAAACACCAACACCCATAATATCGCGGGTTTTGCCAGCTTTGAAATCAGCTTGGCGTTTTTTCTGCTCCGCGCGAAGGCCAGCATAGTCAATTCGCTCCATGCCTTGCTTCATTGCAGTGTGATAATCGCCGGAGTCATATTCCCAGCCCAAAGCGGATTGATAAGGGAACTGTTCACGCTTGATGAAATTCTTCAAGCGCAATTCGGCCGGATCCATCTTCAGCTTCTGCGCCAAAATATCCATGCCGCGTTCGATGCAATAGGCAGCCTCGGTTACGCGGAACGAGCAGCGATAAGCCACCCCTCCGGGGGCTTTGTTAGTGTAAACGCCATCCACAGCACAATGCGCGGTGGGGAAATCATAGGAGCCAGTGACAATGTTGAAGAAACCCGCAGGCCACTTTGATGGGTCGGCGCAAGCATCAAACGCACCATGGTCAGCCAACACGTGCACGCGAAGAGCTTGCACTTTGCCTTCTTTGGTTGCAGCAATTTCGCAGGTCATGTGATAATCGCGGGCAAAGCTGGTGGATGTGAGATTCTCAATGCGGTCCTCAACCCACTTCACAGGCTTGCCTGTGACAATGGACGCCACGATGGAGCAGATGTAGCCGGGATAAGCACCCACCTTATTGCCAAAGCCGCCGCCTACATCTGGTGAGATCACATGGATTTTGTGTTCAGGAATTGTCGAGATCAGCGAAGCCACCGTGCGGATTACGTGGGGTGCTTGGAATGTGCCCCAGACTGTAAGCTCGCCCTTGATTTTGTCGAAGCTGGCGACCGATTGGCAGGTTTCTAAGGGCGAGGGATGGGTGCGGTGATATGAAATCAACTCCTTGATGGTGACATCAGCTTTCTTGAAAGCCATATCCGTCATTTCTTTGTCACCGACCTGCCACTCAAAAATGTGGTTGTAATGTTTGCGTGGGCCATGTGCGCCCGTCATTTTGCCTTTCAAATCGTCACGCAGTTCAGGTGCGTCTTTGTCCATGGATTTGAAAGGATCAACCAAAACTGGAAGCGCTTCATAATCCACTTCCACCGCTTCACAGCCATCTGCAGCGGCGTAGCGATCAGTGGCAACAACGAAGGCTACTTCCTGATTTTGAAAAAGAACTTTGCCATCGGCCAAAACCATCTGCACATCGCCAGCCAGCGTCGGCATCCAAGCGAGGTTCACACCTTTTAGTTCAGTTGATGTAAGCACAGCCAGAACGCCCGGCACTTTCATCGCCTTCTTGATGTTAATGCTTTTAATGCGCGCATGAGCATAGGGCGAGCGCACAAAATCGCCGTGCAACATGCCGGGCAATTTTATATCATCAACAAAATTGCCTTTGCCTTGGGTAAAGCGCGCATCTTCCACGCGTTTGCGCTTGCAGCCCATGCCTTCAAGTTTGGCTTCGCGCTCGATCTTGTTGGGGGACATGTCATTCATTGGGCGGCCTCTTTAAATTCTTCGCCACGCAATTTCATGGCGGCATATTGGATGGATTTGACGATGTTCTGATAACCCGTGCAGCGGCAGAGATTGCCGGCAATGCCGAAGCGAATTTCTTCTTCACTTGGGTTTGGATTTTCTTGTAACAGGCGGTGCGCGCGAACAATCATGCCCGGTGTACAATAGCCACATTGTAAACCATGCATCTGGCGGAAGCCTTCTTGCAATGCGCTCATGGTGCCATCGGCATTGGTCATGCCTTCGACGGTGAGAACATCACCGCCACTGGCTTGAACGGCAAGCACCGTGCAGGACTTCACTGACTTCCCATTGAGATCAACTGTGCAAGCGCCGCAGTGGCTGGTTTCGCAGCCGATGTGCGTTCCCGTAAGCATTAGATTTTCGCGCAGGAAATGTACCAGCAAAGTGCGCGGCTCACACAGGCCTTCAACATCTTGGCCGTTGACTTTATATTTAACGTGAACTTTTGACATTTTCATCCTCCTCAGGCGCGCGCCATGGCGGCTTTGATCGCGCGGGCCACATAGATGCCGCCCACACTGGTGCGATATTGCGGGGTGCCTCGGGTATCATGGGCTGGCGACATGATATTGCGTGCTGCGGTCACTGCAGCATCAACTGCGGCCTCATCGCCGGACGTTCCGATCAATGCTTTCGCAGCGGCATCGGCCAGCAATGCGGTTGGGCCTAAATTGGTCAGCGTGATTGAACACATAACCACTTTGCCACCCTTCATGGTGAGGATTACAGCGGCAGCAGCCGTGGCATAGTCTCCAATCTTGCGCTTCAGCTTTTCGTAAGAATAGCCATGCTTGCCTTGCGCCGGAATCTCGATGGCCGTTACAATCTCACCAGCCTTCAAAACGGTTTCGTAAGATCCCTTATAGAAAGCGCGAGCTTTGACAGAACGTTTCGCGGTTGGCCCTGCAAGTATATAGGTCGCATCCAAAGCCATCATGACTGCGGGCATATCATTGCCGGGATCACCATTGGCCACATTGCCGCCGATCGTGCCCACATAGCGCACTTGCGGGTCTGCAATCAGAATGGCGGTTTCGTGCAGGATCGGCACATTCTTTTGAATGAGTGCAGAAGCCAGCAATTCGTGTTGTGTGGTCATCGCGCCGATCACAAGTTTACTGCCGACTTTCTTGATGCCCCTGAGGGCCGCAATGCCACCGAGATCAATCAGAGCTGTGGGCGCAGCCAAGCGCAGCTTCATCATGGGGAGCAAGCTGTGCCCGCCCGCCAACGGTCGCGCTTCCTTTAATTTTTTGAGAAGCTTTGCCGCTTCCACAACTGTTTTTGGACGGTGGTATTCAAATGTGCCGGGGATCATTGGGCGTTCTCCACATTTAGAACCTCTCTTGTTGGAGGTCATTTCACGCAATAATGCACCAGCTAAAAAAACTGGCAATATGGCGGTGGGGTCTTTTGCACGAGCAGCGTCCGGCTGCACGAAGCGCGGCCATGGGCGCACGAGTTACATCACGGAGCTTTCAAATCAGAAGCATGATTGCGCAATTTTGCTTGCAGTCCTAAGCGGAGTTTTAGCTCCGCGTAGTGATTCCTGCTGACCGGAATGGTACGCACCATGCCGTTGCCGATTTCCAAAACGGCACTGTCACCCGACTTGCGCAACGACCTAACCTTGGTGACAGCCACCATGTGGCTACGATGGATGCGCATAAAATTTCCAACGTCCAGTTTGCTTTCCATTTCTGTAATAGACCAAGGCGAGAAATGCTCGCGCCGGCCATCGTAAACCAGTGAATAATGCGTTGATGCATGAATTGCGTGAATTTCGGCTACCGGAAATAAACGGGTCTTGCCTTCACTTTCAACGGGAACAAGTTCGACAGCAGTTTGAGTTCTGAGTGGCGCTTTCCCTCCATCAATAATTGCGGGCGGAGGTTCCGCAGTCACTTGATCGACAATCTGCTTTTCCGGAATAAGATAGAGAAGAAAAACAGCTGAAACGATAAAGGCCAACACGGCGACAACAATCATCAATGTGTCACTGCTCACCGAGGGGCCAAAAATCTTTGGTGTTTCATCCAGTGGCATCACCGTCATGCCCATCATGGCGGTATAATGCATCCCCGAAACAGCAAGGCCAAAAATCAGAGCACTGACAGCAAGCGCAATGCGGTTCACATCAGATTCAAACATGTGCAACGCACCATAGCTTGCCGCTGCCGCAATGATCGCTGCCAGCATCGAAAATCGCAGATCATGGTGCAGCATGTAATTACTCGTCACAGCATGCATGCCCAGATAATGCATCAGTACGATGCCCATGCCCATGATCAAAGATGCGGCAATAATCGAAAAACGATGCGCACGATAATTGCTGACAATAAATGCCGCCACACCAACGACCAGCACACACAACAAAAACGAAAGTAATGTGAGCAAAACTGAATACTGTGTGCCATCTGGCATTTGGGCGGCCAACATGCCGACGAAATGCATCGTCCAAATTCCAAGGCCAAGTGACCAGGCAGCGCCGGCAATCAGACCGCGGCGATAGAGACCAAAAGCATTGGTGGCTTGCGCAGCAAGCCCTAAGCCCACGTAGCCACTAATAATCGCAATAGCGATCGAGAGCATCACCAGCCAAGGCGAATGCGGAAACCCAAACCAAGGCATCGAAGTACCTGTGCCGACCATTGACGAAATATGCCCGATAGGTCGTGCGAGCGCAATTGGCCCAAAATTCGCACCCTTGGCTCACAAAGTCAGGCGGTCAAAATTCCATATTTATCTAACGAAGGACATTGATGGGTTTCGTTTTATCAACACAGAATTTATGTAGTGGATGATCGAGCGGGCGTGAGGGTTATGACGCGGGAGTGTCCAAGGCTTCTTCAATTCGGCTGCGGAAGAGCAGAAGCATTTCTGCCAACTGTTGTTTTTTTGATTGAAAGCGCACTGAAGGAAGCGGAATTGAAATTGAAAAGATGTTTCCCGTTCTAATTTGGAATGCTGCACCAATAGCACTGATGCCTTCCATGTGTTCGTCGTTGTCTTCGGCAAATCCAACCCGCCGCGCCAACTGAATTTCGTTTAGTAAAAGACTTAAGTTTGAGGGTTCAATTTGTATGCTTGAGCGCAGCCTGGCCGCCACATCATCATCAGTCATGAATGCGAGAGCCGCCTTGCCGTTTGCAGTATTGTGGAGCGGAAAAATTTCACCCACAGAAGAAATGGTGCGCAGCCGGTGGCTGCCCGACACTTGATCAACAAACACCAAATGATCGCCCCTAAGTTCCGCGAGATCGACGGTTTCGCCAGTGCTGTGCGAGAGCTCTTTCAGGTAGGGGTGGGCAATTTCAACGACATCGATGCGTTGGGCCAAAGCAATTGCGTGAAGGCCAAGGCCGATACGAATGCTGTGATGGGTGCCATTGGTTTGCAGCAGGCCTTCGGTCACCAGCGCATTGACAATGCGCTGCACGGTTGAACGGGGCAGTGCCAGATCTGCGGCGATCTCGCCAAGGCTCAAACCCGCATTGGACGCACCGCAAACCCGCAAAATGGCAGCTGCTCTTGAGATGACTTGAATGCCGAATTTACGCATTTGCATCGCTTACAATGTATCACAATGCAGTGCAATCAATAGATATTGACAAGTGTTTTAGCTGTATCGTACCGTATCGTAAACAAAATGATGGGAGGATCAGTAATATGGTCAAAGTGCGTGGCATTGAATTTCAAGGAAATCTGAACAACCCGATGGGACTTGAGTTCACCAACCTGTCGCATCGGTGGGGATTTCAATGTCCGAACTGGCCGTATTTTCCGGATGTAAAAATTGAACGCATTCACTACATGGCCAAGTCTGGTGTGCTGTCACAACGCATTACAACGTCCATGCATTCAACAACGCATATCGACGCGCCAGCCCATGTCGTGCAGGGAACGCCATTCATTGACGAAGTGCCGCTGCCACATTTTTTTGGCTCTGGCATTGTTGTGCCATTGCCAAAAAAGAAGTGGGAATCAATCACCGCAGATGATTTGGAAAACGCCTGCGGCAAATCCATCCGCCCGCATGATGTTTTGATCCTCAACACAGGTTGGCACAAAGTTTATGAAGACGGTGACTACTTCGCCTATTGCCCGGGCTTCGTGCCGTCGGCTGGCCAGTGGATGGTGGATCATCAAGTCAAAGTTGTCGGCCATGATACGCAAGCCAATGACCATCCTCTTGCAACTGCGATTGGCCCGCAACGCAATGGGCCATTGCTGCCGCATTTGGAAAAGGAATATTTTGAATGGTCCGGCGGGAATGACTGGGCCAAGGATTTTCCAGATTGGGAGCCTGTCCACCAAATTCTTTTCAAAAACGGCATTCTTGGAATTGAAAATGTGGGTGGCGATTTAGATGCTGTTACGGGAAAGCGCTGCACGTTTGCATTCTTCCCTTGGAATTGGGATAAGGGCGATGGCTGTATTATCCGCCTTGTGGCCATCACAGACCCCATGCAAAATTATCGCATCGAGCGTGGAGATCATTTCTGATGCTGGTTAAACGCTTTGCAGATGCACAGAAATACGAAGCCCCCAATCATCGCGGTGTTGTAGGATTGCGGTTACAAGGCTTCGAAGAAGGTGGACCTAAAAATCAGTGGGTGGGTTATTCGCAGTTTCTGCCCGGCGGTGGTGCAGGGCCAGATTCCACACCCTTTGAAAAAGTCTATGTGGTGCTTGACGGCGCGTTGACGGTCATTATTGATGGCAAAGAAACCGTATTAGGCGCGATGGACAGCTGCACCATAGCGCCGGGCGAAGTACGCGAGATTATCAATCGTGCCAATCATGTGTGCAAAATGTTGGTGGTTCTTCCCTATCCGCCGGGCGTGAAGCCATGAGCAATGATTGGATGACGAACCCGCTTTCGCTCTTTGACGTAAAAGGCAAAGTCGCAATCATCACAGGGGCTTCGGGTGCTTTCGGCGCAGTGGCCGCGCGGGTTCTGGCCGGTGCCGGTTGCAAGTTGGTTTTGACCGCTGGCAAAAAGACAGAACTTGCTGCCATCGCCAAGGACTGCGGTGAGCATGTTCTTTCCATCAATATTCGTCCGTCTACGGAAGATAATTGTAATTCCATTGTTGCCCAAACCGTGGAAAAATTTGGTCGTGTTGATATTCTGGTTGTAGCTTCTGGCAAAAATCAAGTTGCAAAAATTACCGATATGGCCGCCGCGCAGTTTCTTGATGTGATGGATGCCAATGTCACGCAAAGCTGGCTGATGGCCAGAGCCGTGACAGCACAGTTGTTAAAACAAGGTGGTGGCGGCAAGATTGTATTGATGTCTTCGGCGCGTGGGCTTCTGGGCCACCCGGCGGGCTATACGGCCTATTGCGCTTCAAAATCTGCGGTTGACGGTATCACTAAAGCTCTGGGCTGTGAGCTTGGGCCTACAGGCATCACGGTCAACGCCATCGCGCCTACGGTGTTTCGCTCACCCCTCACTGAATGGATGTTTGGTGATGATGATAAAGCCAAAACAACCCGTGCGGGTTTCCTTGCCCGCGTGCCGAAGGGTCGATTGGGAGAGCCATCTGATCTCGCGGGACCATTGTTATTCCTAACCTCACGCGCTTCTGATTTTTATACTGGCCATGTGCTTTACGCCGATGGCGGCTATACGGCGGGGTGAACGATGCAGGGCTCACACCTCCAGCATATTGCCGTGGTGATGCATGAAGGGGCCGAACTGCCATTTCACCGAAGCCTCATGGCGGGCCACAACGCGACTGAGGTTTTCGAGATTGGCACGAAGGTGGGTGATGAATTTGCGATTGACCGGATCGATGACAGACTGGCGGCGATAGATCATGCCGATCATGCGTTCAGGTTGCGGAATATTGAGCGGCAA
>JAYWAB010000179.1:0-4199 GCA_043782835.1 Aestuariivirga sp.
AATTTTTGCCGCACCGGGAGGCGGATCGCCGGACTGCCAAACCAAGTCTCTCCAGCCTTCATTTCATCACCCGCCGGCGAACGGGACTGCACACCAATCAAAATATGATCGGGAATGGTTGTATTCATCGGTACAACAGCACCATTGCCCACGAATACCTGATTGCCGACTTTGACTGTGCCCATATGCATCCAGCCATGGGAAATTTCTTCTTCACCAAGGTTACAAAGATCAGCGACAAAGCAATTGTCGCCTATTTCGACAAGGTCATATCGACCCGAGAAACTTGTCGAAATTTCAGACCCCTTGCCGATCTTCATGCCCAACAGTCTGTACCAAGCGCGCATATAGATCGTTGCATAAAGCGAACCCAGTACTTCATTGACAACATCGTCCGCCAAGCCCAAGGCCCATTTGCGAACATAGAACCAGCTGTAAACCGAAAATGTTCCTGCCTTCACAATGCGTGGCAAAATGGCCCAACGCAAAACCACCGCCAACCCCATTGTCAACAGAATGCTCAGCATCGAAGCTGGCCAGGCCAGCAAAGGAATGTAGTAAAGATAGTTGATTTCAACGAAATTCGCCGTGATGTAGGCATCAAGCGAGTCGACCAACCAGAACGCCGGAATAATGGGAATGAGGGTCATTGGAGGGATGAGAATAACGCCAACCAAATAAGCCAAGTTGACCAAGTATCGACGCAGTTTACTCGCGTAGGGCGGAGCTGGAATATCTTGAGGATTAATTTTTCCAACGCAACGTCCAGGTGAACCGATCCATTTTTCAAGCGCACCAACAACAGTGCCAGAAGAAATAACTGTCAGGTCGCCAATTTCTGCGTCATCACCAATAACTGTGTCACTTTCTATAACGCTGGACCCACCAATTGAAACCGAGTTGCCAATCACAATCGGTCCAATGATCAGTTCTCCGCCTTCAACACGCGAGGCCGCGAGAATAACGCGATTACCAATACTTGCGTTCGAGCCCAAGGTGATAAGATCATGACATTCAAAGCTGGCTGCACCAATGACTGATCCTGAACCAATTTTGGCACCGAGCAGGCGCAAGAAAATCCGGTAGAAAACCGTGCCTTGAAGCCACTTTTCATGCGCCAGAGCGCTAAATCTCTGCACCAGCCAAACGCGAAAATAATAGCTACCCCAAAGCGGATAGCGCCCGGGCTTGGTGCGCCCGATAACCAGCCATTTTACCGCAAGGACCAAGACAATGTTAAGGAACTGCATGGCAGCAAGCAAACCGATGACTACGGCAATTTCCAACAATAGGCTTGCGTCATCAGGGGTAATAAAGAAGTAGGTGAGATAGACGCTCAGCCATTGCCCCGTGGATAAGGCCAAAATCAACGGCATCACGATCGCTTGCCCAAGCCCGCACCAGAAACGACGCATTAAGGGCGGATGATTCTTGTCGTTTATTTCTGAGGTCGTTTCATCCAGTGCACCGCGCTTGATCTGCAGGGCTGAGACTCCACGCAAAGTGCGCGCGTCATACATGTCCTGAAGTGTGATAAACTGCCCCATCGAATCTTTGCGCACCTTTGAAATAAACTGCGCCGCAAGAAGCGAATGCCCACCCATATCGGTGAAGAAATCATCATCAAGCTTGATGGCTTGCCCCGGAAAAATCTCCTTGGCTTTAGCAATCAGCAACTCTTCAACTGGGTTTGCGCCGTGGTCAGTTTCTCCCACATTGGCAACAATTGAAGAAAGTGGAATCGTTCTGAGCGTTTTGCGGTCAACCTTGCCTGACGTTAGCCGCGGCAAAGTTTCATAGACCTCAAACGCCGCCGGAACCATATAGGGTGGCAGGCGCTTTTTCAGCGCCTCGCGCAAATCGGGGATATGAATATCTTGGCCCGTCAGTGCCGTTATAAAAGCTACCAACCGATCAGTCCCCGTCTCACCGCGTAAAACCACGGCAGCATGTTCAACGCCCTCTTGCTCAGCAATGGCGGCTTCAATTTCGCCCAGTTCAACGCGAAAGCCACGCACCTTCACTTGGTCGTCAATCCGGCCCTGAAACAGGATCCGGCCATGATCATCAAGTGCTACGGCATCGCCGGAGCGATAGAGAATTTTGTCGGGCGCCGAATTACTGAAAGGATTGGGAATGAATTTCTCGGCGGTGAGTTCGGGGCGGCCGAGATAGCCAGCCGCAATGCCCGGGCCGCCGATCAGGAGTTCACCTTGCAGGCCCGCAGCCACGGGCTTCAACTGCTCATCGACAATGTAAGCTGTATAGTTCGGGATCGGCGTCCCGATGGTGACGGGGTCACCCTTTTTCAGCTCGGCGATGGTGGCCACAACCGTGGCCTCGGTCGGGCCGTAAGAGTTGAAGAGGCGGCGGCCCTTCTTGGCGAAACGATCGACCAGATTGTGCGGGCAGGCTTCGCCACCTACGATGATGACGCGCAGACTTTCCACGTCTTCGGCAAACATGGAGAGCAGGGTGGGCACGGTGTCAATCGCGGTCACACCCGCATCGCGCATGCGGCGCGGCAGGTTTTCAGTGTCGGCCAAAATCTCGGGCGTGGCCACCCAAAGGGTGGCGCCCGCCAGATATGGCACCCAGATTTCTTCCATCGACAAGTCGAAAGCTGCTGAGCAGCCTTGGAACATCACGTCTTTTCCGGTGATGCCAAAGAGCGAATTCGAGGCCCTGAGATAGTGGCAAATATTGCGGTGGGTGATGGCGATGCCCTTGGGCGTGCCTGTCGAGCCTGACGTGTAGATAAGGTAGGCGTTGTGATCCGGGGTATGGCCTTTGGCCTTTGCCAGCGGTGTGACAAGAGGTTGGCGAAACGGCGCATCGCTCATCGACCAGACGGGTTGGGGAATGCCCGCCACGCGGTCTTCGACATCTTCATCCACCAAGAGACCAATGGCTTTGCAATCTGCCAAACAGGTGGCGATGCGATCTTGTGGCGTTTCCGAATCAAAGGGTAACCATGTAGCGCCCGTTTTCGTGATGGCGATTTGCGAGAGCAGCAGATTGACGCCACGTTTGAAGAACAGGCCAACAACTTTGCCGGGCTGTGCTCCACGACGGATCAGTTCTGCCGCGATTTGATCTGAAACCGCATCAGCTTCGACATAGGAAATCTTGCGCTCGCCTGAGATGATGGCGGTGGCTTTTGGTGCGCGCGCCACCGTCGCTTGGAAAATATCGGCGAGAGTTTCTTCCTTCAGGAATTCCTTGTGCACGGAGCCCTTGAGAGCCAAGACTTTGGAAGTCGAAGCCGCCTTGGTTTTGAGAGGAGCGGTTTTGGCTTTTGCAGTCGGCTTTTTCATTGTTATTCCTGAAGGCCATAAAGCCCATTCTGTCTCATCATAGTTTGTCGGGAATATGGGCAGCGACCCCAAATTCCATACATCGTCGTAAACTCAAAACACTGGTGCCAATTCCAGATCGGCGCCAATGACGCGCCACTGAACGTCGTCTCCAGCCTTTGGTCGGGGCCGGGCAACCACAGCCAAGGCCAACAGGCCGTCGGCATTGCTCCCTTTAACGTTAAACCGCCAGATTCGGATATTGGTCTGCGCCATGGGGGCTGAAGAGCGGACGCTTGTTGCCGCACAAAAGTGTCCATTTGGTGACAGTTCCACAGAGATGTTGCGTGGGTCCACCATCACTTCGCCGGAGGCCTTGAGGGCCGCCTCCTTGGCAACCCACAGGAAAGTGGCGGGATCGCGGCTCAGTGCCACGATGTGTTTGATCAAGCTGGTGTCTTCAGGAGCAGCGACGGAAGTGAGGAAGGCTGCGTCGGTCGCAGTGGGCCAAAGTTCTGCATCAAGCCCAATCAGGGGTTCATCAGCCACGGCCATGACCGAGAAGGGTGGCATTGCCTGGCGGATATGGGCAATGGCAAGGCCGCGGGCTTTGCCATCGGTGCATTCGATATAGGGCTTTCCGGTTGTGCTGCGCACTTCCTCGGCAGCACCAAAACCCGTACTGGTAAGCAACCGGGCCAGCGTGGGCTTTCGGCTTGTGGCAGTGAAGGTGGCGAGGTGAATGTCCAGCATCGGAAATTGTGCTGCCAGGAGGTATCGAACCCAAGACTTCTACCCTAACCAAGACAACCAAAAGTGGACGTTAAGTGTTTGAACATAGTTTGTAAACCGAAATCGACATTGGTGGGGCCCCAGATTTTCCTCAGCTGAGATTTTCCATGG
>JAYWAB010000180.1:0-13030 GCA_043782835.1 Aestuariivirga sp.
GGGAAGGCCACCGGGGTTGGCGGCGGGGGTGGGACATAGCCAAAGGCATCAAGTTCCGCCACCTGCAGATATTGGTTGGGAGCGCCATTGATTTGCACATAGCGGGCGGTGAGCGGACTTGCGGGCGTGAAGGTGTAGGTGCCACCTGTCACCGCGCCTGCCACGGGAGCCGAAGTGTAAACCACAATGCCATTGCCATCCAAGAGCGAGACGGTGCTACCACTGAGCCGATCGCCCCAGCCGTTCGTGCGGTTGAGCAGCTGGACACTGGTGACGACATCATTTGCCCCGAGGTCGAGCCGCAGCCATTCGCTGGGGCTATTGTTGGTGATGGCCGTCGTCGCGGCGTTATTGTCGAGGACCTTGCTGCCCTCATAGCCCGCAGAGTAGGTCGAACTCATGGTTACACTCATCTGGGCCGTATAGGTGTCGGTGAGATTGATCCAAGCAGGCGGCGGCGGCGGGGCGGGCTGCTGGGCATAGATGAGATTGGGACTTCCCGCGCAAAGCTTGGAATTGAACAGCATATTGTCGGCGTCGTCATAGGCGTAAGTGGCATCGTCCTGTGTGCCGTTCTGGTTGTCGGCGGAGATGAGGCGGTCCAAGGCGTCATAGCCATAGGTCCAGGACCTTCCGAGATCGGGCGAGTTAACCGCCGTAATCATGCCCTTGGCGTTGCGGGCATAGTTCTGGTCCAAGAGCGTTGTGGCCCCGTTGACCGAGAGCACGCGGGTCAAGAAGCCGCGTTGGTCATTATAAGAAAACGCCGTGGTCAGCCCATTGCCATAGGTGATGCTTGTGGTTTGCCCGCGCGCGTTATAGGCGGCCGCGCTGATGAAGTTCGCAGGCTCGCTGGCGCTGGGTGTGTTGGCATTGGCGATCGAGGTGAGCCTGCCTGCGAGATCGTAGCCATACTGCCCCGTCCAGGCCCCATCGGCCAGCTGCTTCCTCTTCACGCTGCCATCCAGCCAGTATTCATAGGCGAGGCTGCGATTTTGATTAGCGATGTTGAGATGGGTTTCCTGCGCCAGTCGGCCCGCCAGATCGTAATTGTATTGGCGCGACACATTCGTGGCGGCAAGTGTACCCGAAGCCGGAACCGATCTTGAGGCCGAGGTGAGCTTGCCCTTGTTGAAGTAGTTGGTGCGAGGCTCATCGTAGGTGTTGCTGGTGGTTTCGGTGGGGATTGTTGGTCCCGTCACCGTCTTGGTTGTGACGCGGCCCATCACGTCATAGGTCAAGGCTGTCGCTTGCGCTTTGGCATCGGTTTGCGCGGTGAGGCGCGAGGCCGCGTCATAGGCGTAAGTCCAATAGCCGAGGTCTGGATCTGACACGGCTGTGCGCCGCGACAGGCCGTCATAGATGTAACCCCAGCCATTGCTTAGCGGATCTGTGAGCGCGGTAAGGCGCTCCAAGCCATCGCGGTAATAATAGGTCCCAAGCCATTTCGCGCCG
The DNA here is from genome assembly GCA_043782835.1 of Aestuariivirga sp. Taxonomy (GTDB): domain Bacteria; phylum Pseudomonadota; class Alphaproteobacteria; order Rhizobiales; family Aestuariivirgaceae; genus Aestuariivirga. The sequence continues at coordinate 1,456 of JAYWAB010000180.1, forward strand.
TCGTATTTGGATCGCAAGGTCAGTTGGCCGTGCGCATCAAAATAATATGATGTCATATGACCAATCTCGTCGGCATGGAGCGTATTTGAGAAATAGGGACCCGATCCCGGCGCATAATATGAATTTGTTTGCGTCGTGCCATCTGGGTTGGTTTGCTTGATCAAGCGGTCGAGCGCGTCATAGGCATAGGTGGTGTAGACCAGTGTGTCGCCATTCAAATAGGGATTGGCAACACTTGCCACTTCGCCACGGCTGTTAAATATGGTGTAGGTATTGATGTTCTTGGTGGCATCATGAGACTTGGCAGTGGCATAGGTGCGCCCGAAGCCGTCGAGGTAAGAATATTCATAGCGTGCCGCTGATTGGCTGCCTGCGGGAGACGTCCACTGCGTGATGCTTTGCTGCCAACTGGAAGGCGGCTGTCCAAAGCCGTTGTAGGTTGTGGATTTGAAGTCTCCGCCTGGCAGATATACAAGGGTTTGGCGGCACAAGGCATCATAGGTGATCGACGTCACTTGGCCATTGAGATCCGTCTGAGTCAAAGGCTTCTGACAAACTGCATCCCAGGTGGCCGTGGTTTTGAAACTCACATCCGGCGTGGCAGCAAAATATTTGGGCAGGCGCGTTTCAATCGGCAACAGATTGGTGGCGGCGTCATAGATGGTATCAGTGCGGCTGCCAACGGCATCAACCTTTGAGATCACATTGCCAAAGGCATCATAGCTGGTTGTTCCTGTGCTGACCCAATTGGCATCATTGGCCCATGCAGCGCCGGAAGTGTGCTCACAGCGCGTGGGTGTGACATTCCAATATGAAGCGCTGTCATTGTAGTAGAGGGTTTCGGCCAAATGCGTGGTTGCAACATTGTTGCCAAGCCAAGTGTCTGCGTAGCTTGGGCAGGAAACAATATAGTCAGTCGTGTTAGGATAGAAGCCGCGCCAAGTCGTTGTCTCATCACCGGCAATATCAGCGTTGCCGAGGTCAATTGTGGCACCTTCATTGCCGTAGAGATCATAATAGTGTTCAATGCGGCTTCTTGCTGGCGTGGTTCCTCCCGCCACTTGCTCCCAATGTTCATTGGATGAGACTTCGCAGAGCATGGGAACCTGGGTGCCAACAACATATCCAGTCTTTTCCGTCTTCAACACATTGCCAGCGGCGTCCTTGTGCTCTTCCATCGCCACCCGTCCAAGGCAGGCGAGCGATTGTTGATAGGTGGTCGTCACGCTGGGCCGCGTCGTCTCGCCCACATTGGCGGGCAGCGTGGCGGTGATGGTGCGAAAGCCCATGAACTGGCGCTCACTCTGGCTCCACTGGCCGCCTGTGTAAGTATAATCTGTGGTGGCAACGCCGCCGCGCCCGTCATCCAGCGTGACAGAATTCACCAGTTGCATGGCGAAAGGAATGGTCGTGCCCGTGGTTCCCGAAGATGACCGATAAGTGACACTCTCCTTGCCACCCAAAGGCTGGGTGATGGAGGTTAAGAGATCGGGGACGGGGTTGCGGTAAGCGTGCAGCGTAGAGGCTCTATCTAAAACATCGGTCAAGCCATCGCCGGTCAAATCACCAATAGTCGCTGCTGTAACATCTGTTCCGGAGGTTACGACCGGATCGCCCAGAACCGCATTTTGCGACACGTTGCGGAGCAGCGCATAGACTTGGCCAGACTTGATCATGAGATCTGCCCGGCCATCGCCGTCAAAATTACCGATGCTGACGGCGGGCGGCACACTGGCGCTGCCGCCATAGCCGACAGTCGGCACGGGATTGGCGAAGCCTGAAATGATTCTAGATGCAGCCGACAGGTCAAAGGCCTTGCCATTTGACAGCATGGTTTTGACTTCGATGCCATTGGTTCCAGATGGTTTGACAATGACGAGGTCGGTCTTGCCATCACCGTTCACATCACTCAGAAGCCAGCCAGACGTATCGAAGTTCAATGTCCAAGGAATGGACTGTTGTGGCTGGGCCACGAAATTCGTGCCTGTAGATAGATAAATCACGCTGTTCCACATGCCGCCTGCGAACCAATGATCAATCAAATCAGACTTGCCATCGCCATTGATGTCGATCACTTCGAGCCGATGCGTGTAGTCGTAAGTATAGCTGTTGGCGGCTTCAGGAATTGTTGGCAACGTCGGTGGAAAGCTTGTCCAGCCTGTCTGCTGGGTGAGGCTCGTTCCCGTTGTTGTCCATATGTGTTTGTTCTTAGTCAGTATATCGGTCTTGCCATCGCCACTAAAATCACCTGTCGCATAGATGCCTCCATCAAAGGTCCAGTCTTGGCGGACTGCGGCGTTGACAACACTTTGGTAATTTGTTCCGTTCCAACCGTAAACATCCAGATAGGTCCACCAGCCGATACAACCGTAAAAAATGTAATATGCCGTGCATGTTGGGGCGACTACGATATAATCATCCAACCCATCACCATTAAAGTCTTGTCCACTAATGTAAGTGCCCGCCGCATTAAAGAGTGGCGGCTGGCCGGGAAGTGCAGTGCCGGGTGTCCAAGTGGAGTTGGTGAGAACCGGCCCGCCGCCCGTGCCCGTCATATTCGAATAAGTCATCACATAGGGCGGCAGCGATGTGCCGCCGGAGATCGTGCCGTCGGTGGCGAGAGTTGCATCGCGACCAAACTCTTGAACTTGGGTGAGACGCGACAGGCCTGTGGCGGCGGAGGTGTCGTAGGTGAGCTTATAGGCGCGCAGGAGCGCGCCCGCGTTGATTATGCCGATGGCCTTGATGCGCTTGGACAGGGTGCGAATGTCCTTGCCCGTGGCATAGGAGATGGGATCTGGCCGGGCCTCGGTGTAGAAGGTGATGGTGGAGATTGCGGTGGCGCTGCCTTGGTTCAGATAGGCGATGGTCGCGATGTCGCATTGGAATGTGGCATCACAGGTCCAGCCATATTCAATATGATTGCCGCGCCTGTCGGTGACGGATTTGAGATGCCAGCGGAACGTGGTGGCCGAAGTGCCACCATCAAGGGCTGTATACAGATAGGCGATGCCCTCGCGCGATGTGATGGTCCAAGTATTTGTTGCTGTGTCTTGCCGGATGCGCTGGAAGCTCTCGGCGCGTGGTGCATAGCCAATCAAGGTGGTTGTTGTGCCCCCGACGGTGCAAGAGGGTGTGGTTGACGTCGCAAGTATCCGCGCGCACGGCACCAGTTCCTCGCCATCCAGGGCAAAGCTGTCGGGCGCAAAGCCCGCCGCCCCATAGGCCGGAACGCCGCGCCCTGAAGCTGGATTATAATTGGTCGCATTGGCTGGATCAGCCCCCGAGATGCGTTCAATGACACTCAGGCCCTCAATCGACCAGCCCACGCCGAGAAGCCCGCCGGCACTGGGGATATTTCTGACACCTCTGGCGCTGTCATAGCTGAGCGAGAGTTTGGGCTCGAGGCTGCGGAAGGCTGGAACCTCGATTGGGATGGTTTGTCGGTAGCTGCCATTCCAGGCTGTAAAGGGGATTTGTGGGCCTTTGGTATCGGGCCCCTGCGGCACGCCTACTTGCTGCGCCACCGCCAAACTTGTGGCTAAGACAAGCCCGAGAAACAATCCAAACCAAATCCGCAACATGCAAGGCTCCTTTGGTGAAGGTCTATGTCGGCCTAACCTGCTTGTAATCTTGGCTGAGCCACAAGCCCCAGAAGGTGCGGTGTGGGGGTTATCCACAGTTATATAATCGGCAAGGTTGCGCTAAGCTGAAATCCAGTCCTATGTTCCAGACAGTACAAGCTTGCAGCGCTGGTCCATGGTCGGGACAGCTGTGTGCTGTCTCATCTGCAAAGGAGTTGACCGATGCGCCATCGTCACCGAAATCTGGTTCTTAGCGCGCTCGCCATGGCCTATGGTTCCACCGCCGCTTCTGCTGACACTTTGAACTTCAAGGTTAGTAACAAGTCCAGTGCTGCGATCAATTCCATCACCGCCATTCCCAAAGGCGGAACGACAAGTTTCACCCTAACGACCGCAGCCATCGCCGCTGCCGCTACCAGCCCCATCACCTTTGCTGCCCCCGGTGGCATCTGCGTTTTTGCTCTCACCACAACCCTCGCTTCCGGCCGCATCATTGCCAGCCCCGACACTGATCTGTGTCAGACCGATGTTCTGGTTGTCCAGTGAGTGACGGGGCATGGCAAAGCGTGATGCGGAGACGTGCGGTACTTCGCGTTAGTTAGATGATGTGGTTCGCGGCTACACTGGTGCTGCTCTTGCAACTGTCGTTGGTCTGTTGGTTTGATTTCACCAAATTGATTATTCCAAATATCCTCAATCTTTCGCTACTGCTTTCTGGTTTAGTTGTGCGATATGTCATCTTCGACGAAACACCGCTCTCAGCTGTGATCAGACCCCTCATTGTCTATTGCATCTTTTGGGTTGTCGCCAAACTTTACGCAGAGCTGCGTGGCCGCCAGGGTTTGGGGCGTGGAGACATAAAGTTTCTGGCAGCTTCATCGATTTGGATTGAATTGGTTTTGCTTCCTTGGCTGGTTTTGATCGGGTCAACCTCGGGTCTAGCTTATGGCATAATCGCAGGCACAAGCCGTCAAAATATTCAGAGTGGCGCAAGGCTACCTTTCGGGCCACATTTGGCTTTGGGCTTCATCGCCACTTGGCTCATGTTACATTACTGGGAGATTTAGGATGCAGCAGCAAAAAGTTCGTCTCAAATCCAACGGCGAAGACGGGTTCACTTTGGTCGAAATGCTCGTCGTTCTCGGCATCATTGTTTTGCTGGCAGCGATGATCGCACCGCAAGTGATCCGCTATTTAGGGACTGCCCGCAGCCAGACTGCCAGTATTCAAATCAAAAATATAGAAAGCGCATTGGAACTCTATTATTTGGACGCCGGGCACTATCCAACTGATACAGAAAGCCTGAAAGCCTTGATCGAGGCACCGCAAAGTCTGCCTTCATGGCATGGACCCTACCTCAAACAAAAGTCAGGGATTTCTGATCCATGGGGCAAGCCCTATATCTACAAACAACCGGGCGAACATGGAAGTTTTGATCTGTCATCTTTAGGCCGCGACGGCGTGCCTGGCGGTGAAGGCGAGGATAAGGATTTGCAGAATTGGCAGTGAGATAATCAATCCACCATTTTGGAACCAAAAAAATATCAGAGCTGGAGGCGTTTCCTGGCTTGAAAATGGGCAGCGCTCGCAGCATGTTCTGCGGGTTTAGGGGTCGCGTTGGCTTTACCCCGCGAACGGCAAGATTTTCTTGAAGTTACCAAATACAATTCTGCTGCGTGACTTTACTTTGGTTCAACATCCAGAGAGTTTAACCAATGAATTCAACGGACGGTTTGGTCTGGCTGGACAGCTCAAGTGTTTGAAAGTTCTTGCTCGGCGTGACCCCTTCCGGGACGCTAGCTTTTGTGTGTACATACCGGACACATAGGTGACATTTCGCACCGGAGACATTGATTACACTTTTGAGTGGCGCTGGCCAATATGAGCCTTAGAATACTTAATTCACTGATCGGAGATAATTATGAACGGTACTGTTGACGCTACTTCTGGCAAATGCCCGGTTATGCATGGTGCTGCAAAGCATATGACATCGACTGCCCAGTCCAACGCTGACTGGTGGCCCAATCAGTTGAACTTGAAAGTTCTGCATCAACACTCGAACTTGTCTAATCCGATGGGCAAGAAATTTGACTATGCTGCGGCGTTCAAAAAGCTTGATCTCAAGGCGTTGAAGAAAGATATTTTCGCTTTGATGACCAAGTCGCAAGATTGGTGGCCGGCGGATTTTGGCCATTATGGCCCATTTTTTATTCGCATGGCTTGGCATAGTGCTGGCACCTATCGTACGGCAGATGGCCGCGGCGGTGCGGGCTTTGGCACGCAGCGTTTTGCGCCGCTGAACAGCTGGCCCGACAATGGAAATCTCGATAAGGCGCGGCGCTTGCTGTGGCCGATTAAACAAAAATACGGAAAGTCGCTCTCTTGGGCAGATTTGATGATTTTTGCGGGCAATTGCGCACTGGATTCAATGGGCTTTAAGACCTTTGGCTTTGGCGGCGGGCGTGTTGATGTGTGGGAACCCGGTGAAGATATTTATTGGGGCGCTGAAGGAAAATGGCTTGAGGATAAGCGTTACTCGGGCGACCGCGATTTGGAAACACCTCTGGCGGCTGTGCAAATGGGGCTCATATATGTGAATCCCGAAGGCCCCAATGGGGAGCCTGATCCCGTGGCCTCAGCGCGTGATATTCGCGAGACTTTCAAGCGCATGGCGATGAATGACGAAGAGACGGTGGCGCTGATTGCGGGCGGCCACACCTTTGGTAAAACTCACGGTGCTGCTGATCCGAAAAAATATGTTGGCCCGGAACCCGAAGGCGCTTCAATGGAAGAGCAAGGCTTGGGTTGGAAGAATAGTTATCGAACCGGTACGGGTGGCGATGCGATTACCAGCGGACTCGAAGTGATTTGGACATCCAATCCCACGCAATGGACCGATGATTATTTCGATAATCTGTTCAGCTTTGATTGGGAACTGACCAAAAGCCCGGCTGGCGCACATCAATGGACGCCAAAAAATGGTGGCGGTGCGGGCACAGTTCCAGATGCGCATGACAAGACGAAGCGTCACGCACCCTCGATGTTGACATCGGATTTGGCATTGCGGATGGACCCGGCTTATGAAAAAATTTCGCGGCACTTTCACAAAAATCCAAAGCAGCTTGCGGATGCTTTCGCGCGTGCCTGGTTCAAACTGACGCATCGTGATATGGGCCCGCGCGAGCTTTATCTTGGTTCGCTTGTGCCGAAGGAAGTTTTGCTTTGGCAAGATCCTTTGCCCGCTGCCAAGGGCAAAGCCATGGGGCCGAAGGATATTGCGGCCTTGAAAACCAAGATTTTGGCATCAAAGCTTTCGATTTCAGAATTGGTATCTACAGCTTGGGCTTCTGCTTCCACATTCCGTGGCTCTGACAAGCGTGGCGGTGCGAATGGCGCACGCATTCGTTTGGTGCCGCAGAAGGATTGGGAAGCGAACCAGCCTGCGCAATTGGCTGCTGTTTTGAAAAAACTGGAAGCTATTCAAAAAGCTTACAACGGCACCAAAGTTTCGGGAAAGAAAGTATCGCTGGCTGATCTCATTGTGCTTGGCGGCTGTGCTGCGATTGAAAAAGCAGCCAAAGCTGCTGGCCATGATGTGAAGGTTCCCTTTACGCCAGGTCGTGTTGACGCCAGCCAGGAGCAGACCGATGTCGAAAGCTTTGCCGTTCTCGAACCCATCGCGGATGGTTTTCGGAACTACATGAAGTCGTCCTATACCGTTTCGGCGGAAGCGCTATTGATTGACCGTGCGCAGCTGATGACGCTGACGGCACCTGAATTGACCGTGCTGATTGGCGGTTTGCGTGTGCTGAACACCAATGTAGGCACTGCTCAACACGGCGTTTTCACCAAGCGGCCAGAAAAACTGACAACGGATTTTTTCACGAACCTGCTGGATATGGGCACGGTTTGGAAAGCGAAGTCTGATGCTTCTGATGTTTTCGAAGGCGTTGACCGCGCTACAGGCAAAGCAAAATGGACGGGTACGCGGGTTGATCTGGTGTTCGGTTCAAATTCGCAGTTGCGTGCGCTTGCCGAAGTTTATGCCTGTAAGGACAGCAGCGGGAAGTTTGTGCATGATTTTATTGCAGCTTGGACCAAGGTGATGAACCTGGATCGCTTTGACGTGAAGTGATCGGGCGGGAAAGGGTTTCGGCCGTTATGTTATTGGCCGGGTTGACCCGGCCCGCCGATTACTTTTCCAGTTTGATTGTTGTGGACGGACCATGCGGCAGCGGCCAACGTCATGATCGCTCCGATGATGGTGGTCAGCGTTTGCTGGTCCACATAGCCGCGCTGCACGAGAAGGCCGCCGACAGCAGCCAGGATGGCGCGGATGATGCCAGTCATTTGATCTGAATTCATGATTTTCTCCCTAAAACAGGCGGAGAATCCGTGCTTTTGCGCTTTAAGTCAACTGGCTTGACAAGTGCTGCGCAGGCTTTCATTTCATGGCTATGAATTTGCCCTCGCTTACCATCCTTCTGTCCGCGCCGCGTGGCTTTTGCGCTGGCGTCGTGCGCGCCATTGATATTGTGGAGCGGGCGCTGGAGATTTATGGGGCGCCTGTTTATGTGCGCCACGAGATTGTGCACAATAAGTTTGTTGTGGATGACTTGAAAGCCAAAGGTGCTGTGTTTGTCGATGAGTTGGATGAGATTCCACCGGGTGATCGCCCGGTTATTTTCTCGGCCCATGGTGTGCCGAAAGCTGTGCCTTTGGAAGCCTCCCGCCGTGCCATGTTTCAGATTGATGCGACGTGCCCATTGGTCACCAAAGTTCACATGGAGGCGCAGCGGCATTTTGACCAAGGACTTGAGTTGATTTTGATCGGCCACAAGAACCACCCCGAGGTGATTGGCACGATGGGGCAACTGCCTGCGGGCGCTATTACGCTGATCGAGACAACCGAGGACGCCGCGCACGTGCAGGTGCGCGATCCGGGCAAGCTGGCCTATGTGACGCAGACGACGTTGTCGGTTGATGATACCAAGGATGTGATTGCAGTTTTGCAGCAACGCTTTCCGGTCATCAAAGGGCCGACGCGTGAAGATATTTGCTATGCCACGACCAATCGGCAAGAGGCGGTGAAATCCATCGCCGCGAAGATTGATGCGTTGATTGTCGTCGGCGCGCCCAATTCATCGAACTCAAAACGCCTGGTGGAAGTTGGCGAGAAGAATGGATGTCCACGCGGCTTTCTGGTGCAGCGCGCAGTTGATTTGGATTGGGCGGCGCTGCAAGGTGTGAAGGCGATCGGGCTTTCGGCGGGGGCCTCTGCGCCGGAAGTCCTGGTCAATGAAATCATCGATGCGTTTCGATTGCATTATGATGTGACAGTTGAAAATGTTGTGCTGCGCGAGGAGAATGTCTCCTTCAAGCTGCCGCGCGAGCTGAGGCCGCAAGCTGTGCCTGCCGCATGACGGCCAAGGCAGTGATCATCCATACTGACGGCGCGTGTTCCGGCAATCCGGGGCCGGGCGGGTGGGGTGCCATTTTGGATTACAATGGCAGCCGCAAAGAGCTTTGCGGTGGCGAAGCGCAGAGCACCAATAACCGGATGGAATTGATAGCGGCGATTGAGGCTCTGAATGCACTGAAGCGCGCCTGCGTGGTGGAGATGCATGTTGATTCACAATATGTGAAAGACGGCATCACCAAATGGATTCATGGCTGGAAGCGCAACGGTTGGAAAACTGCGGATAAAAAACCAGTGAAAAATCTTGAACTGTGGCAGGCGCTCGATAATGCCATTCAGCGGCATGAAATTTTGTGGCACTGGGTGAAGGGCCACGATGGCCACCCCGAGAATGAACGCGCCGATGAATTGGCGCGGCAAGGGATGGAGCCTTTTAAAGTCAGGGGAACTTCAGCGGGCGAGATCAGCTCGTGAGGCTGCATTCCGCGGGCAGGGTTTCTTTGGGTGCCAATGGATCCTTCACGGGCTTGCCATCCACGGATATTTTGAAGGCGAAATCCTTGCCCTGATATTGGCCTGTGACCAGTACATCATGGCCGGGCAGCACATGGGCTTTGTCGGCCAAGCATTGCTTGGTTTTGTCTTGGGCCAGAGCCAAAGACGGCACAAACAGCAAAATGGCAACAAACTTGAACACGGACAGCCTCACACGAAAGCTGAAAGCTAGGGGATGGTGCCGCTAAGAGCCATCATTCGGGAACAGTTATCCCCCGATTGTAGAGCGCTGTGGATAAGGTTTAGAGTTGGGTGAGGATCGTATCTGCGCCTGAAACATTGACGCCCGATTTGTCTTCCACGTTCAGCGATTTGACCACGCCATTTTCCACAATCATTGAATAGCGGCTGGAGCGAATGCCCATAAATCCAGCACTCATGTCTTTCTCCAAACCGCAAGCCTTGGCAAAACTGGCGTTGCCATCGGCCAACATTATGATCTTGCCATCGGCACCTGCGGCTTTGCTCCAGGCTTTCATCACATGGGGGTCGTTCACCGCGGTGCAGGCGATGGCGTCCACGCCCTTGGCTTTGATGGCTTCGGCATGTTCGAGAAAGCCGGGCAGGTGGTTCATCGAGCAGGTTGGTGTGAAAGCGCCGGGAAGGCCGAAGAGAACGACTTTTTTGCCTGCAAAGATTTGATCGGTGGAGAGTTTCACTTGGCCATCGGCGTTAAAGCTGATGAATTCGGCTGCGGGCAATGTGTCGCCAATTTTGATCACGGGTCTCTCCTGTTGTTGGGGAGACTTAGGCGAGGGAGGTCGTTTGTTCAAGGCCCTTGCCTTTGGCACTGGCAGTGACACGCAAATTTTCGCCGGAGAGCTTCTTGCCATTCAACAAACCGTCAATCTTCAGAACGGCCTTGCCATTGCTGAAAGTGGGTTTGCGGAAATACAAGCCTTCGGGGCCTTCGACAAAAATATCATCAAACTCTCGCGTAAGGGTAAGTTCCAATCCGGCCACAGTTTGTTCGACCCTGTTGGCAACCTTGCCTTGCTTAGGGACTTGCTCAAGGTATTTGTCGAGCAGTCGATCGTTTGGCAAGGCGGAGGAAATGTCAGCCTCAAATTTCGCTGGTTTACAGATATTATCGCAAACGCCGAAGAATGCGTGAACCATGCCCTGGATCTTGCCTGGTTGGTGGCCAGCGATGAGCTTGGGTTTCATGATGAATACGACCTCATCGTGGTAACCAATTGCCTCACCGCTCGCATCGATCAGGCGGCGGGGCAGGGGATAGAGTATTTCCGTGGCCGCAATATCAGGGCTTTCAATTTTAATCTGTGGCGGTATGCCAGCCTCCCCCGGCACGCGCCAATAGGTTTTCCAGCCTTTTGCCAGTTTGATATGCAGGCCCAAGGTTGGGCCGCTTTCATCCGAGCCGCCAGCAATGAGGCGGGCTTCCCATTCTGGGGTGGCGGCCTGGGACACGGTAGCAAGGGGGGCTGCGGCCAGTAGGGATAAAAAGGTTCTTCTCTGCATTTTTTCTATTTACGCCTCTGCGCGAACATCTACCAATCACCTTCCTGTCATTTTGTTTTAGGATTATGGTGAAGCCATGACCAAGCGCGTTTCCCTCAAAGGCAAGTTGCTGATCGCGATGCACTCTATCCAAGGGGATGATTTTGCCAAATCAGTCGTGTTCCTTTGCGCGCATAGTGAAGATGGCGCGATGGGGCTTGTTATCAACAAGCCCGCGCCACGCATGGTGTTTGCCGATCTGGTTGAAAAATTGAATGTGGATAATACGTCAGAAGATATTTTGCTGTTGCCGGTGATGCTGGGCGGGCCTGTCAAACGGTTTCAGGGTTTTGTGTTGCACAGCGGGGACTATGGTGCCGCAGAAACCTTGCGCATCTCGCCCGAATTTTCGCTGACGGCAACGGTGGATATTCTCAAAGCGATTGCGAAAGGCAAAGGCCCGATGAGCAAGATTTTGGCATTGGGCTATTGTGGCTGGTCGCCGGGCCAAATGGAAAGTGAAATCATGCGCAATGGCTGGCTGCATTGTGATGCC
>JAYWAB010000181.1:0-2559 GCA_043782835.1 Aestuariivirga sp.
CGTGTGCCCGAGGGACTGGAGCGCTTTCGCCCTGCTTCACTCTCCAAACATTTGAACCTTGGTCTCTTGCGTGGCGATCTTGGTTTCAATGGCTTGATCGTGTCTGACGCAACGCCGATGGGTGGCCTTGGCGCATTTGCGTCTCGTGAGACCAGCGCGCCGGAAGTGATTGAGAATGGCTGCGATGTTTTCCTATTCTCGCCCAATCCGGAACAGGACTATCAGTTTATGCTGAAGGGACTGCGTGAGAAACGTTTGAGTGAGCAGCGCTTGGAAGAAGCGGTGACACGCATTCTTGCGATGAAGGCCGCGCTGGGTCTGCACAAAAAATCAATTGATCAACGCATTGCGCCTTTGGCGGAGGCCAAAGCGATTGTGAAATCTCCGGCACACTTGGCGTTGGCTGATGCTGCGGCCGAAAAGACCATCACCAAAGTGAAAGACCTGCATAAGCTTTTGCCGCTGTCCTTGCAAAAGCATCGGCACATCGTGCTGATCAGCAGCGGTGCGCCCGGAATGTTCCCCGGGGCGCCACGCAGAGCGTTAAGTGTGTTCACCGATGAGCTTAAAACGCGCGGTTTCGACATCCGCCCCTTTGACCCGAAAGCGCCGCCAACGCGCGAGAATGCAGATCTGTTGCTCTATGCATTTGCGATGGAATCTTCGCTTGGACTTTCGCATATTCATGTCGATTGGCTTTCCGAACACCAAGGGCTCGAAACCGGCATGGCGCGCTATTGGCATGATCTGCCGACGCTGATGGTTTCCTTCGGGCACCCCTACTATCTGCGTGATGCGCCGCGCGTTCCAGCTTATGTCAATGCTTATTCAACTATCGCTGCCAGCCAACGCGCTGCGGTCAAATGTATTCTCGGCGAAGTATCGTTTGAGGGCACCAGTCCCGTGGATGTGTTTGGTGATGCGCCTGATGCGCGTTATTGACTTGGCGCTTGGTTGCAGACTATAGCGCGGGTTCGCCAAAGCGGGAGCGTAGCTCAGCGGTAGAGCACACCGTTCACATCGGTGTGGTCACAGGTTCGATCCCTGTCGCTCCCACCATTTTTTCTTCAATGTCCGCAACGGCGCTATTGGTTCGCAAACAGCATCTTCAGCTTGGCAATGCGGGTGGCCCTGTCTTCATCAAATGAAATCGTTCGGGCAAATTCACCTTTGCTGTTCATCAGGAACAGGGTGGCGGTGTGGTCCATCGTATAGCTGCCGTCGCTGGTGGGTTCTTTTTTGTAGTAGATGTGAAAACCCTTGGCGATGGCGGGCAATTGCTCTGCCGTTGGCACAAGGCCTTCGACGCGCGGATCAAAATTGGCGAGATAGTCTGTCACAATTGGCAGCGTATCGCGCTCCGGGTCCACCGTGATGAAGAGTAGCCGGAAATCCTTGGCATCATCGCCCAGTTCTTTTAGGGCTGCCGACATTTCGAACAGCGTAGTGGGGCAAACTTCCGGGCAGTGGGTGAATCCGAAGAAGATGCCGTAGGGCTTGCCCTTCAAGCTTTCCGAGTCAAGCTCGCCACCCTTGGTGGATGCCAGTTTGAAGGGTGTTCCGAAACTGGCGAGCAGTGGGTATTGGCCCGGCGTGCCACTGTTCTGCCAAAAAACCAGCCCGAGAATGGCGGCGACAAGCGCCACCATTCCCAAGATCGCCATGCGCAATGATCTCCGCGTTGCCATGATCAATGCGTCATCGGCATATCAGCGCCGGGGGCCACCACTTCGAAATCCACATCCACCTTGCCAGCCTTGGCAAAGGTGAAGGTGCCTTTCACCTGTTCGCCTTCCATATAGGCGCTCTTCAGGCCCATCAACATGAGGTGATAGGATTTTGGCTTGAGTTCCACGCTTTTGCCCGCCGGAATCTTGAGGCCATCCTTCAGCTCATTCATCTTCATCACATCCCCTTCCATTTTCATTTCATGGATCATGACTGTGGGAACGCCTTCAACGGTAACGCTGAGCAGCGTATCGTCCTCCTTGCCCTTGTTGTCGATCTTGGTGTAGCCGCCAGCCACCGTTGCATTGCCCGGGGGTTGCTTGATCCACGGGTGATGGATCACGAGGTCGCCAAGTTTGATTTCATGGGCATTGGATGGGTTAGCAGAAAGAATGACGCCAAACGTGAGGGCCAGGGCGAATGCAAATTGCGTTATTGTTTTCATGATTATTGCTTCCAATTGAGAGAAGTTATGTGCACCGACTGTTCGGTGCATCCGTTCAGGTTTCAGGCTTGGAAGAACTTTGGTGGCCCGGTTTGCAGCGCCAGCTTTCGGTCATGCGGCAGTCTAGCCGGGGTGACCCATTCCACCGGGACGAGCGCCACGAAATGGGGTGGGGTAAACGCTGGCTCCAAGGCTGTTGCCGTTGTAGGGGCCGCGTGTGCTGCCAAGCCACCCGGCAGGCAGCAAGGACAATCATCATTGTGGGACTTGTGTTGATCCTGGCCTTTCGAAAGCGGATCGGCCTTTGTGCACAGCGCCATTTCGGCATCGTGCAGATAGGCTTCGGCAGGCGAAAGATGGCGCTCCGGCATGAGGCCCAGCAACAT
>JAYWAB010000182.1:0-2068 GCA_043782835.1 Aestuariivirga sp.
GCAGCTTGCCATTGAAGCTTTCGATGAAGGCGTTCTGCTGTGGCTTGCCCGGAGCGATGTAATGCCACTCGACAAACTGTTCTTGTGACCAGCGCAGGATCGCCATGCTGGTGAACTCGGTGCCATTGTCACTGACAATCATGTCGGGCCGCTTTCGGTTGGTGATCACCGTATCAAGCTCGCGGGCCACGCGAAGACCTGACAGCGACGTATCGACCGCCAGGCAAAGACATTCAGCCGTGAAGTCATCAACCACGGCCAACACACGGAACCTGCGGCTTCCAGCGAAGACATCCGATACAAAGTCGAGGCTCCAACGCTGGTTTGGCCCTTGCGGGATTGCCATCGGAGCGCGTGTTCCCGTGGCCCGTTTGCGGCCCTTGCGTCGCCTGACCTGAAGTTGTTCCTCGGCATAGAGCCGTCTCACCTTCTTGAGGTTCATGACCGTTCCCTCCCGCTTCAGCATCTGGTGCAGGCGTCTGTAGCCGAACCTTCGGCGTTCAGCCGCCAGCTCCCGCAAGCGCGTGCGCAAGCCTGCGTCATCAGGTCTTGTGCGTTGATACCTGACACTGCTTCTGGCTCCTGCAATCACTCTGCACGCCCGCCGCTGGCTCACCTCATAATCTTCAACAAGATGAGCCACGGCCTCCCGCCTTACTGCGGGCGTCACCATTTTTTTGAGTTGAGGTCTTTCAACATGGTGATGTCGAGCATCGCTTCTGCCAGCAATCGCTTCAGCTTGCCGTTCTCGTCCTCAAGCTGCTTCAGCTTGCGGGCATCGGACACATCCATGCCGCCAAACTTCGCCTTCCACTTGAAAAACGTCGCACTGCTGATCCCATGCCTGCGGCAGACATCGGCAGTTGTCATTCCGCCTTCCTGCTCCCGCAGTATCCCGATGATCTGCTCTTCGGTGAACCGTGACTTCCTCATCGTCCAACTCCTTCTCAGGCTGTCGGACTCTACTATCTTTTGGATCAGTTTGTGGGGCGCAGGTCACGGGTTCCAAATCCTTTTTCATAAAGTCAGCCTATCACGGCGCAAACAAAAACCTCCACACTTCATTCCTGAAATGTGGAAGCTGGGGGTAAGGGGGAAAGCTGTCTGAACCTTGCGCGGAATGAGATTAGACGGACTCAGTTCTTACACCGTCGTCATTCTCGCGAAAGCGGGAATCTCTGTTTATATCCATCTCATTAGAAGAAACGCGGACTCCCGCTTTCGCGGGAGTGACAAATGTTATTTGGGTTCGTCAATCATCATTCCGCTCTTGCGTCCGGGGTAAAGACTTTTAGGCCGTCGCGGGCACAAACTTCAGCGCCACACCGTTCATGCAATAGCGCAGGCCCGTGGGCTTTGGTCCATCGTCGAACACATGGCCAAGATGCCCGCCACAGCGATGGCAATGAACTTCCGTGCGCGTGACGAAGAACGTATTGTCAGACTTGCTATCAACGGCATTCGGCACGTGATCATAAAAGCTGGGCCAACCAGTGCCGCTTTCAAACTTTGTTGCCGAGTCATAAAGCGCCAAGTCACAGCCTGCGCAGTTAAACATGCCTTTGCGATGCTCAGCTACTAAAGGCGACGAGTTCGGCCTCTCGGTGCCTTCATGGCGCAAAGTGGCATAGGCTTCGGGCGATAACATGGCCTTCCACTCTGCATCAGTCTTGGTCACCTCAAACACTTCCGCAGGTGCAGCAGCTTTGGCAAAACCACCACCCAAGCCGAGGGCAGCGAATGACAATCCAGAAAATTTAAAACCTTCACGACGGGTCATGATGAAACTCCTTTGATGGGTCGAATGTAGGAGTGGTGTTGCGGAAAAGCTATTCAACTAGCCTGCTGCTGCTTCAAACAATCGTGAGCGGGGCGTGTGGTTGGTTAAGCTCCTGCCACATGGCCTGACACGGCTTCACCCGCAGACGGCTTAAGTTTGAGAAAGGTAGGGATGGCCAGTAATCCACCCATGGCCACCACGAGGAAGGCCGCAGCAAAGTCACGCTGGCCCAAATCGGCAGCCCCGCGCAGATATTGCGAAATCTCTAAGATGACGGCGGCAAGCGCC
>JAYWAB010000183.1:0-12641 GCA_043782835.1 Aestuariivirga sp.
CCATCGCCGCATCATGGTGCGGCTGGTCAAGGGTGCCTATTGGGACGCTGAAATCAAGCGCGCACAAATGGATGGGTTAGAGAACTTTCCGGTCTTTACGCGCAAAGTCTATACGGATGTTTCCTATCTCGCCTGCGCCAAGAGACTTTTGGCGGCGAAGGACTATGTGTTCCCGCAATTCGCCACTCACAATGCGCAGTCTCTCGCCTCAATCTATCACATGGCAGGAAATGCATTCGAAGTCGGAGACTATGAATTCCAGTGCCTGCATGGCATGGGTGAGTCACTTTACGACGAAGTGGTTGGGCCAGAAAAACTGGGGAGGCCATGCCGCATTTATGCACCGGTTGGAACGCATGAAACGCTGCTTGCCTATCTCGTGCGACGGTTGTTGGAGAACGGAGCCAACTCATCCTTCGTCAATCGCATTGGCGATGCCGCAGTGGCGGTCACTGATTTGGTTACGGATCCGGCTGATGAAGTGCGCTTGATGGTCAAGCCAGGTGCTGGCCATGAGCAGATTGCTTTGCCCAACCAAATTTTCGCGCCAACCCGGCAGAATTCTGAAGGGCTCGATCTCTCAGATGAAATCGCGTTGGGCCACTTGGCGGAAGCTCTCGCCGCTACGGCTGAAGCACAGCATGTGGCCTTGCCGGTGTTGGCTGATGGTGCATTGCAGCGGGCGTCCCGCGAAGTGAGAAATCCGGCCAATCGATTGGACATTGTGGGGCAAGTTGCCGAGGCGCTTCCGGAAGATATTCTTCGCGCTGCTCATCATGCGGCTGTGCATGCGCCTACTTGGCGTGCGGTTGATGTCGCCGAACGCGCCACATGCCTTGAGCGTGCGGCTGCCGCGATGGAGCAACAGATGATGAGCCTCATGGGGTTGATCATGCGCGAGGCGGGCAAGACGGCGGCCAATGCCGTGGGCGAAGTGCGCGAAGCGGTGGATTTTCTGCGCTATTATGCGGCGGAAGCACGGCGCACTTTGACCCCGCAAAACCAACCGCTCGGCCCGGTGGTTTGCATTTCGCCTTGGAATTTTCCGCTGGCGATATTTACGGGACAAGTTGCGGCGGCGCTGGTTGCCGGAAATCCGGTGATGGCCAAGCCCGCTGAGGAAACGCCGCTCATTGCGGCAAGGGCGATTGCCATTCTGCATGAAGCGGGCGTTCCCACGTCGGCGTTACAGTTTCTTCCGGGAGATGGCCGCATCGGAGCGGCGCTCGTCGCCAGTGCTGAAACCCAGGCAGTCATGTTCACAGGTTCAACCGAAGTTTCCCGGTTGATCCAAGCCGAACTGGCCAAGCGGGTTGGCCCCACGGACAAGCCCATTCCACTCATCGCCGAAACCGGCGGGCAGAATGCCATGATTGTGGATTCTTCGGCGCTGGCCGAACAAGTTGTCGCCGATGTCATCGCGTCCGCCTTCGACAGTGCGGGGCAACGCTGTTCGGCACTTCGGCTTTTATGTTTGCAGGACGACATTGCCGAGCGCGTTGTCGCCATGATCAAGGGCGCTATGCAGGAATTGGAGATTGGCAACACCGATGCGTTGAAGGTTGATGTGGGGCCCGTGATCACGGCGGAGGCAGCGTCCAACATCGAAGCCCACATTGAACGCATGCGAAAAATTGGCCGTGTCATTTTCCAGATTCCCCTTTCCGCGGAATTGGCGACGGGTAGTTTTGTGGTGCCCACACTTATAGAGATCAACAGCATTGCCGAACTCGGCCGCGAAGTTTTTGGCCCCGTGCTGCATGTCATTCGTTTCAAACGCGATGACATGGGCAAGCTGATAGATGCCATCAATGCCACGGGCTACGGACTCACTTTTGGATTGCACACACGGCTTGATGAAACCATCCGGCTTGTGACCGACCGCATCAAAACAGGCAATCTCTATATCAACCGCAATGTGATCGGCGCTGTTGTGGGTGTGCAGCCTTTCGGTGGCAGAGGGCTTTCGGGCACCGGGCCAAAGGCGGGCGGGCCGCTTTATCTTGGACGTTTGGTTCAGGATGCGCCTGCGGCTTTGCCGATGGATCAGTCTTCGGTTGATCCCGGCTTCGTGGCATTTGTGAAGTGGTTAAACGACAGTGGAGAGCATGCCGCTGCCAAAGCGATGACGCGGAGTTCTTTGTTTGGCTATGAAACAGAGTTCCCCGGCCCGGTTGGTGAAACCAATCATTACGCGCTTCATCCAAGAGGCAAGATTTTGTTGCTGCCTGAGACACGCAACGGACTGTTCATGCAAGTTGCGTCGGTTCTGGCGACAGGGAACTCGGGCATATTTAATGCCGCTCCGGCATTAGTGTCATCACTGCAAGGCTTGCCTGCGATTGCATCCCGGCGTTTTGTGAAGACGGAAAACTGGCGAGCTGAGACGGGCATTTCAGGAGCGTTGATTGAAGGGAATGTGGAACGTGTGCGAACCTTATGCACCACTCTTGCTGCACTCCCCGGCCCGTTGGTTCTGCCTCAGGCGGCAAATGGCTTGGAGCCATTTTCACTCAATCTCTTGTTGGAAGAAGTTTCCACTTCAACCAACACCGCCGCAGCAGGTGGCAATGCGAGTTTGATGATGCTTGATTAGAGGCGTCAGGTGCGGCTTCAACGGCGAATAGAGCGCAATGGGTCTGGTTAGTCCGTGGGTGCTGATCTGCGCCAACGCCAGTTTTTCTCTGTAAGCACTATGTCAGCAAATTGCGGAGATTTCTGATGTATTTCTGAGTAAACTTTACCTCTAAAAGGCGCTGTAAACTATTGATTCCATGAATTTCTTGGTAAAATCATGAAGTTCATGGTTTTGATCAAACATGGACTACAAATCTAGGGGTCAGAGGTTCTAAACCTTTCGGGCGCGCCATTTAACCTAATGTAAACTCATCGCTTTTCTAAATTTCTCCAGTGACGCCCGAAATGCCATTATTGCTGGTTAAAGCAACGTGTCAGCAATTCCTGTTTCTTTACGATCACATTTGAATTTTTCCTTTTCAGAAACGCTGGGGGCCTGAGTTGGGGCTTCCGAGTCAACTCTTTCACACTTTCGGCTTGGCTAATTTGCAACGAGACAGCGCAAAGCTCAATTGGGAAAACGGGGGCACAAATTTGATCCAACAGTATTGCTCGGTCACCAAACGTCAACGCGGTTGAAATTGCGTTTTAAGCCGACATCCGCGAAATGAATGGAATTCACCTTGGTGAAATTCAACATGCGCCAAGTTGAATCTCATCGAGATCATTGTATGGATAATTTCTTGCAGTCAACGCAAGTTGTCATTGAAATGACGCCGGGTATTGACTGACAGATCGCAAGAGCGTGACACCGCATCACTTATACGACGCTTCCGTTGGCGTCGAACAGATGGGCATGTTGGGCGTCTATTTCGAGGCCGACCGATTGGCCTGCACTCAACTGCGTTGAACCTTCGCCTTCCACAATCAACTGGCCGACGGCAGTTTCCACATAGGCATAAGTTGTATTTCCGAGTTGTTCGACAATTGTGGCACTTCCCTTGATGGCGGCGCGTTTGTCGGTTGGGGCCACCAGATGGATATGCTCTGGCCTGATGCCAATTTCCAATTTGGCATCCTGCAGACCAGCACTGTCATTGCACGCTTGCAATTCGAGTTGGCCATTTTCGGGGAGTGCCAAACGGATACTCTTGCCTTTGCGACTTATAACTTCCGCTATGATAAAGTTCATCGCTGGAGAACCAATGAAGGAAGCCACAAAGCGGTTGGCGGGTGCGTTATAGAGTTCCAGCGGGCGGCCCACCTGGCTGACTTTGCCTTTGTCCAAGACCACGATCTTGTCGGCCAGAGTCATGGCTTCCACTTGATCGTGGGTGACGTAGATCATCGTCGTCTTTAATTCCTTGTGCAGCTTGGCAAGCTCCAGGCGCATTTGGACGCGCAAGAGTGCGTCCAGGTTCGACAAGGGTTCATCGAAAAGGAAAACTTCGGGATTTCGTACCAAGGCCCGGCCAATGGCGACGCGTTGGCGCTGGCCGCCGGACAGTTGGGCAGGCCTGCGCTCCATCAGGCTTTCCAACTGCAACATCTTGGCGACTTGCGCGGCGCGCTCATTCTGCTTGGCCTTGCGCTCACCCGCCAGAGACATGCTGAAGCAGATATTATCGCGCACGGTGAGATGCGGATAGAGCGCGTAAGACTGAAACACCATGGCCACTTTGCGTTTGGCGGGAGGCGTGTGCGTGACGTCCGTACCCCCAATGAGCGCCCGGCCCTCGGTAATGCCTTCGAGGCCCGCGATCATGCGTAACAAGGTGGATTTTCCGCAACCCGACGAGCCGAGAAGCGCGCAAAAAGAGCCCTCTTCCACCGTCAAGCTGAGATCGCTGATGACTTCAACCGCACCAAATCTCTTGCTGACGTTTTGTAGCTCAACCGATGATGCCATGTGGTGTTCCTGTTCGCATAGGTCTCAGCCTTTGATGCCCGCCGTCAACATGATGGCCTGGGTCACTTGGCGTTGGAAAATTAAATAAAGCATGGCAACCGGCAGCGCTGCCAAGGTTGCGGTGGCCAACCAACGTGCATATTTGACACCGAACGCGTCTGTCACCTGATAGATGCCAACGGTTACGTTAAACATCGGTTCCGTTGTGGTGACAAGGAATGGCCAGAGAAACTGATTCCAAGCACCGATAAACGTAATGATGGCCAGCGCTGTGGTGATGCCCCAGTTCATAGGCAGATATAGCCGCCACAACAATTGCAACTCTGTGGCACCATCAATAATCGCCGCCTCACGAAAATCCTTGGGCACAGCATCAAAGAACTGCTTGTAAATCATGACGGTGACTGGTGCGATAAGTTGCGGAAGGATCACGCCTTCCCACGTGTTGATGAAGCCAAACTGGCTCATCAAAACAAAGTGATTGATGATCAAAGCCGGAATGGGAACCATGAAGCTGGCCAGGATCATCCACCACAAAATCTTCCGCCCGGGGAAACTGAGTTGCGATATGGCATAGGCGGCCATGGCACCCATCACCAAGACAATGACCGTCACCGCAGCCGATGTGATTAGGGAGTTCATGTACCACAAGCCAATTTTTGTATTGAACAGAACGAAGCTGTAGTTGTCGAAGGTGAAATGTTCGGGCCACAGGTGAATACCCGTCTGAACCACCTCTTCCTCATGCTTGAAGGAGGTGACCAGCGCCCAGTAAATCGGGAAAAGCCAAAACAACGCCCCTGCCACGATGAGCGCCGTGAGGAGCTTTCCTGTCGGACCTATTGACTTTGTACTTGATGTTGGAGCGTTGACTGTTGTCATTGATTGTTCCGCCACCTCAACAGTTGAAATTGCACGATGGATGCCAACACAATGATGAAAAACAACACCAATGCAACTGTGGCGCCATAGCCGCCTTCATTGTGCTGGAATGCAGCGCGATAAATGAGTTGCACCATGCTGAGCGTCGCATCAGAGCGGCCGCCTGCCGAAAAAAGATAAATCTGGTCGTAGATCTTGAGCTGCAGGATCAATTGGATCGTGGCGACCAGCACTGTGACGGGCCAGATCAATGGCCAGGTGATACGCGAAAACTGTTGCCAACGCGTTGCGCCATCAAGTTCAGCCGCATCATAGATTTCAGCTGAGATATTGCGCAGCCCGGCAATGAATAGCAGTACATTGAATCCGACCAACCACCAGATCGTCACAAACGCAACCACGGGCATGAAGGCCGGGATATAGCGATAGATCGACGAGTTGTTGGTGATGAAGCCGGTGAACAGCGGTTGGTAGATGCCGAATTGACCGTCCAAGGCCCATTGCCATATCCGGAAGACAACGGTGACTGGCAAAATATAGGGAACAAAGAAGGCGGCCAATACAGCGCTTTGCGACCAGCCCTTCAAACGGTTTACACCTAAAGCAATCGCCAGGCCAAGGAGTGTTGATGGGATCACGCTCAACAAGACGAAATAGAGTGTGTTGTATACGGCTACACTGAAAAGCCTGTCGTGAAAAAGTCTGGCATAGTTCTTGATGCCAACCCAATTCCCGGCACCAATCAATGGCGCATCAGTGAATGACATGATGATCATTTGCACGGTGGGATAGATAAAGAGGACGGCGTAAATGATGACGAAAGGCAAAATCAAAATCGCTGCCGTTGTGATTTCTGATCGCCGATTTTGCTCCATCACCGCCCTCCCCGCACCACCATGAACTGCAATCGGCCAGCGCACAAGATGCACGCTGACCGACTGCCTCTCGGGAGAAAACCTATTTCACTTGACCTTGCAGATTATCACGCATGCCTTCCATGGCAGCCTTGGCTTCCATTTCACCATTGATCGCAGGCATCAGATAGTTGCCTGCGGCGTCATAGATGGGCGAAGCCACGCCAGCCAAGACTGAGCTTGGATCAAACACCGCCGTATCCGCCAGCTTGGAATAAGTGGCATTGGGCTGCATCTTCTTGAACTCATCATTGTTGCGTGCGGCGTTATAGGCAGGCAGATGGCCAGCCGTTGCCCAGAAGGTGGAGTGCTTGTTCATCCAGGCGATGACTTCGAGCACGGCCTTTTTCTTTTCCGCCGTCATTGGCTTGCCGACATTGTTGGGAATGGCGAAAGAATGTGAGTCAGCCCAAGTTGCAGGATGCGCAAAGAAGGTTGGCAATTGCACAGCACCCCAATCGAACAATTGGCCCTTGGCTTTCAAGTCCGTCATGGTTGGCACTTCCCACACACCATTGATGTGCATGGCGGCTTTGCCACCGGTGAAGAGCGCGATGGAGGCCGGATATTCTGTTGAGGCGGGGGCCAAGCCATCCTTCACCCAAGACTGGATGACGGCGGTGGCCTTGACGGCCTTGTCAAGATTGTCCCCATCGAGGAACTTACCATCTTTGAGGAAAGTTCCATCCTCTTGGCCGAAGAGCGAATAGAAAATGCGCCACATCGAGTCACCCGCGGCCGAGTGGATCGAGACACCATATTGTGCGCCACCGGCCTTCAACTTGGCCAAAGCGGCATGGAAATTGTCAGCGCCATCAAGGCCCTTGGGCAGGCCATCATCACCGAGCAGACCCGCTTTCTTGAGCATGTCCTTGTTGTAGTAGAGAACGACGGAGTGAATATCGAAGGGCACGGCATATTGCTTGCCAGCCACTTGGCCCGCTTTAAAGTTTGCATCGCCATAGTCAGCGGCCTTGAGGCCCACACTGGCGAGATCGGCTGTAGTGATTTCACTGAGCGCACCGGTGGTGACACCCAATGGCAAGCGCGAGAGATGATAGGTCATCATGTCCGGGCCTTGGCCCACTGCGGCGGAGGTTTGCACCTTGGTGTAGAAGGGCACGCCCCATTCCAAAGTTGTCGGCTGAATTTCGATCTTATCGGCGTTCTCCTTGTTGAAGTCAGCGATCAGCTGCTTCATACGAACGCCATCACCACCGCCGAGGAAATCCCACCAGACGACGGTTTCCTTGGCTTGTGCTGCCGTCGCGAACAACATGGTCGAGAGCAGTGCAGCTTTGAGCAAATTCTTAATCACTTCGATCCTCCCTTTGGGCCCTTGGCCCCTTGCGCCACATTGTTTTTTCTGGACGGCGGGCGTTCGCCGACCATGGTTCACTGTATCAAAGGCGCTGCAACTGTCAACCAATTGTATGATATATATCAGATTACACGATATGAAAGTGCGGACAAGCGAATTTGGCCCTTCACGGTTCGATTGGCAATTGCATGGTGGTTTGGATCAACGCGTCAAAAAGCGCTGCAGCGACAGGATCATCGCCCGGCGCATCGCGCAGCAGGCGGAAGGTTGAGGCCACCAAGCCGCCTTTGCCGACGCGGCGCTCAGCGATGGTGGCGGCCGGCTTATGCACCCAACCGACCACAAGGCCTGCGTGAATGGCACCACCAAATTCCCAAGACCTGAATCCCGTCATCACGTGAAAAGGCACGACACGGTCAAAGGAGAGATCAAGCATCGGCCCGCCGGGAATGGCGGCGAAAGCTGCGTGACGCTTGATCCAGGAGAAACTGGCGATCCAGTCGCCGCGCCAGATTGTGCCATGGCGCTCATGCAGGACGATGTTGGGAAGCTGGCTTTCGGGCCCGCCAATATTGCCGGGAACAACGTCGAAGATCGGCATGAAGGGTTGTTCGCGAATGGCGGCATCGGTGCGGAGATTCTTGTGAGTCTTTGCAGTGCCGTCAGCCAGCACCAGATAGCGTGCGCCTTGCTGGAGGGACGCTATGTCTGCGGGGCTGAGGGCGTGGGCGACATGAATGTCTGCCTTGCCCTGCTCTGCAATATTGTATCCAAGCCCTTTGGCGAAAGCGGCGATTTTGTCATCGTTGGTGGATAATGTCGGAAGGCCCGATGTATTGCGTTTGGCGTAAACCGCAATCTCGAATGAATTGCGGGCCAAAGTTTTGCTGCCCTGCATCAGGTGCAGCTCAATCGTGCACATCTTGCTCTCAGGCGCGTTCGGCAGCGTTGTCTGGATTGTGCCGGGATCGTGCACCGCCACAGCATTGACTGCAGGTGGTTTCAAGACCTGTTCTTTGCCATCAGGCAAAGTCACATGCAAAGTGCAGCTCTCCGGGATGGTGGCGCTGCCCGTCGCAAGGGCGAGAACGAACTCAAACTTCTCCCCTGCCCAGCCTGAGTAGCGCTGCACTTTCGGTACGATCACAATGTCTGAATTGATGTCCGCAAACCTGTCGTGGAAAACGCGCGGGTTGCGGTTCATGTCGAGAAGGCCATTGGATTCCCAATGGACATCGGTGAGTTCGGTGATCACATAGCCCATGATGGAGCTTCGCGCCCGCATCGATTCAATTTCATATTTGAGATTGGCGAATTGATACCATTGCACCTGCTCAATGAATTGATCGAAATTGCCGAACACTTTGTCGAGGTGGTGGCTGGCAAAACGGTTTTGCACACCGTGCGGATAAGCCACGCCATCGCCCCAGGTTCCGCCGGTTTCCATCCACCAGGGTTCGCTGCCATCGGCGTTCGCGATTTGCTTTGGATTGGGCAGGCCCCAGACGCCAAACTCTGAAACAACCAGTGGTTCATCACCTTTTCTTTGCGCATCGCCGTGGGGGCTGAAGGTCCAATCGGCACTTGCGGCGAATTCCTCGGTCAGCTTATCCCATTCCTCGCGCCGTTCGGGCATAGAGCGATAATAGTGATAGTCGTTGATGTCAGTCTTCACATGGAAGTTGTTGTGGCAGGCGGAATTGTCAACGACGAGGCGGGTTGGATCAAGCTGTTTCAACCCATCATAAGTCTCTGCCAGCCAGTGACGGTGACTTGCATCTTCAATAAGGCGCGTACCCCAATCTTCATTGATCAAAGTCCAAATGATGATGGAAGGATGGTTGCCATCGCGGCGCAAAATGCCTTGCATGGTCTCGTGCATCCGCCGCGCTGAATTTGCGGTGAAAGTTGCCACGTTTGGAATTTCCGCCCAGATCAACATGCCCAGGCGGTCGGCCACTTCGTAATAGCGTGGGTCTGGCACCTTGATGTGACAACGCAGAAGATTGAGGCCCAAGGCCTTGGCTTTGCGGAATTGATCTTCAAGGAATTCGATTGACGGCGGCAAGCAGATTCCATGCGGATAATAATCTTGATCAAGGGCTGCGCGCATATAGAGCGGCTTGCCGTTGAGCAAGATTTGACCGTTGCGCGTTTCAATGCTGCGGAAGCCGAAGGTACGGGTCTCTTCATCAACCGTGGCTTCACCTGACTGCAACTCAAGTTTGGCATTGTAGAGATGTGGGTGATCGGGCGACCAGGCCAGTGGCTTCTGAACAGCGAGTTCAATGTTCATTGGGTTTTGAGCGACCGCAATTGTCTCGCTTGTGATTGTTGTTCCATCGAGCGCTTGTATCGAAATGGCGATATTCGTTTGCAGGGCAGCAGTGGAAAGCTCCACACTCAGGCTGACGCGCCCAGACTTTAAATCGGCGACGATGCCGCAATGTTTAATATGCGATTTGTGACGGGCCTTGAGACTGACGGATTGCCAGATGCCGCCGATGGGACCATACCAGCTTTGCTTGCCATGCGGGATTTCGGCAAATGGAAATTCCCCGGCGCTGCTATTGTCGCCGTCTGGCAACAAAACAGAGACTTCGATCATATTCTCCGATTTCAACACACCGGCGGGCAACACGATCTCAAACGGCAGATAGCCGCCTTCGTGGCTGCCCAGCCTTTGGCCGTTCACGCTGACTTCGCAGAAATAGCTGACCGCACCAAATTGCAGATAGACTTCGAGGCCTGCCCAATCGGCAGGCACATGGAACTGGCGCTGGTAAATTGCGCTCCCTGACGCATGGCGCAAGTCAGGGAATTCCGCCTGCCATGGCAGCGGAACATTGGCCTTGCGCCATGTGCCATCACATTCGTGACGAAGGTCCCATTGCCCGTCGAGGGAAAGCATATTTTTCACAGATGCATATCCAATTATCGGATTCAGGCTATGCATTTCGCCATATTTGGCAAGTGATAATTGACCCCACCCGAAAGTCTGATACACAAAGCCTGTGCATCGATGTTTGGAGCTATATAATTCATGAGCCGCAATTTTCTGGTGGTTGACCCCGAAGAGCATCTTGAAGTGCTCAAAGCCTTTGCCTCTGCTGCGCGGGTGAAAGTGCTGAAGCTGCTGCATACCAAGGGCGCCATGAATGTGAATGACATAGCGGCGACGCTCAACCTGCCGCAATCCACCATCTCTTCGAACATTCAAATTCTGGAGGATGCCGGCCTCATTCGCACCGAAACGCAGCGCGCGCGCAAGGGCAACCAGAAGATTTGCCATTCGTCATTTGATCAAGTGTTGGTGATGTTTGAAGATGACACCAATGTGCTGAGTGCCAATACCATCGAAGTGGCCATGCCGATTGGGCTTTATACCAGTTGCGAGGTTTCGGCCCCTTGCGGGCTGTGTTCCACCGAGGGGATCATCGGGTTGCTTGATGTGCCGGGCACGTTTCTTGATCCAGACCGCATGTTGGCGGGGCTGGTGTGGTTTACGCGCGGGTTTTTGGAATATCAGTTTCCCAACAACGCCAGGCAAGGCAGCGGACAGGTTGAGTCGCTGGAGTTCCAGCTGGAGCTCTCATCAGAAGCACCGGGGACTGCGGCGGATTGGCCCTCTGACATCACCATGGCCGTCAACGGCATCGACATCGGAACCTGGACTTCACCGGGTGACTTTGGTGACAAGCGCGGGGTTTACACACCCCATTGGTGGAAACTGAAGGGCAGCCAATATGGCAAGCTGAAAAGCTGGCGCGTGACCGACGAGGGCACTTACGTTGATGGCATGAAGATTTCGCCCGTGACGCTGAAGGAACTGGACATCGACAAGCACCACTCCATTCGCCTGCGCATCGGCGTGAAAGACGAAGCGAAGCATCGCGGCGGGATCAATATCTTTGGTCGCGGCTTCGGCAATTATGACCAGGACATTGTGTTGCGGCTGACCAAGCGGCCTTAGAGTGCATTGGTTTTTGCTTGACCTGCGTACCCCTTTGACCAATACATACCCATATTTCCGATATGAACCGGATTTTTGGAATTAATGGAGAGCGGCATGAAAGCCACCGTCACGGCGCATAAAGACTTTGCGATTTCAAAGATCGATGACCGGGTTTACAGCGCCTTTCTGGAGCATCTGGGCCGCGCCATTTACACCGGCATCCATGAGCCTGACCATGCCACGGCTGACAAGCACGGCATGCGCGGCGACGTGGCCAAGCTGGTCAAGGATTTGAACATTCCGTATGTGCGCTATCCCGGCGGCAATTTCGTTTCAGCCTATAATTGGGAAGACGGTATTGGGCCGCGCGAGCAGCGCCCGACGAGGCTCGATCTTGCCTGGCACACGTCTGAAAGCAATGCGGTGGGCATTCATGAATTTGCCGATTGGTGCGAGACCGTGAACACCAAGATGATGCTGGCGATCAATCTGGGCTCACGCGGCCTCGACGAAGCGCGCAACTTTGTTGAATATGTCAACGGGCCCACGGGTTCCTATTGGGGCGACTTGCGCAAGAAGAATGGCCGCGCCGATCCCTTTGATGTGAAGCTGTGGTGCCTGGGCAATGAGATGGATGGCCCTTGGCAAGTGGGCCACAAAACTGCGGTTGAATATGGCAGGCTTGCAGGCGAAACCGCCAAGACGCTGAGAGCTTTTGACAAGTCACTGGAGCTTATCGTTTGCGGCTCTTCCAATTCCGACATGAAAACCTATCCGGAATGGGAGCGTGTGGTTCTTGAACACACGTATGAGTCCGTCGATCATATTTCGCTGCATATGTATTTTGCCAACCGCGCCAAGAATACGGCGAACTATCTGGCTTTGAACCACAAATTGGACACTTATATTGCCACGATTGAAAGCACGATCAATCTGGTCAAGGCCAACAAGCGTTCGAAGCATAATGTCACTATCTCGTTCGATGAATGGAACGTCTGGTATCATTCCAATGTGCAGGACCGCGAAATTCTGGGGGGCAGCAAAGGCTGGCCGCATGCGCCGCGCCTGCTCGAAGATGTCTATAATTTCGAAGATGTGCTGCAAGTCGGTTGCATCCTCAACACGTTCATCCGCCGCTCCAAT
>JAYWAB010000184.1:0-2247 GCA_043782835.1 Aestuariivirga sp.
TGTAGTTGCGGACGTGGCCCATGTGGATGCGGCCCGAAGGGTAGGGGAACATCTCCAGGACATAATATTTCGGCTTCGAAACATCTTCCTTTGCTTCAAAGCTCTTGGCATCTGCCCAATGGGCCTGCCACTTTGGTTCCGCCTCGCGGTGGTTATAACGTTCAACAGCCAATTTATTCAGTCCCTTGCAACAGGTGGGAACACGTACCAGTCCTTGAAAAGCGCTGCAAGCAAAGTCATAGAGGGGCCATGAGTGAAGCTGTTAGGCACTGGCAGGAGATCACAGCGCGCATCGGCGGGCGGGCGCGGCTGGTGGCGGTTTCCAAGACCTTTGCCGCCACCGAGATTGAGTCGGTGATCCTCGCTGGCCAGCGGCTGTTCGGTGAAAACCGTGTCCAGGAAGCGCAAGGCAAGTGGCCGGGGCTCAGGGTCAAATATCCTGATCTTGAACTGCATCTCATCGGCCCCCTGCAAAGCAACAAGACGGCAGAGGCGGTGGCCTTGTTTGACGTGATCCAAACCATTGACCGGCCCAAGATTGCCGAGGCCATTGCTGCGGCATGCGCCAAGCAAGGCCGGGTGCTGCGCTGTTTTATTCAGGTGAATACAGGCCACGAGCCACAAAAGGCCGGCGTGATGCCCGAGGCTGTGGATGATTTCCTGCACCTGTGCCGACAGGCCTACCGCCTGAATGTGGTCGGGCTGATGTGCATTCCACCAGCGGAAGATGACCCGCGATCCCATTTCAAAGCATTGGCACAAATGGCCGCGCGCAATGGGCTCAAAGAACTTTCAATGGGCATGAGCGGGGACTTTGAGACAGCCATCGCCGAAGGGGCGAGTTATGTACGCGTGGGCTCGGCGATTTTTGGAACGCGTCCGAAACCCTAAATGACCAGATAAGTTTTGCCGCGAAGGCGCGCCAGCAGCTTGCGGAGTTCACTTTCTTTCAGTGCCACGCAACCTTCTGTTCCAGTCGCACCAATGCGCCAGACATGAAGAAAAATGGCACTCCCTAACCCCTGCACGCGTGGGCACTGGTTGTGGCTGGTAAGGCAGATGAGATCATAGGCTTTGTCCCTCCGCCACATCTCTTCATGGCTGGCATTGAAGGGCAGGGTGACCGGGCGATTGTAGAGCCTGTGGCCCGTGGCATCGCACCAGCCGTCTGTGGTTTTGAGAGGTTTACCACTGCGAAAATGCAGCATCTTGTCGGGCCGGTAATAAAGTTGACCGAGCTTCCAGCGGCCCATGGGGCTTTTGCCATCGCCCTCGCGCTTGAAATGGGTGCGGCCGTTCTTACCCAGCAGGCAGGGAAAGCGCAGGCCGCCAACTTCCAACACCCCACGGGGTGATGACGAATTGATCGCGCGAAGGTGAAGATATGTTATGCTTTTGCTCACGGCGAGTTGTGTTGCCCGATTTGGGGCGCCACATCATTATAGGGCCGAAACAAAGTGAATGAACATGTCCAACACAAAAAAACTGCTCATTGTTGATGATGACGATACACTGCGCGAAACGCTGAAGGAGCAGTTTTCGCTGCATGATGAGTTTGCAGTCAGTGATGCAGCGACGGCGACAGCCGGCGTCAAAGCGCTGAAGGGCGACCATTTCGACCTGGTGATCCTTGATGTAAACCTGCCGGACATGGATGGCCGCGAGGCCTGCAAAATCATGCGGCGCAATGGCTACAAGGGACCCGTCGTGATGCTCACAGCCCAGGGTTCTGACTCCGATACGATTCTGGGTTTGGATTCAGGTGCCAATGACTATGTGGTGAAGCCTTTCCGCTTCGCGGTATTGCTGGCGCGCATCCGTTCACACCTACGACAGCATGAACAGAGCGAAGACGCCGTGTTTCAGGTTGGGCCTTACCAGTTCAAACCGGCTTCCAAAATTCTCATCCGGGATGACAACAAGAAGATCCGGCTGACGGAAAAAGAAACATCGATCATCAAGTTCCTCTACCGCGCTGGCGAGCAGCCCATTGGCCGCGAGACATTGTTGCAAGATGTCTGGGGCTACAATGCGGGTGTCTCTACCCATACCCTGGAAACGCATATTTACCGACTGCGCCAGAAGATCGAACGCGACCCAGCCCATGCCGAAATTTTGGTGACCGAAGGCGGGGGCTATAAATTGATCCCTTGATCTTCGCCCGCCTTCACAGGCAAAAGAGGGCATGGGACGATTTGGGGCACTTCCGGGGCTGGGCTTGGCATGAGCGTTCGTGCCGATTCACAG
>JAYWAB010000185.1:0-25348 GCA_043782835.1 Aestuariivirga sp.
GCAGGCGCTGGTCGTCGGACAAGTTTCAAAAGCTGGCGACAAAATGACAGTCTCCTTTAAACTCTATGATGTGAACACCCAGGCCTTCCTCGCGGGTTCAAGTTTCACCGCCCCGGCCAAACTCTCGCGCCGCCTGGCCCACAAGGTGGCAGATATGATCTATAACAAGATCACCGGCTTTGCCCCCTACTTCGACACGCGTGTGGTTTATGTCGATGAATCCGGCCCCAAGAATGCCCGGGTGAAAAAATTGGCGATGATGGATCAAGATGGTTATAGCGCCCGCACTTTGACAGCTGGCAAAGAAATTCTACTGACGCCGCGCTTCTCACCCACGTCACAGGAAATTACATACGCCGCCATCGGCACAGAAGCTTCGCGCGTTTTTATCTACAATCTCGACACGGGCCAGAAAGAAATCATCGGTGATTTTCACAATATGAGTTTTGCGCCGCGCTTTTCACCTGATGGTCAAAAAGTGATCATGAGTCTTGAAAGCGATGACGGCCGCGATGCCAATATCTATGTGATGGATTTACGCTCCAAGCAGACCAAACAAATCACCAACGTGCCCGCCATCAATACAGCACCCAGTTATTCGCCTGACGGCACGAAAATTGTATTCGAGTCAGACCGCGGCGGCGCACAGCAGATTTATGTCATGGGTTCAGATGGGGCCAACCAACAACGCATCTCCTTTGGCAATGGCCGCTATTCCACACCCGTCTGGTCCCCCGATGGCAAATACATCGCCTTTACGAAACAGGGCGAAGGCAAATTCGCCATTGGCGTGATGGCGCCAGATGGTTCCGGCGAACGCATCTTGACGGAGGGCTTTCACAATGAAGGCCCCACCTGGTCGCCCAACAGCCGCGTTCTGATGTTCTTTCGTGATCAGCCAGGCGAAAACGGCGGCCCGCAGCTTTTCTCGGTGGACATCTCTGGCTATAACGAACAGCAAGTCCAAACCCCCGGCTTCTCGTCGGACCCGGCATGGTCGCCTTTGCTGAAGTGATCACGCGTCGAGCGTTAAGAATTTAACAACCACAACTCAAATGTCGTGGCAATTGTGGACACCCGCCACAAATTCGCCGCGCTGTTCCTCGAAGGGGCAAGATCAAGTGCTGGTGTGATTCATGGTTTTTGCTTTTTTAACCAAAACCTGCCAAGCCGAAATCAGATGGAGTCTGCGCTTTTCACATTGAAGGGCAACGGACGCGACGGGGTCCAATGGGGCCGGACTAAAGGAGTTTGAACAATGATGATGCGCTTAGCCGGTTTTAAATATGCGGCACTCTGCTGCTGCTTCCTGGCCTTGGCTGCCTGTTCGAAGAAGAACCAGCCTTCCCTCGATTCGGGCTTGAATGGCGGCGCAGCGGTGGGCCAAGCCGCCCCCGGGTCTAAAGCGGATTTCACCACCAATGTGGGCGATAAAGTTTTCTTCTTGCAAGACCAATCAACCTTGACACCTGAAGCCAGCGACACGCTGACCAAGCAGGCAGGCTGGCTGAAGCAATATGCCCAAGTGTCCATTCAGGTTGAAGGCCATGCCGATGAACGCGGCACACGCGAATATAACATCGCCCTTTCGGCCCGCCGCGCCACGGCAGCGCGCAACTTTCTCATCCAGCAAGGTGTTCCGGGCAACCGTATCTCGTCGATTGCTTACGGCAAAGAACGCCCCGTTGCTCTGTGTGATGCTGAACAGTGCTGGAGCCAAAACCGCCGCGCTGTCACCGTCATCACCGGCGGTACCAACTAGCTGTTGCGACTTGGCCACACTGTCATGAAATTTGAGATTTCGCATTTGGGCCTCATTTTCTGCGCTTTTGCAGCGCACACAGTGGCCAACCCAAGTTTTGGAATTGTGCCATGTTGAAGCGTTGTTTTCTGGTCTGCATTCTCCTGTCGAGCGCCGCCATCCTGCCCGCCCATGCCGATGATGTTTCTGCGCGCATGGATCAATTGGAAGAACAAATTCATCAATTGACAGGTCAAGTTGAACAACTGACCTATCAATTGAAACAAGTCCAATCGCAGAATCTCAAGAAAATAGGCGCGGCTGATGCAAGCCCGGCCCTCACCGATCAAGCCGCAGCACCCCAGGCAACAAAACCCGTTTTAGCTGCTGCCCCGCAAGTGGCAGCCGCGGCGCCCGTTTTGGCCCTGAAGAAGAAGCCCGCCCTTGCCGCAACCGATGTTGCCGCACCCCAAGGCGTGGAAGCCATCGGCGAAACGTCAGACCCAACGGCACAGCTGGCCCAAGCCAGCGCACCGGCAGCGGGTGAAATTCAAGTTTCCGGCCTCGCACCAGTCGCCAAACCAGCGGGCCTTGGCACGCTAAAGTCAGCCAAAACAAATGACGGGGGCTTTCAAGGCAAAATCCTCGTTGCGCCGAATGGCATTGAAGGCGCGACCAATGCTGATGATGTGACAGCCACGGCCCAGCAAGTCTCGCTGCAACCCGAAACACCCGATGATCTTTTCTTACGTTCAGAAAAGGCTTTGCTGCAATTGCAATATGCTGATGCAGAATCAGGCTTCAAAGATTTCATCACCAAATATCCAGAGCATAACCTTGCGGGCAGCGCCGAATTCAAATTGGGCGAAACCTTTTGGGCCGAACAGGATTATACCTCTTCCGCCAAGTCCTATCTTGAGAGTTATAAGAAATATCCCAAGGGCCGTCGTGCGCCAGACAGCCTGTTGAAGCTCGGCCTTTCACTGGCCCGCCTCGGCCAGAAAGATCAAGCCTGCGCCACCATCGGTTCTGTGGATTCAGAATTCCCCAGCGCTGTCGAAGTGAAAAAGCGCGCCCAAGCCGAATTCAAGCGTGAAGGCTGCTGATCCCGTTTTCTCCAAAGCCGAACTGACGCAAATTTTTGCGGCGCTGAAAGATGTGCCGCGTTTTGCCATTGCCGTTTCTGGCGGTGGTGACTCGCTGGCTTTGATGCGCCTCGCGTTAGAGTGGCGCTCAGGCCCAGGTGGAATCATCGCACTGACGGTCGATCACGCGCTGCGCCCAGGCTCCGCTGCTGAAGCCGCGCAAGTTTCGCAATGGTGCCAAGCGCTCGGAATTGAACACCACACGCTGCATTGGCAGCACGAAAAACTGAACACTGGTCTCCAAGCCAAGGCCCGCGTGGGGCGCTATGATCTGCTCAGCGCCTGGTGCCAGCAGCACAAAATTCCAGCGCTCCTCACCGCCCATACGGTTGAAGACCAAGCCGAAACCGTGGCCATGCGCCAGAACCGGACCAACAGCCCGCGCAGCTTGGCGGGCATTTGGCCTGAAACCGACTGGAACGGCGTTCAGGTTTTGCGACTTCTTTTGGCGCAGACCCGGGCGAAACTTCGGCAATATCTCACATCGATCAATCAAACTTGGCTTGAAGACCCGAGCAACGCCAACACGGCGTTTGAGCGCGTCCGCGTTCGCAATGCAAAGCCATCTTCATCTCTGGCGGACATCGCCACCAAGTCTCAAATCGCAATCACCACCGCGCAAAATAACGCGCGGATGTGGATGGCGGCAGAACTCACCATTGCGGCCACAGGCATGTTGCAGTTTGCGCCCCAGGTTTTCACGGCACTTGACCCATTGGTGCAAGACGAAGCGCTTCATCACCTCATCACCATGTCAGGCGGCGTGGTTCCAGAACGATCGCGACGCAATGCGCTTCTGGGGTGGCTGAACAGCGCTCAATCTGGCAGACGCACACTGGGTGGCGCGCTTTTTTCAAAACGCAAGCGCCATATTTTCGTCACAAGGGAGGCTGCACGAATTGCCGCATCACCACAGCTTTTGCATGATCCACTTCCCATCCTCTGGGACAAGCGCTTTTCCATCAGCGGACCAAGCGGTTCATCCGTCACATCAATGAATACCATTAAGCATATGAAACGATTATTAGAAATTCCTGCCGCTGTTTGGTCTGGCTTGCCCGTTGTGACACGCGGACCAGAAGTTTTGGCCTATCCCCAAGGCCTCAACCACCCGCAAGTGAAAATCGAATTCATAAAGAAATAACATCACCAGCGGCCTTGGATTGGCACCAATGCCGCCCTATGTTAGTGCAATCAACAGGCGCAGTGCATTGCGCAAAGAATTGAGGATCGACGTGAACAATTTCCGCAATCTCGCCATCTGGGTCGTCATCGGCCTCTTGCTCATCGCACTTTTCAGCCTGTTCCAAAGCAACATGCTCAAAACCACAACCAAAGAACTCACCTACACCGAATTCTTTGACAAAGTGAACGCGGGCACCGTGAAAAGCATCACCTATTCTGGTGGCTACGTGCAGGGCAAAGATACAGCCGGAACAGCGTTTGAATCCTATGCGCCTTTGATTGATGCCGATCTCGAAAAGCTGCGCGCTAAAAATATCGACATCACCTTCCGCCCCCAACAAAGCGAAAGCTTCTGGACCAATGCCGCCATCGGCTGGTTGCCCTTGATTATTATCGGCGGCGTCTGGCTCTATTTTATGCGCCAGATGCAAAGTGGTTCGGGCAAGGCCATGGGCTTTGGCAAATCAAAGGCGAAACTCCTCACTGAAAAGCAAGGCAAAGTCACCTTTGCTGATGTGGCAGGCGTCGATGAAGCCAAGGATGATCTGCAAGAAATCGTCGAATTCCTGAAGGACCCGCAGAAGTTCCAACGCCTCGGCGGCAAAATTCCACGCGGCGCTTTGCTCGTTGGGCCCCCCGGCACAGGTAAAACGCTATTGGCCCGCGCCATTGCCGGCGAAGCAGGCGTGCCCTTCTTCACCATCTCAGGTTCGGACTTTGTTGAAATGTTCGTGGGCGTCGGCGCAAGCCGTGTGCGCGACATGTTCGAGCAAGCCAAGAAAAACGCGCCCTGCATTATTTTCATCGATGAAATTGACGCTGTCGGCCGCCATCGTGGTGCCGGCCTGGGCGGCGGCAATGATGAACGCGAACAGACGCTCAACCAGTTGCTGGTGGAGATGGATGGCTTTGAAGCAAATGAAGGTGTGATCATCGTCGCGGCAACCAATCGCCCTGACGTGTTGGATCCTGCCCTTCTGCGTCCAGGCCGTTTTGACCGCCAGATCACCGTTGGCAATCCAGATGTCAAAGGCCGCGAACAAATTCTCGCAGTGCATATGAAGAATGTGCCGATGGCACCGGATGTCGATCCCAAAATTCTGGCCCGTGGCACGCCCGGTTTTTCAGGCGCTGATCTGGCCAATCTTGTCAACGAAGCTGCTTTGCTGGCCGCGCGCCGCAACAAGCGCATGGTGACGCAATCTGAGTTTGAAGACGCCAAAGACAAAGTGATGATGGGTGCTGAGCGCCGTTCATTGGTGATGAGCGATGAAGAACGCCGCAACACGGCTTACCATGAAGCGGGCCACGCCATCGTCGGCCTCGCCGTGCCTTATGATCCTTTGCACAAAGTCACAATCATTCCACGCGGTCGCGCCTTGGGCGTGACCATGAACTTGCCCGATGGTGATCGCTATAGTCGCACCCGCGAATGGTGTGAAAGCCGCCTTGCAGTATTGTTTGGCGGCCGCGAAGCCGAACTCGTTTTGGGCGGCGACCAGAACGTCACCAATGGTGCCAGCGGCGACATTCAAATGGCCACCTCCTTGGCCCGCACCATGGTGATGGAATGGGGCATGAGCGAAAAGCTCGGCCGCGTGCGCTATGGCACCAATGACCAGGAAGTCTTCCTGGGCCACAGCGTCACGCAAAGCAAGAATATCTCGGAAGAAACCGCACGTCTGATTGATGAAGAAACCCGCAAACTCATTCTTGCAGGCGAAGCCAAGGCTAAGCGTATTCTTACCAAGCAGCGCAATGGTTTGCACATGGTGGCCAAGGCGCTGATCGAGTTTGAAACGCTGTCGGGTGATGAAGTGAAGCAAGTTCTCGCTGGCAAGAAAATCAAGCGTGATGATGCGCCCACGACACCCAAGGCCGAACCGCCAACCCCCGTTGTGCCCCGCACCCAACCGCGCCGCCCAGTATCGCTTGAGCCCCAGACGCAGAGTTAAGGGTTAGAACGAGGACAACTTGACGACGTCGATATCCGTCAATGCAAAGTCGTTACCTTTGCAAAGAATGGGAAGTTGGTGGTGTTTTGCCACTGCATAACTCATGCAATCTGAAAGATTGAGTTGGGCTGCATGTCCTTGGCCTTTCCCGTATCGCGAAAGAGCGGTGACGGCAATTCGCGAAATTTGATCGTCAATCGACAATATCCCGATGTCGAAACGGGTGAGCAATCTGTCAACCACATCTCCGCATACAAGTGGTCCACCCAAATCGAACCGCGAAAGTGCCATCACAGATTCCAAACGAACCAAGCCGGAACTGAATCTCTTGGCAGCAGCTTCGACTGCCCTCGCCATGGCGCGCTGTTCGGCTTCGCCTGCCAGCATGGCAATGATGGCCGAGGTGTCAATAAACACTAATCCATCCACTCAGCGTTGATCTCATCCTTCGTCAAGAGGCGGCCCCCGCCGGGGGTGTTTTTAGCAAGCTCCTCAGCAAGCTTTTCCACAAACTCAACAAATGTTTCTTTTTGAGGCGGTCGCATCTCTTGCAACGCCTCCCCGATCACTGCTGTAACACTCATATTGCGTTCGGCCGCCCTTTGACGGGCCAGCTTTTCAACTTTTGCGTTTCGAATACTTAGGGGCATATTGCGCTCCGTATATACAAGTCTATATAGATATATATACGAATTTCGTCAACATAATGGAGCCTATTATGCCCAGCTACTTGCGCCCATTGGGTCTTGTTTACGGGCCAGATGCCCGTTTCGGCATCCACGCGGGTTGGGCGGCGCCTTTGGCAGGCCGCGCAGACTTGGCCTTCACCCAAACTGAATTGATCACCCGCGAGGGTTCGATCATTTCGAGGCAGATCCTCGATCTCGATGCTGCGGCGAGACTTGCCGTTTTTTCGACGATCACCACCCCCCGCCCCAGCTTCGGACCACTTCCTCTCAACCAATGCCACATCATGGGGATTGTGAATGTAACGCCAGATAGTTTTTCCGACGGCGGCCAAAATTTCCAAGCCGAAACCGCCATCGCCGCTGCAAAGCAAATGGCCGAAGACGGTGCCGCCATTCTTGATGTCGGCGGTGAGTCGACAAGGCCGGGCTCTGATCCCGTCACCACCGACGAAGAACGCGC
The DNA here is from genome assembly GCA_043782835.1 of Aestuariivirga sp. Lineage (GTDB taxonomy): Bacteria > Pseudomonadota > Alphaproteobacteria > Rhizobiales > Aestuariivirgaceae > Aestuariivirga. The sequence continues at coordinate 7,176 of JAYWAB010000185.1, forward strand.
CCGCATCATGCCCGTCATCAGCGCCTTGACGACAGATCACGCTGTCTCTGTTGACACCCGCAAAGCTATCTTGATGAAAGAAGCACTCGCGGCAGGCGTTGCGATGATCAACGATGTTTCAGCTTTGCAATATGATAAAGACAGCGCACCAACGCTGGCAGCATCCAAAGCCCCGGTCATCCTCATGCATGCCCAGGGCGAACCCCGCACCATGCAGCTTCAGCCGAAATATGATGACGTGGCACTGGATGTTTACGATCAACTGGCCGCACTTGTAGCCAAGGCCGAAGCTGCCGGCATTCCGCGCAGCCACATCATGGTGGACCCCGGCATCGGCTTTGGCAAAACCTTCAAACAGAATTTGGAACTGCTGCAACAGCTCACCCTTTTCCATGGCTTGGGCGTCGGCCTGTTGGTGGGCCTGTCCCGCAAAGGCTTCATCGGCGCCATCACGGCTGAGAAATTGGCCGCCAATCGCACCAGTGGCTCCATTGGCGGCGCCCTTCATGCTGCCATGATGGGTGCACATATTTTGCGGGTTCATGACGTTAAGGAAACATTAAGCGCAATCTCGGTTTTCAACGCGGCCCTCGACCCAGCTTCAGCCGCTGTTTAACCTTCAAGCCTAAAAATTGAACGAAATCGTTAGGGGGACATTCGCATGTCACGCAAATATTTTGGCACAGACGGCGTTCGCGGCAAAGCCAACGAAGGCTCAATGACACCCGAGGCGGTGTTGCGCTTGGGGCTGGCCGCGGGGCAACTGCACCGTCGTGGCGGCCACAGGCACCGCGTTGTCGTGGGCAAAGACACCCGCCTTTCGGGCTATATGATTGAACAAGCGCTGACCGCAGGCTTTCTTTCGGCTGGCATGGACGTATTTCTTTTTGGCCCAGTGCCCACGCCCGCTGTGGCCATGCTCACCAAATCCATGCGCGCAGATTTGGGCGTGATGATTTCAGCCTCGCACAATCCATTCTATGACAATGGCATCAAAATTTTCGGCCCCGATGGCCATAAGCTTTCAGATGATATGGAACACAAGATTGAAGCGCTGATCGACAATCCGGCACAGCTCCGTCCAGTACCATCAGAACAAGTGGGCCGCGCCAAACGCATTGAAGACGCAGGTGCACGTTACATCGAATTCGCCAAGCGAACTTATACCGCAGAAACCGCGCTCGACGGTCTGCGCATCGTGATCGATACCGCCAATGGCGCGGCCTATAGATCAGCGCCACCAGCGCTTTGGGAATTGGGTGCAGAAATCATCACGCTGGGTGACGCGCCCAACGGCACCAACATCAACGAAAAATGCGGCTCCACCCATCCCGAACTCATGTGCCAACGCGTGCGCGAAACGAGGGCTGACATTGGCATTGCCTTGGATGGTGATGCAGACCGCGTAATCATCGCCGATGAAAACGGCAAGGTGATTGACGGCGATCAGATCATGGCATTGATCGCCACTTCCTGGGCCAAGCGCGGCGTGTTGAAAGGCGGCGGCCTTGTTACGACCATCATGAGCAACTTAGGCCTCGAACGCTATATTCAAGGCCAAGGCCTGACACTGGCGCGCACCAAGGTGGGCGACCGCTATGTCGTCGAACACATGCGCCAGTATGGCTTCAACATTGGTGGCGAGCAATCGGGCCATATCGTCATGTCTGACTATGCCACCACTGGTGATGGTCTGCTTGCCGCACTGCAAGTCTTGGCCGAAGTCGTGCGCCAGAAAAAGCCAGTGAGTGAAGTCTGCAACTTGTTCACGCCGCTCCCGCAGATTTTGCAGAATGTAAAATTCAAAGGCGGCAAGCCGCTGGATGATGTGAAGGTAATCTCCGCCATCAAGGATGCAGAATCGCAACTCGGCAATTCTGGCCGCCTCGTCATTCGCCCGTCAGGCACTGAGCCTGTGATCCGCGTGATGGCCGAAGGCCAGGATGAATCCATGGTACGCAAGATTGTGAGCGAACTCTGCGGTGTGATTTCAAAGGCAGCGGCGTGATCAACTGTCCCATTTTGCATCACCAACTGATGCAAATATGCAACGCTTGCCAACCGCCATATTCCAGCCATCTTCCCGCCAGCCTTGAAACACAAGACGCTGCCATGATCAAGAAATAGGGACTGCAATTTAATCGAGGTGTGTGATGAACGTTTTCAAGAGTATTCTTCTGGCCGGCGTTGTGGCCATTCCGATGGCGGTTTCCGCCAAGGCCACAGACATGGCCCCTGCCATTCCACAAGACGCACCCACCACCAGCGGCATCTATCTGCGCGGTGATGTAGGCGCTTCCTATTTGAGTTGGAGCAGCGCCACCAACAACTGGGGCTTCACCGGCGGTGCCGGCATCGGCTATCAATTTGACAAGAATTTCCGCACGGACTTGACCTATGATCGCTCGGGCACTTTTAGCGTGGCCCCCGGCGCATCAATCAGCACCAGCACCGTGCTGGGCAATGTTTATTATGATTGGAATAATGAATCCCCAATCACGCCTTACCTCGGCGCGGGCGTTGGCTATGGCTGGGAATGGGATAACAACGGCACGCAAGCCAACAACCAAGGCTTGGCCATTGGCTTGGCCGCCGGTGTGGCTTACGACATGACCAGCAATTTGGCGTTGGATGTGGGCTATCACTTCCACGACATTCTGGCCTCCGGCAATTCAGTTCCCGAACATCAGGCAACAATTGGTTTGCGCTTTAAGTTCTGATCGGCAATCAGGAGCGATCCTCCAAAACGCGTCCTTGCCAAGTGCAAGGGCGCGTTTTAGTTTATGCTGAAGAGGAGAACCCCAATGGGCACACGCATTTCATTTCCACGTACCGATGGCAAACCAACGGAAGGTTACCTCGCCAAAGCCGGGCGCGACCATGCCCCGGGCGTGATTGTGATTCAGGAATGGTGGGGACTTCAGGAAAATATCAAAGGCATCTGCGACCGTCTCGCCCTCGCCGGCTATGATGCACTGGCCCCTGATCTCTACGCGGGCCGCATCGTGCCCTATCACGACTCCGCCGCCGCCAGCGCCGAACTGAGTTCGCTCAACTTCAAGGATGTGGCCGACAATGTGGTGCGCGGCGCTGTGCTCTATCTCAAAAAGTCTTCGCCAAAAGTTGGTATGACGGGTTTCTGCATGGGTGGCGCAGTGACACTGCTTTCAGCCCAAGACGTGCCAGAGCTTTCATGTGCTGCGCCGTTTTACGGAATGCCACCTGCTTCTCTCTTCAGCGCTTCCAAGGTGCGTGTGCCGCTGCAATGCCATTTCTCCAACACGGATGACTATCCTTCGCCCGCGCAAGTGGACCAGATGGAAAAGGATTTCAAAACCTCGGGCCTCAAAGCCGAAGTCTTCCGCTACGACGCAGCGCACGCCTTCATGAACGAACAACGCGCTCACCATGATCGTGCAGCAGCGGAACTGGCTTGGGGAAGATTGTTAGGATTTTTGAAAGCACATTTGCAGTCTTAACCAGATTTGAGTTGCGAACCGACAACATTTCTGTCAATTGCGTCCTCGGGCTAGGCCACCCCAACGTGGCTCTACCCATCTGTAAGGATGGAGATCAAAATGACAGATTCGAAACCGGCATTGCGCCCGGCTTGTGCTAATTTTTCTTCCGGCCCCTGTGCGAAGTTCCCCGGCTGGACCCCTCAAAAACTTGAACATGCTGTAGTGGGCCGCTCCCATCGCTCTTCGCCAGGCAAAGCGCGGCTGAAGAAAGCCATAGACTTGACGCGCGAAGTGCTTGGCGTTCCAGCTGACTACAAAATCGGCATCGTGCCTGCATCAGACACAGGTGCGGTTGAAATGGCCCTTTGGTCCCTGCTCGGCCCACGCCCAGTCGATATGGTATCGTGGGAAAGCTTCGGCGATGGTTGGGTTTCAGATGTTCTGAAACAACTGAAAATTTCTGGTGCCCGCAAGATCACCGCAGCCTATGGCGACTTGCCCGATCTCAAGCAGATTAATTTTGACCATGACGTGGTCTTCACTTGGAACGGCACAACCTCTGGCGTGCGCGTACCAAACGCTGATTTCATTCCAGCAAACCGCCAAGGCCTCACCATTTGCGATGCCACATCTTCCGCCTTCGCGCAGGATATGGATTTCACCAAGCTCGATGTCGTCACTTTCTCTTGGCAGAAAGTTCTCGGCGGTGAAGGTGGGCACGGTGTTTTGATCCTCAGCCCTCGCGCTGTGGCTCGCTTGGAATCCTACACCCCCGCTTGGCCCATGCCGAAAATTTTCCGCCTCACTTCGGGCGGCAAATTGATCGAAGGCATCTTCGAAGGTGAAACCATCAACACGCCGTCGATGCTCTGCGTGGAAGATTATGTGTTGGCACTCGAATGGGCCAAATCCATCGGCGGCCTTGCAGGCCTTCGTTCCCGTGCCGATGCCAATGCAGCAGTGATTGACGCATGGATTTCCAAATCCAAATTTGCGCATCACTTGGCCAAGGTTCCGGCCACACGCTCCAACACCTCAGTCTGTCTCACGCTTGATGGCAACGCCGAAGTGCCAGCAAAAATAGTGAAGCTCTTGGCCGCCGAAAAAGTGGCCTATGACATCGGCGCGTACCGCGATGCCCCTCCGGGCCTGCGCATCTGGTGTGGTGCCACGGTTGAAACCAAAGACGTTGAAGCGCTGACGCACTGGCTCGACTGGGCCTATGCACAAGCCACCTCTGCTTAATTCATTTTCCCTTTTTCTCACTCACATAGGAGCTTACACATGGCCCCCCGCGTTCTCATTTCAGACAAACTCTCCGCTGCCGCCGTTCAGATTTTCAAAGACCGCGGTGTTGAAGTAGATTACTTGCCAGAGCTTGGCAAAGACAAGGATGCGCTGCTTGCCGCCATTCCAAATTATGATGGCTTGGCCATTCGTTCTGCCACCAAAGTGACCCCGAAAATTCTCGAAGCCGCCACCCGCCTCAAAGTGGTGGGCCGCGCAGGGATCGGCGTTGATAACGTCGATATTCCTGCCGCCACATCCAAGGGCATCGTGGTGATGAACACGCCCTTCGGCAATGCCATCACCACAGCTGAACACGCCCTTTCCATGATGATGGCTTTGGCCCGCCAAATCCCAGAGGCCAACGCATCAACGCGTGCCGGCAAGTGGGAGAAGAACCGCTTCATGGGTGTTGAACTTTACAGCAAAACCCTCGGCATCATCGGCTGTGGCAATATCGGCTCCATCGTGGCAGACCGTGCGCTTGGCTTGAAGATGAAAGTGATCGCCTATGATCCCTTCCTCTCGCCAGAACGTGCCATGGCACTGGGCGTGGAAAAAGTTGAACTGCTGGACATCATGGATCGATCAGATTTTATCACGCTCCATACGCCCCTCACCGACAAGACCCGCAACATCATTGGCGCAGCAGCCCTGGCCCGCTGCAAAAAAGGTGTACGCATTATCAACTGCGCACGCGGTGGCTTGGTCAATGAAGATGCTTTATATGATGCATTGATCTCGAAGAAAGTAGCAGGCGCAGCGCTGGATGTGTTCGAGGTCGAACCCGCAACCACGCACAAATTATTCGCCCTCGAAAACGTAGTCTGCACGCCGCATCTGGGTGCATCAACCGACGAAGCACAAGAAAACGTCGCTTTGCAGGTGGCCGAGCAAATGGCCGATTACTTGGTCAAGGGCGCTGTGACCAACGCGCTCAACATGCCATCAATCAGCGCCGAAGAAGCGCCGCGCTTAAAACCCTTCGTGGCACTGGCCGAAAAGCTGGGCTCATTTGCAGGCCAACTGACCGAAGATAACCTCACAGGCATCATCATCGAATATGCAGGCGATGTGGGCGAACTGAACACCAAGGCGCTGACCTCTGCCGCTGTCGCTGGCATTCTAAAAGAACAACTCGGCAGCATCAACATGGTCTCTGCCCCGGTGATCGCCAGAGAACGCGGCATCAAGGTGGATGAGGTCAAACAAACCCGGCGTGGCGCTTATGAAACTTATATTCGCATCACCGTGAAAACCGAGAAATACGAACGCGCCGTCGCAGGCACCGTGTTTGGCGATGGCAAGCCGCGCATCATCCAGATCAAGGGCATTGAGCTTGAATGCAACTTCGGCCCGCATATGCTCTACATCACCAACACAGATAAGCCGGGCTTTGTCGGCCGCGTCGGCACCTTGCTCGGCAATGCCAATGTCAACATGGGCACATTCCATCTGGGCCGCATCGCTGAAGGCGGCGATGCCATCAGCATCATCGAAACCGATGGCGTCGTCCCACAGGCCGTGATGGACGAAATACAGAAAGTGCCAAACGTGGTTCAGGTGCGAGCGCTGCGGTTTTAGGCCCAGCGATTTTCAGGGACAAGGATTCCAAAGGCCCCACAAGCCCTCGTGGAATACAAGTTTCTGTTCCGCGTCGGGCTTGCGGATGGGAGCATTTGGGTTGAGTGAACCATCCGAAAGAAAAGCCGCAGTGATGGTGCCGTCATCTGCCATTTCCAATTGGTCACCTTGCCAGCGCCCACGAAATTCCAACTCTGGCGGAAGGCCCGCACGTGCCAACATATGAGCCAAGCTGGTCGGCCCGCGCGTGTAGATGTGGAACGGGAGATTATTCATGTTCTTCCACACCACAGAATCCGTGCTGCCACCCACATGCGCATAATAGCTCTGGCCGCCCGGTGCGCAGACAAAGCCAAAACCGTCCACCCAAGTGGCGGCACGAACCTGTGGCCCAGTAGATGGGTAAAAGCCGATATAGATTGCATAGTCCCCGCCCGGCCCTTTGGCTTCGGCCTTGCCTTCCCACAAGGGATAAGGCCGCAACCGGCCCACTGTGAAAATCCATGGGTCAGTGAGTGCAAAAAATCCATACACTCCGATCAACCCAATCACTGCCAGGATGAGCAGGCCTTTGACATATGACGATCGCTTTTGAACTGCCAAGACTGCCTCCAAAGTGATTGCCCTCCTTTAGCATGCATATTTGCGCACTGGCAAAATCAAGTTTTCAACAAGCAACGCTAAGCATGGCAGTGGGACAACCTTGACCTTGCCATCACAATCCTTGATCGTGCCGCGATGAGCAATATGAGCAATAGCCTTATAGCGACATTTGGCGCGTCAAGCGCCAAGAGCACAGACTTGTCTGCCCTCGACTTGGGCGAGCGCGGCGCTGCCCTTTGCGCGATGGCCGACCTGCATTTAGCCGTGCCACCGGGTTTTGTGCTGAGCACCAAAGCCTGCTGCGCCATTGCTGCGGGCGAAGCTGCCGAAATCGCCAACCTCAAAACCGAAATCACCAAAGGTCTCGCCACCATCGAACGCGAAACGGGTTGCGCTTTGGGTGACAGGAAAAATCTCTTGCTGCTGGCAGTGCGCCCGTCCCTGCCCGCAGCACTGCCCGGCACATTGGAGGCCCTGCTCAATCTTGGCCTCAATGACGAGACGGTCGAAGGCCTCGGCGCATCAGCAGGCGATCTCGCTTTTGCCCATGAATGTTATCGCCGCTTCATCCAGAACTATGCCCATGTGGTGATGGGCGATGACCCCGCCGCATTTGAAGATCTGCTCAGCCTCTTCATCGAAGAGCGCGGCTATGTTTCATCGCGTGAGATCAAAAGTTCCGATGGGCCAGAATTGACCCAACGCTTCAAGGCCCAGATCCAATCCAGCAATGATCGCATTTTCCCACAATCTGTCCATGAGCAATTGTGGAATGCGATTGCCGGGCTGGTTCGCGCCTGGCAAGGCCCGCGCGCCAAGGCCCAGCGTAAATTACACGGGCTGAAAGATGACACGGGCTTTGCCATCATTGTGCAAGCCATGGTCTTCGGCAATCAGAATGAAGGCTCCGGCACAGGCCACGCCGCCTCGCGTCATCCGCAAACGGGAGAGAGTGCGTTGCACGGCGAATATCTTGAGGATGCCCAAGGCCCCGATCTCGATGCGCGCCTGCGCCAAAGCACCTTGCTCAGCGGCGCGGGCGTATCACTGGAAGCGACCCTGCCTGATGCTCACGCAACCCTGGTGACAGCGCTGAACAAGCTGGAACACGAACGCCGCGATGCGGTGGAAGTTGATTTCACCATTGCTCAAGGCAGCCTGTGGCTTCTTGATCTCCGCCCGGCGCGGCGCACCACGGCCGCCAATCTCAAAATCCTGACCGACTTGGTCGCCCAAAAGCGCATCACCGAAGAACAGGCTTTGCTACGGATTGATCCTCTGCAGCTCGATCAATTACTCCACTCAACACTTGACCCAGCGGCCAAGCGTGAAGTTGTGGCCCAAGGTCTGGGCGCTTCGCCCGGTGCCGCCAGCGGCATGATCATCTTCGATGCCGACGAAGCCCGCACATTGGCTGGCCAGGGCCATCATGTGATTTTGGTGCGCACTGAAACAGCGCCCGAAGATATCAAGGGGCTGCACCTTGCAGACGGCGTGCTCACCACCCGCGGCGGCATGACCAGCCACGCCGCCGTGATCGCACGCGGCATGGGCAAACCATGTGTTTCCGGCGCATCAAGTTTGAAGATTGATACCGCCGAAGGCGTGTTGAAAGCGCCGGGCATGACGCTTCACAAAGGCGATATAATCACCATCGACGGCAGCTCCGGCCAAGTTCTCAAGGGCCAGGTGGCGGTGATCAAGCCATCCCTCTCGGGCGATTTTGCCACTGTGCTGGGCTGGGCCGATAAATCCCGCCGCATGAAAGTGCGCGCCAATGCTGAAACACTGCACGATGCCAAACTGGCGCGCGATTTCGGTGCCGAAGGCATCGGCCTGTCGCGCACCGAACATATGTTCTTTGAAGGTGACCGGATCATCGCGATGCGCGAAATGATCTTGGCCGACAGCGAAAAAGAACGTCGCGCCGCACTGGCCAAAATTCTGCCCATGCTCAGGGAAGATTTTGTGGGCCTCTTCTCGATCATGGCGGCAAGGCCTGTCACCATCCGCCTCCTCGATCCACCCTTGCATGAATTTCTGCCGTCACAGAATGATGAGATCGAGGCCTTGGCCAAAAATCTTGGGGCCAACCCATCAAATTTTAAAAAGCGCTTGGCCGAACTGCGCGAGCAAAACCCCATGCTAGGCCACCGTGGTGTACGCCTGCTTTTGTCTTATCCCGAAATCACCGACATGCAGGCCCGCGCCATTTTTGAAGCGGCTGCCCTTGTGCAGGCCCAATCCGGCAAGGCACCCATTGCCGAAATCATGGTGCCGCTGGTTGCCGCGCGTGCCGAACTCTCCGCCGTCCGCGCCCGCATCGATGCGGTGGCCAAGGACGTGGCCCGTGAAACCGGGCAAAAAATTGAATATATGGTGGGCACCATGATTGAGCTGCCCCGCGCCGCCTTGAAAGCCGCCGACATTGCCGAAGTGGCCGAATTCTTCTCTTTCGGCACCAATGATTTGACCCAAACCACCTATGGCATCAGCCGCGATGATAGTGCCCGCTTCATTGGCGAATATACCAACCGCCAGATTTTCCCGCGCGATCCTTTCGTGTCCTTGGACGTGGAAGGCGTGGGCGAACTCATCACCATGGCGGTTGAACGTGGCCGCCAAGGCCGCCCCGACATCCAACTCGGCATCTGCGGTGAACATGGCGGTGACCCGGACTCAATTGCCTTTTTCGAACAGGCCGGGCTGGATTACATCTCCTGTTCGCCCTTTCGTGTCCCCATTGCCAGGTTGGCCGCCGCCCAGGCATTTCTTAAATTTTCAAATAAATCATAACAACTTCAACGTATTAACCAGGTTTTTAATCTGTGCTTTTCGATGGCGGATTTGGGGCTGGATTTAGTTGTTTGCATGGTTAACCTATGCTAAACGCGAAATCTGTATATTGCATCCCGGGCCCAATAGCCCTCTTAAAAGCAGGACCTGAGAGCATTGTATCACAGTCAGCGTAAATCCAGACAGGCGCTCTATGTCGACGACGCGTCATTTGAAATGCCGTTGCAAAAGCGTAATCGCCTGATCGACAATCTTCCGATGATCGTGGCCGGCCTGATGTTGGTGGTCGCTTTTGCCTTTGCCGGAAACCTTATTGGACGCAACGCCTCAGCTCACAATGTCGATGGCGAAGAACTGGCCAGCATGACCGATACGTCTTTGTTTGTCGCCCCAACCAGCACGCTGACCACCAAAGGTTCTTTGCTGCCAGAAGGCCAGACGTTCACCTCCATCAACCTCGACACTTTGCGCCGCCAAACAGTGATTGCGGATGGCAAGGGCGATCTTTCCAACGCGCCCGAAGTTGTGGCCGCCGTGCCGCCGCCATTGCCCAAGGCGAAACCTGCCAATATTGTCCAAATGGCCGCTCAACAAAAAACCATCAAGATCACGCCGGCTGCGGTCAATCTGCAAGAAGAAGATTCGCCACCCGTTGCGGTAAAGCGGATCGTCTCCAATCCCGCTTTGCCCACCATTGCGTCAAAAGTTTTGGTCAGCGCCGTTCAGAAACAACAAATCGTCCTGCAACGCCGCGTGCGCCTCGCCGAAGAAAATTGTTTGGCCCGTGCCGTTTATTTTGAATCGCGTTCAGAGTCGGACATCGGCCAGCTTGCCGTCGCCAAGGTGATTTTGAACCGTGTAAAAAACCCCGATTTCCCCAAGACCATTTGCGGCGTGGTTTATCAAGGATCCAACAACCGCAATTCTTGCCAATTCTCTTTCGCCTGTGATGGTCTGCCCGATGATGTAAAATCACCCACCGCCTGGGCCCACGCCAAGGAAATTGCCGAACGCGCCATCAACAATGATCCAGCCATTGCCATGCTCGGAACCGCCATTAATTACCATGCAGATTATGTAACACCGCGTTGGTCACACACCATGCGAAGGTTGATCCGCATCGGCCATCACATTTTCTATGCGCCGCGCAAAGCGGGCTAAACATCTAACTGAAACGGTGTTCCTTCGAACGCATCAGCCCCGCGCCCGATGCTTTCAACCGCTTTGATCATCCGCCCTTTGCGTCCCAAAATCTGATCAATCTTATGGGTGATCAACCGATTGGGCGTGGCCGAAGGTGAGGCACTGCGCAGCAGTTGCGCCAAAGCCATTTCATCCTCATCAGGCTTGATCAAACACAGTGCGGCAAAAGCCGTGGCTGTCGACCGACTGATCCCCGCCCAGCAGTGAATGAGCATTGGGGCATTGCGGTCCCAGCGCCCGATAAAATCCACCAGCCGCTGCGCGTCGCCCACCGTTGCCGCCGTCATGCCCACGGTTTCAACATTGATGTCATTGAAGCTGAGGCGAAGATGGTTTTGGCCATCTATGCCACGATAAGTGGGGTGCGCCGTCTCAGGCCCCAAAATGCCAATGACAGATTGAGCCTTGTGCAAATCGATTTGTTCCTGCGCGCGCGAAAGTCCGCTGACGATGATCATGCCAATGCCTCAAACCGTTTAAGATAGGCCGCCTTCGCCGCCACTGCTGAGAGTGGCTTCAAATCCAGAAACTGCTGGAATCCAGCGCCATTCAAACCCTTGGGCCTCCCAAAAAACGTCTCAGCTTCACCAAGTGAAAACCCGGCCAGTTGCGTGGCTTCCAGATAGGCCGCAGCGCGGTCCGCCTGCTTAAGTTCCGCTTCAAGGGTTTCATGCGTGTGGGCCGCCAAACCGAAACGAATGTGAATGGCCGCCATCAAACGCAATTCAAATGCCTTATAATCCACACCAAGGGCCGCCTTGAAAGGCGAAATCATATCACCAATCACATATTCCGCTGCGTCATGCAAAAGTGCGGCGCGGCGCTGCGACGTGTTTGCGGCCTGCTGCGTATGAGCAAAAATGCTTTCAACCAGAAGACAATGCTGGGCCACGCTAAAGGCTTGCTCGCCCATCGTCTGCCCGTTCCACCGCGCCACACGCGAAAGTCCATGGGCAATATCTTCAATCTCAATATCCAAAGGCGAAGGGTCGAGCAGATCAAGCCTGCGCCCCGAAAGCATCCGCTGCCACGCCCGCGCCATTCAGCGCACCAGTTTCTTCACCGCCGTATAGCGGTGACAGGCAATCATATGGTCATTGTAAAGTCCACAGGCCTGCATGAAAGCATAGACAATGGTGGGGCCCACGAATTTAAATCCGCGCTTTGCAAGGTCTTTTGAAATCTTCTCGCTGACCAAGGTTTTGACAGGTACAGTTTTTCCACTCTGATGCTGGGCATCTATCGGTTTACCCCCCACATGATCCCAAAGATAAGCTGAGAAATCATCCATCTTGAGATAGGCTTCAGCGCCTTTGACGGTGCCCTGAATCTTCAACCTGTTGCGCACAATTCCAGCATCCTGCATCAGGGCTTCGATCTTGGCGGGGCCATAGCCCACAATCACCTCAGGCTTGAAGCCATCAAAAGCCGCGCGAAAGTTCTCGCGCTTGCGCAGGATGGTGATCCACGACAGGCCCGCCTGAAAGCCATCAAGGATGAGCTTTTCAAACAAGGCGCGTGAATCATATTCCGGCACACCCCAATCCGTGTCGTGATAGTTTACATAAAGCGCGTCTGTCCCACACCAGCCACAGCGACAAATGCCATCTTGATGGTGAACCGCCGTCATCTCTTCATCCAAACGGGTTGCGAGATTGTCATACCCTCCGGCGCGCCTGTCTCGCCAAGTCGGTCCAGCCGCATCAGCGCCAAAGCTGCCCTACCGCGCCGGCCCAGAACTTCACCCAGCAGTGTGTCACCGTTGCGAATTTCATCCGTAGGCTGATCATTTGTGAAAGTGACAGGCATGATCCGGCTCCGTGCCGTGGCCCGGTGTTGCATACGCGAGACAACTTCCTGCCCGATGTAACAGCCCTTGTTGAAATCGACAGCGCCAAACTGATCAAAATTCGCCTCATGCGGAAACAGCTTTCCACTGCCGATCTCAGATGAATCCGCAATGCCCAGAACATAGCGCGCATCATCATAGCCGGCGCCCGGTTCTAACGCGCCGGATACGACAATGCCTCGCGTTCCCAAGCCGGCATTTCGCGGATCGACAGCACCTGCCCCACCCACACCGACACCAAGATCATCACGAACAACAATTTCAAATTTCGCCCGCAATCGATAAAGCTTCAATTTCTGCACCAAGTCATCACGGCCCGCTAACGCGCAATCAATCATCGCATCTTTGCCCACGCGGTGCACAAACACATCGTGAAGAATTTTTCCCTGCGGCGAAAGCAACGCGCCATAGGCCAAACCAGCTTCAGCCAAGTTCTCAACATTGCATGTCAAGATATTGTGCAAAAAGGGAAAAATGGCATCGCCAACCAGCGCTATAACGGCGCGGTCGGGTAAAGCTTGTGGGGAGAATGTCATTGTGGTTGCCATGGCGTAGCTAACCATTTACGAAATGCCAAACCCCGAAGCAAGGACGACGCGCCTTTGGCCCAAACAGTTGATCTCATCCTCAAAGGCGCAACGCTGGTCAATCAGAATGGAACAGGCGTGGGCGACCTTGCCGTCACAGCAGGAAAGACCATCGCCATCGGCAATGTCTCTGGTCTGGTCGCGGCAGAGACGCTTGATTGCCGCAACCTTCACATCCTTCCCGGCGTCATTGACAGCCAGGTGCATTTCCGTGAACCCGGCGCCACACATAAGGAAGATTTGGAAACCGGAAGTCGTGCAGCCGTGGCTGGTGGCGTGACAGCCGTTTTCGAAATGCCCAATACCAAACCAACAACAACTTCGCCCGAAGCCTTGGCGGACAAAGTCTCCCGCGCCCATCACCGCATGTTTTGCGACTTTGCTTTTTATATAGGCGGCACGCACGAGAATTTTGTCAGCGTGCCACATCTCGAAACCTTGCAGGGATCAGCTGGTATCAAAGTCTTCGCCGGGTCATCGACAGGTGATCTCTTGGTGGAGGATGATGCAGGCCTCGAAGCCATCATCTCAAAACTCACCCGCCGCGCTGCGTTTCACAGCGAAGACGAGGCACGCTTGCGCGCCCGCCTGTCATTTCAACGTGCGGGCGATCCATCCTCACATCCCAACTGGCGCGATGAAGAGGCCGCACGCCTGTCTACAGAACGCCTGATCCGCATCGCCCGCAAATATCAAAAGCCCATCCACATTCTGCATATCTCAACGGCAGAGGAACTTCCTCTCCTCGCCGCCGCGCGTGATCTGGTGACGGTCGAGTGCACGCCACACCACCTCACACTTTCCGCGGATGACTACGCCCGCCTCGGCACCAAGTTGCAGATGAACCCGCCAGTGCGTGAAGCCCGCCACCGTGCCGCACTATGGCAAGCGATCGCGTCGGGCCTTGTCGATGTGTTGGGGTCCGACCACGCGCCACACACGCTGGAAGAAAAAGCCAAACCCTATCCGCAATCACCATCCGGCATGACAGGTGTTCAAACTCTGGTGCCGATCATGCTCAATCACGTGAACGAAGGCCGCCTCTCGCTGGAGCGATTTGTTGATCTCACATCGCACGGCCCCCAGCGCATCTTCAACATCAAAAACAAAGGCCGCATTGCTGAGGGCTATGATGCAGATTTCACGATAGTTGATATGAAGCGCCAGGAAACCATCACCAACCAGTGGATTCAAAGCCGTTGTGGTTGGACACCTTATGACGGTGTAAAAGTGAAGGGCTGGCCTGTCGGCACATTTGTGCGCGGCCACCGCGCCATGTGGCAAGGTGAAATTGCTGCCAAAGCCTTTGGCGAACCAGTGAGATTTTAAAATGGAAAAGTTCAAAGCCCTCGTTGTCTCAAAAACTGAATCCGGCCAAAAGGCTGAATTCACCGAGTGGACAGAGGACCAGCTCATGCCCGGTGATGTGACGATCCGCATATCGCATTCCTCGGTGAACTACAAAGATGGTCTTGCGGTCACCGGAAAATCGCCGATCATCCGCCAGTTCCCTTTGATCCCGGGCATTGATTTCGCTGGCAAAGTAATCACCTCAACGCATCCGCGCTGGAAAGCCGGCGATGATGTGATCTTGGGCGGCTGGGGCGTGGGCGAAAGCCACAGTGGCGGCTTTGCCCAGATGGCCCGCGTGAAGGGCGATTGGCTTGTGCCTTTGCCCAAGGGCTGGAAAGCAGAAGAAGCTATGGCCGTGGGTGTAGCGGGTTATACATCCATGCTCTGCGTCATGGCGCTTGAAGAACAGGGCGTGAGGCCAGATCAAGGTGAAGTGCTGGTCACAGGTGCCGCAGGCGGTGTGGGCACCGTTGCCATCACGCTGCTGGCAAAACTTGGCTACAAAGTGGCCGCATCCACGCGCCGCTTGGAAGAAACTGATTTCTTGAAAAGCCTTGGCGCAAACATAATTGTCGATGCCGCCGAACTCAACACACCCGTCAAGCCCTTGGCCAAGCCGCGCTGGGCCGCAGCCATTGATAGCGTCGGTTCTGTGACACTGGCCAATGTTCTGTCGCAAATCATTCCTGAAGGCAGTGTCGCTGCCTGTGGCTTGGCCCAAGGCATGGACCTACCCACATCGGTCGCCCCATTCATTTTGCGCGGTGTACGTCTGATCGGCATCAACTCGGTGACCACGCCGCAGCCGCGCCGTGAGGCAACCTGGGCGAGGCTGGCGCGGGATCTAAACATGGCGAAACTGCACAACCTCACAACCACAGTTGGCCTCAGCGAAGTGCCGCGTGTCGCCGCAGAGATCATCGCCGGCAAAACTCGCGGGAGATTTGTCGTGGATGTCGATCGCTAACGCAGGCCCTACTGTTTTGTTCGACCCACAGTGAATTCACCGGCACGAATTCGTTCCGGCAAGCGTTCACACATGGTCGCCACAGGCTCTTCGCCATAGGTGGCAATCAGATCAGAAAGGGCTGCAAAGATAGCCGCCGTGGCTATGCAATCAGGGTCCAATCCATCATAGACCGCCTCTTCCCACGCATCGAGAATATAGCGCAGCGCCGCCTGCTTTTCTTCTTGCAGCGGCAGTTCAATATCATCATCGTCGTCAAGCTGCGGAAGTTTCTGCATACGGGCCCCGGAAATGCGCTGTTTGGCGTCTTGAAAAGACCTTAACAGGTTAACGGAGGTGCGGAAGTCAATCCTTAAGGCAAGGTTAACGCGCAAGCAAAGCTTTGAATCAAATGCCTAAAATAACCCGTGCTGCGGCGATGGCCGGGGCCGTATTTAAAGCCAATTCATAATTGCCAAAATCAGCCAAATCCACAAAACATGCCGCCGCTGCATCACTGGCCGCAAGCGCTTCACCGCTCTGCCAAACGGCTCCGTAGCAGGCGATGACAAAATGCTGCTCGCCCGTGATAATTTCATAGTTTCCGGCAAAACCTTTGATCTCGGCTGCAACCCCAGTTTCTTCGCGCACTTCGCGCAAGGCGGCCGCCTGAAGCGTCTCGCCAAACAGCACGTTGCCGCCCGGCAGGCTCCACAGGCCCTGCCCCGGTGGCCGCCCGCGTTGCACCAGCAAAACATCACGCCCGCGAAACACCACAGCCGATGCCGCCAAAATAGGTCTTGGTTCTGCTCGCGCCATATCGCTAAACGTCTCCCATGTGTTCGCTTTACTCTATGCGCCGACCCGCTGAAGAAGCCCGCAACCTGTTCAACTATATCGAACAGGTGGCGTTTCCACCACGGCCCTATGTGATACCGGCAAGCCCGATCGGCATCGTTCGTGCCGCTTATGATGGAAGGCCAGAGTTCACGCTGGTGCGTTGGGGTTTTGTGCCGAGCTGGGCCAAGGAAATTCAGCCGGGCCGCCCACTGATCAACGCGAGAGCCGAAACAGTTTATGAAAAGGCCTCTTTCAAAAACGCCATCCGCCGCCGCCGTTGCCTCATTCCTGCGGATGGATTTTATGAATGGCAGGGCGATGTGCCGGGCAAAAAGCAAGCCTGGTTCATCCACCGCAAGGACGATGCGCTCTTTGCCTTTGGTGGCATCTGGGAACATTGGATGGCGCCTGATGGTTCGGAATTGGAAACAGCAGCGATGTTGACGACGACACCACACTTGCCCGTGTCCGATATTCACGATCGTTCTCCCGTTGTGATCACTCCTGAAAATTTTGCGCGCTGGCTTTCAAGCGATGAAAAAGTGCAAGATATGCTGCAATCACCGCCGGATAATTTTTGGACGATGGATAAAACTACGATTGCCCGGGGCGGCAAACCCACGCCACCTGCGCCACCACTACAGCCGAAACAACAATTGGATTTGCTATGAAAAATCTGCGCGTGATGGAATGCGGCCCCGGCCTCATCGCCTATTATGATGGCCGCGTCGAAGGCTATCGCGTTGCGCCAGAACCCAACTGGGTCGATGATGGAGCCATTTCTCTGGGCATTGCCAGTTACGCATTAGTCAGCAAAAACAAGGCGTTGATTTATGATACGCATGTATCAGTTGAACATGCAGAATTCATCCGCGCCGATCTCACAAAGCGCGGCATCACAGATTTCACAGTGCTGCTCAGCCATTGGCATTTGGATCACATTGCAGGCACTGAGGCCTTTGCCGATTGCGAAATCATCGCCAATGCTAAAACCTTGGCGCATCTGAAAAAGCATCAATCCGGCATTCAAGACGGAACTTTCCACGGACCACCCGCAATCAATCCGCTCATCTTGCCCAATCGTATTTTCGAATCTGAAATGAATTTCACGCTCGGCAATCGCAACCTAAAATTCATCGAAGCCAATATCCATTCTGATGATGCCTCATTGGTCTGGATCGAAGATGATGGTTTACTGCTCGTCGGTGACACGATGGAAGACACGATCACTTATGTGGGCGAACCCGAGCACTTCGACATTCATTTGCAAGAGCTCGAAAGGCTCTGGGCCTTAAATCCGCAATTCATTTTTCCCAACCACGGCTCAGCCGACATCATCGGCGTGGGTGGCTATGGCAAGGGCCTCATCAAAGCCCAACAACAATATATTCGCATGCTGAAACGCTGTCGCACCGAAGAACGCCTGCGCGATGTACCGTTAAAGGACCTCATCGCCGGCCCGTTGGACATGGGCTGGGTGAATTATTTTGAGCCCTATGAAGACGTACACGCGCAAAATTTACGTCTCGTTCTGGGGCAGCTCAACTGACAATCTTCGCTTTGGTCGCCTTGCGCAAATCTGCTTCCGAAACACCCGGTGCACATTCCACAATTTTCAAACCGCCCGGAACAACATCCAAAACCCCCAAATCCGTAATGATGCG
>JAYWAB010000186.1:0-14047 GCA_043782835.1 Aestuariivirga sp.
TATTGCTTTCTTCAAAGCGATGACAAAGCTGGATGCCAGCCTTCGCTGGCATGACGGAGTGAATAGGACGGCCTTATTCATATGATCCCCATCCACCGCCATCCCACCATCGATTCAACCAACCTCGAAGCCCGCCGCCGTGCTGAGGCGGGCGAGCAAGGGCCGCTCTGGATCGTGGCAGACGAACAGACCGCAGGCCGGGGCAGGTTAGGGCGGCACTGGGTCTCAAAACCCGGCAATCTCTACAGCACGTTTCTAACGCCAACCCTGGCCCCGATCAGTGCCGTGGCACAAATGAGTTTCGTTGCCGCAGTGGCCGTCCACCAAACTGCAAGTGTCTTTGTAGATCCCGCCGCGATCTCATTGAAATGGCCGAATGATTGCCTTTTGAACGGGGCCAAGTTCTGCGGCATATTGGTGGAGGCGATAAGGCCCGGCCTCGTGGCCATCGGCATTGGCATCAATATCGCCCAGGTGCCGAATGGTCTGCCCTATAGGGCCGCAAGGCTTGAAGGCACGGAAGTTGAATCCGTCTTTAAACAGCTGCAACTAACCCTCTCAAACAACATGAAAATCTGGGATGAAGGCAGCGGCTTTGCGGCCATCCGCGAAGCTTGGGCCGCGCGCTGTCACCATCTGAACCAGCCCATCACAGTCGATGGCGATCCCGGCACTTTCGTTGGCCTAGCCTCCGACGGCGCACTTTTATTCAAACCTGTTCATGGTGAAATAAAGCATGTCTATGCAGGAGACGTGTGGGTGGAGTATCAGCCTCAGTCATGAAAGCCAAAAACAAGTTCGACCCATCGCCCGATCTCGTCCTCCTGCCGCTGGGTGGCACGGGTGAAATCGGCATGAATTGTTATTGCTATGGTGTGGGCCCAGCCAACAACCGTGACTGGCTGATGGTCGATCTCGGTGTCAAATTCGGCGATGAGCAAGACCCCGGCATTGATGTGATCATGCCTGACGTCGGTTTCATCACCAAGAACCGAAAGAAATTCTCAGGCCTCGTCATCACCCATGCCCATGAAGATCACATTGGTGCCATCTGCCATCTCTGGCCGCAGCTTGAATGCGAAATTCATTGTACGCCGTTTGCGGCTGAGTTGTTGAAGCTGAAATTGATTGAACATGGGCTTGATGAAGAAGTTCCGATCATCACCCACAAGCCGGGGAGCAAATTCACTTTAGGCCCCTTCAAGCTGGAACTCATTCCCGTCACCCATTCCATCCCTGAATCCTGTGCGCTGTTCATCGACACCAATCACGGCAACGCCTTGCATTCCGGCGATTGGAAAATTGATCGCAGCCCACAGCTTGGCCACCACATCGCCGAGAAGCGTTTCCGCGAATTGGGCGACAAGGGTGTTGATGCGCTGATCTGCGACTCCACCAATGTGCTGCGCCAAGGTTCATCGCCTTCTGAAAAAGATGTGGCTGCAACTTTGGCCGATATTATCAAACACGCCAAGGGCCGCGTGGCTGTCACAACCTTTGCTTCGCATGTCGAACGCATTTCCTGTGCGGTTGCTGCCGCGCGTTCGGCTGGCCGCGAAGTGGTGATCGCTGGCCGCGCCATGCGCAACACCATCGAGGCGGCGAGGAAATGCGGCTATCTCAAAGAGGCAGGCGCGTTTCTGGATATCGAAGAATTCGGCTATCTGCCCAATGATCGCATTCTCTTGCTCTGCACCGGAAGCCAAGGTGAATCCCGCGCCGCAATTGCGCGGATCGCGGAGGACTCGCATCCGCAAATCGCCTTAGAAAAGGGCGATCTCGTCGTCTTTTCAGCCCGCACCATTCCGGGCAACGAAAAGGAAGTGGGTGCTGTTATCAACAATCTCGCCAAGCTCGATATTGATGTGATCACCGCTGACGACGCTTTGGTCCATTCCTCTGGCCATCCGCGTCAGGGCGAACTTAAACAAATGTATGAATGGGTGAAGCCCAAGATTCTGATACCCATGCATGGTGAACCGCGCCACTTGCGCGCTCATATCAATTTCGCCAAGGCCAATGGCATTGCTGAAACCATCATGCTCGAAGACTTGAAAATCGCAAGACTAAAGCCGGGTGCCGCTGGCGTGATTGACGAAGCGCCGGGCGGAAGGCTTCATCTCGATGGTAAGTTGATAGTACCCTCCGAAGACGGCCCCGCCAAACAGCGCCGCAAACTTTCCTTTGCGGGGATCATTTTCGTCAGTATACTGATCAACGACAAGCAGGATCTGGTCGACATGGCTTTCATCTCCGACGGATTGCCCTCCGTCTTGGATGATGATTTGGCCGACGTGGCCGAACAGGTCTTTACCGCCATGCCCCGCGCGCGGCGTAAAGACGACGGCACAGTAACCGAAGCCATCCGCACTGGCATCCGCCGCGCCTGCGACAATATCTGGGGCAAAAAACCCATCTGCAAGGTTGTCGTGAACCGAGTTTAGAGCGGGTTCAAAAACTAAGCCCGCTTCACTCCGAACATCTTTCCATCGGCTTTCTTGATGAAAAGGTTGTCAAGCGCGTCGCTGACGTTCTCTGTGGTGAACTGGGGTGCGATGCCCTCGAATTTGCATGAGGCCAACACCTGTTCGATGATGAACTTTGGTTGGAAATAAGCCAGAGGCGCGGCATTGGAACGAATGCCATTGATAACCTGGTCATAAACTTGCTGCGTGAGAACAAGACCAAGCTTCTTTGCCATGCCAACAAAAACCTTGCTGAACAATTCTTCCGGTGGCTCCACTGTCTCTAGCTTGTAGCTGATGCGGCGTTGGAAGGCTGGGTCCATCAAATCGTCGGGATGCATATTGGTGGAAAAAATTACAATCTCGTCGAAGGGGATCATAATGCTTTTGCCAGTATGCGTGGTCAGATAGTCAACCCGGCTGTTGAGTGGCACGATCCAGCGGTTGAGAATGTCCTCGGGCTTGGCGCGTTGGCGGCCGAAATCGTCGATGAGAAAAGTGCCATTCAAAGCTTTGATATGCAAAGGTGCTTCATAAAATTTGGCAACCGTATTATATTTGAGATCGAGCATCTCGATGGTGAGTTCGCCACCCGTGATCACCATCGGCCGGTAGCATGCGACCCAGCGCGGGTCAATGCGGCTGCGGCGCAAATTCGAAGCTCCCGCTTGCTCTTGCACAGCGGCCACTTGGCGGTGAACCGTCGGATCGAAAACCTTCATGATCTCGCCGTCAATATCCACACAATAGGGAACGTAGATTACATTCTGGAATATCCGACCAACGATCTCAGCAACGGTCGTCTTGCCATTGCCTGCTGGCCCGTAAATAAGAATGGCATTGCCGGAATTGACCGCAGGCCCCAGCCGGCTGACAAAGCGCTCGGTCATGACCAGTCCCTCAAAGGCTTGGTCCAGATCTTGGCGGGTCACATGTTCATTGGTCACACGCTGAACGAGAATACGGTCTTGAAACTCTTTGAGCGACACAGGTGCCGGCCCAAAATATTGCCCACGCTTCATCGCATCGCCCGCCCACTCGCGCCCCGCACGGGTGAGCACCAGGCGCATTTCCGCCATAGACCCGCCGCTGGCCGTTGACGCAAGTGACTCCACAAGTTTGCGTTCTTTGGCTTCCGTCAGCAGCTGGTTGACAGCAGTACTGGATATTTTCATGGCCTCAGCAATCTGCGAGGCGGTTTCGAGATTTTCGGTATACATGCCCTTAATGGCCAATTCGAGCAGGAACACTGAATCAATGCCGGTATCAGCCACCGACATCGGCGCCTGCGGTGCATCCGAAAGGACCTTATCAATCTGTTCCTTGGTCATGAAACCAAGGGCGGCGATACTGTCGCCCAGCCGGCAACCATTTGCTTGCTGATGAGCGACCGCCCGGTTGATGTCTTCTGCCGAAACCAAGCCCTTGGCCAACAGGATACTGCCTATTTTCATCTGTGCCCCTTATTTGCAATCGCCCGCGAGTCATACGAGTGCCTGAATTAAGGAATCCTCAATCGCGCTGGTTTGGAGATTGAATTTAAATGAAGTTCTGAAAGCCGCTGCACTGTCTGATGGGCGCGGCAGGATCAGGTGACAGCAGATGATGCTCAATAGGCACAAATTCAGGCTGTCGGTTAGTTTGAGTTTATTGCCTTTGACTTGTTCAAAGCAATCTCAGCCGCAATTTCTCAATAAATCTTCGCATTTGAGGATCGGATCGTTCAAAGGGCACGTCTGAAAATGTAAACCAGCGAACGGCATTGAACTCGTTTTGGTCAAAATTTAAAATTTGTAACTCTTCCGCGTGCACCAGATACCACAGCGAGACATCGGTGTGCCCTGCTGTTTGCCCCACCGTCTCGGTACACGTCACCATCAGTGGCGGGCCAATCGGATGAGCGGGCAAAATCCAAGCTCTTCGACGATCTCGCGTAAAACCGTGTCGCGCGGGTGTTCGTTCGGTTCCACGTGGCCACCCGGTGGCAGCCAAAGCTGGGCATTTTTATGATCGACCAGAAGGATGCTGGAATGATTTGCCACTGCGAAATAAGAAACCAAATGTTTGGGCGGTGTCGCTGGCTTGAACAACCGAACGAGATCAGCACCTGAATCAACCCAAGCCAGCGCGTCGGCCTGATTGATCTTTTCGAGCGCATCACCGGGGATGATGGTCTCAATTTCATTGCGAATTTGACGTCGGCACATATGGCCCAACTTGCCCAAATCAACGGCAACTTCCAAGGCACAAAGTTGTGGCAAACAGAGTTTATGTTGTATTGAATGAGTGAGCAGCCAACGCCAAATTCACCGTCACCCCGGCGCAGGCCGGGATGACGGTAAAAATAGTTGTCTTTATGCGATCATTGATTAAGTGCGCCAATCTCCCGCTGTTTGCATTTATGAACGGGTGCGTTACACGCTGGTTCCATGGCCAAACGTGATTCCTCCCCGCCCGCCCCCCCGGCACCGATTGAAGGCATTGAACTGAAAGACGCTTTGGAAGAGCGCTATCTGGCCTATGCGCTCTCCACCATCATGCACCGTGCCTTGCCCGATGTACGCGATGGCTTAAAGCCTGTGCATCGGCGTTTGCTGCATGTGATGCGGCTGCTGCGGCTGGACCCCAACACCGCTTTCAAGAAATCCGCCAAGATTGTGGGTGACGTGATGGGCGGTTATCACCCCCATGGCGACCAATCGATCTATGATGCCTTGGTGCGCTTGGCGCAGGATTTCTCCTCGCGCTATCCATTGGTCGATGGCCAAGGCAACTTCGGCAATATTGATGGCGATGGTGCTGCCGCCTATCGCTATACCGAAGCGCGCATGACGGAAGTGGCGCGTTTGCTGCTGCAAGATCTGGATGAGAACACCGTTGACTTCCGCCCCAATTATGATGGCACAGTGCAAGAGCCCGTGGTGCTGCCCGGCGCCTTCCCCAACCTGCTGGCCAATGGAGCCACGGGCATCGCTGTGGGCATGGCAACATCCATCCCGCCCCACAACGTGGCCGAGATTTGTGATGCGGCCCTGCATCTGATCAAGACGCCAGGGGCCAGTGTTGAGAAGCTGACGCAATTTGTGATCGGCCCGGATTTTCCGACAGGCGGCATTGTCATCGACACGCGCGACAGCATTGTCGAAGCCTATAAAACCGGCCGCGGTGGTTTTCGGGTGCGGGCGCGTTGGGAAAAAGAAGAACTGCAACGCGGCGGCTGGCAGATCATCGTCACTGAAATTCCCTATCTCGTGCAGAAGAGCCGCCTCATCGAACGCATTGCCGAATTGCTCAACGACAAAAAGCTGACGTTGCTGGGCGATGTGCGCGATGAAAGTGCTGAAGATATTCGCGTGGTGCTGGAACCCAAAACCCGCAACGTGGACCCGGATGTGTTGATGGAACAGCTCTTCCGCAACACCGAGCTTGAAAGCCGCTTCCCGCTGAACTTGAATGTGATTTCACAAGGCAGAGTGCCAAAAGTGATGTCCCTCAAAGACGTGCTGCGCGAATGGCTGGACCACCGCCGCGAAGTGCTACAGAGGAAAAGCCAGCACCGCCTTGATGAAATTGCCCGACGGTTGGAAATCCTTGGTGGCTATCTCATCGCCTATCTCAATATCGATGAAGTGATCAAAATCATCCGCGAGGACGATGAGCCCAAGCCCGCCTTGATGAAGCGCTTCAAACTCACCGATACGCAAGCCGAAGCGATCCTCAATCTCCGCCTGCGCGCCTTGCGCAAGCTTGAGGAAATGCAGATCCGCACCGAGAATGATGATCTGACCAAGGAGCAGGGCAGCCTCAACAAGCTGCTCAAATCTGATGAGCAACAATGGACCTCGATTTCCGATGACATCAAGGCCCTGAAAGAAACCTTCTCGAAGAAGACCCCGCTGGGCCGGCGGCGCACAGATTTTGCCGAGGCGCCGACGATAGATGTCGATCTCGATCAAGCCATGATCGAGAAAGAACCTGTGACGATCGTATGTTCCGACAAAGGCTGGATCAGAGCGTTGAAGGGCCACATCGAAGATGTGTCAACCCTCACCTATAAGGAGGGCGATGCGGCCAAATTCATCGTACCCGCCCAGACGACAGATAAGATCATGCTCTTCTCATCGTCGGGCAAATTCTTTACGCTCGATGCATCAAAATTGCCCGGTGGCCGCGGCCATGGCGAACCTGTGCGCTTGTTGGCTGAGCTTGACGCGGCAGATACGATTGTTTCGGTTCTGGTGTTTGAAACTGGTGTCAAACTGTTGTTGGCGTCAACCGATGGCGATGGCTTTGTTGTTTTGCAGGATGAGTGCCTCGCCAACACCCGTAAAGGTAAACAAGTTTTGAATGTAAAGCTGCCAGCCGAAGCGATTTCTTGTGCCAGGCTCCCAGCCAACGCCGATTTTGTGGCCGCCGTAGGCGACAACCGCAAGCTGTTGATCTTCAAACTCTCCGAATTGCCAGAGATGCAACGCGGCAAAGGCGTGCGCCTGCAAAAGTTCAAAGATGGCGGGCTTTCGGATGTTTGCGCTTTCAATCTGAAAGAGGGTCTTGCATGGAAAGATCCGTCGGGCCGCAACTGGAGCGTGACTGAGCTTGCAGAATGGATTGGCGAACGCGCCCAATCTGGCCGTTTGCCACCGCGCGGCTTTCCGAAAAATAATAAATTTCTTTGAACAATTTTGTTAAATGTCGCGCAACCAATCGCAGCTATTTTGTAACCAAGGCCGGGGGGACCTGCGTCAAAGGCAATTGGCATAACGGCTGGTGGCGTGCGCAATAGTGTTTGGAAGTCGTTCGTTTGGCAATTCAAGGCTCAAGTTTTTGGGTCGTTCAAGCCTCTGTCCGGCGTGCGCCGACGGATGGCCTAGACGCATCTGCACCGCAAGAAAAAAAGCGATTTGAAGACGGCGAAGTTCGTGTGACCAGTGGCGACATCGGCACCGAGATCAAATGGCATGCCCAAACACCCTGTGTCGGGTCATTGTTCTATTTGCTCGATTGGCTGAGCGATGCCAAGGCCCCTGTGGTTTTGCGCTTTCATATTTCGGGATGGTTTGAGGAATTCTATGCGACGACAAAAGATGCAGCCCAACGTATCGAAGCCATTATTGCACGGGGCGATCGGCATTTTCCGGTGCGCACATTTGTTGAAGAGATCGATCCCAAAGTCACAAACTTTGCGCCCTTGTTGACAGACATTCTCAACAACAAAGAACCGTCAGCAGATTATTCCGTGGTTTGTGCTTACAATGAATTGGCCGACAAGTTTGAAGTTGCTCATATTGGCGAGAAATCGCCCATCGCAAAATTCTATGGAACTTTTCTGACATCATTTCCCTGCACCGGCACAAGCTATGCAGACCGTGTGAGCGCAGGCTACCGCGAAGTTTTAGCAACTGGCCGTCCGCGCACCGATCATGTGTTGGCCGCGTTTAGGCTGCCGGACAATCAAGTCCATTGGGTGCCTTATCATCGCTTGATTGTTCCTTCCCTTGAAATCGGCAAACAGAATAGCGTGAACGTCATCTCGCAAATATCGCCCATCAGCTTCAAAGTGATTTAGACTCAGGGCGAGGCTGGTTGGTGCTCAGTTCGCCGCGATCCGAACATCGTCCGAGCCCTGCGCCGCCAAGTCTTCCCACTCGCTGCTCTCTTCCACGATCTGTTCGAGAAAATCGCGCTCGGCGACAGCGAGATATTCAACTTCTTCGACATTATCGGAATGCCATTGCCAGCGCAGAAAGCCGCGTTCGATATAGGGGTATCCCATGCGGCTGGCATAGCCCCGCGTTGCCATGTGAAAACCCGTCAACGCCCAGATTGCGTCCGGGTTCCATTTCAGCAACACCAGAAGGGAGCCGAGCTTGGAGAAGAGTTCAATAATCCGACGGTTCTTGAGTTCGCGCTCCACCCATAATTCGCCATGATAGACGAGCCGCCCGGTGAGCCTGTCCGCCATGCTGCCTTTGGGCGGCCTTGCATGGCTGGGCACCATAAGTTCGCCGCGCCGCATGTAAACACCAATCATGTAATTGGCGCACCATTCCGTGAGATTTAAATCCACCCGGTCGATGCGGTAAGCCTGCAACCCGACGATCCGACCGCTGCGATCTTTCAGCCACATCCAAAAGGCCCGGTCATCCGAAAAATCACACACGCTATGATCATGCATCGGCGCTGGTTCAACATTGCGCGCGCTGCGCTTGGCCTCGGCAAAAGCCACCATATCACTGGAGACGCCAACTTCGAGGCCTTGGGCGACGAGCCCGTCTTCAAGTTTCACGACCATTTGGGCAACGCCCAAGGGATTCTTCAAACTACAAGAGTATGACATATGGCCCCCGCCAGTTAGAATTCACCTTTTCGGCTTTGGCAGGGGCTGTCGCACGCAAGTGGAACTCAACTGACACTTACAACCACGCGCTAACTTACCCATCAAACCCGGTTCACTTATTTCATCCAAATCTTCCAGTTTCCTGATGCCGCGAAAGTTGAAACATCTGAAGCGCGTGAGACTTGCTGAACTTAACCTAGATCTATGTCGATATAGATAAGTTTAGATTAATATTCGGGAATATCGCGGCTGTATACTGCCAAAAATGCCAGAGGCCTAAAACCTGAGGTTGCTCTGAGGATGCGGCATCCAGCCTTGTGCGCTCAGCCGCTCTTGCGGCCGGAATCTAGCTTTATACTGCATCTTGGGCGAGCCTGAAACGAAATAGCCCAAATAGAGATAAGGCAAGTTCAAGCGCTGAGCCCGCAAGATATTGTCGAGAATGACAAAAGTGCCAAGGCTATGCTGGCTCAAGCCGGGATCATAGAACGAATAAATCAACGACAACCCATCGGCCAAAACATCAACCAAAACACAGGCCGCCAGTTCTCCGCCTTGCGCGTGCCCTGGCACAAAGCGATATTCAATCAGGCGGCTGTCGACTACCGTCTCATCAATCATCGCTGCAAAGTCCAACACCGACATATCTGCCATGCCGCCTTCGGAATGGCGTGTATCAATATAGGCGCGGAACAATTCATAGTGTTCAGATGTTGCCAAGGGCCGCGCGACGGTGGCCACCAGACCAACATTCGCTTTCAAAACACGGCGAAAACTGCGCGTCCACTCAAAAGAGGCAACAGGGACGCGTGTCGATGAACAGGCACTGCAATGATCACAGGCGGGCTTATAGGCAATGCTCTGGCTGCGGCGAAAACCGCTCTGCGAAAGTTGGCTGTTGAGGGCGCGCGAGTCATTGCCGACAAGATGGGTGAACACCTTGCGCTCCTCACGCCCCGGCAAATACGGGCAGGGGCTGGGAGCCGTGATAAAGAATTGCGGAAAGTTCCGGCGTTCGACACTCATAAATGAACTATCCAACTTTGGACCCGAATGTGCAAGCCCATTGGCTTGCGCGCGGCCATGAATTAAGCCTCGTCTCAGAATGGAGTTAAACCAATGACATTGAATTGCGCGTGGATCGGTTTGGGCACCATGGGCTTTCCCATGGCAGGGCATTTGGCGCACAAATCTGGTGCCGATATGGTGGTTTACAATCGCCACGCCGAGAAAGCGTCCCGCTGGCAAGAGCTGCATGGCGGCAAGACGGGAGCGACACCCGGTGAAGCGGCGCAAGGCGCAGATTTTGTTTTCGCCTGCGTGGGCAATGATGATGATTTGCGCCAAGTGACCATTGGCCCTCAGGGCGCGTTCAAAGCGATGAAACCCGGCAGCGTTTTTGTTGATCACACGACGGCATCCGCCGATGTGGCGCGTGAGCTTGCGGCCGAGGCAGCCAAACTGAACATTGACTTCATTGACGCGCCAGTCTCGGGCGGGCAGGCGGGGGCAGAGAATGGCTTACTCACGGTGATGTGCGGCGGCGATGCCGGAGCCTATGCCAAGGCCGAACCCCCGATCATGAACTATGCCCGCATGTCAAAATTATTGGGCCCGCACGGCGCAGGTCAGTTGGCCAAGATGTGCAACCAGATCGCCATAGCTGGATTGGTGCAGGGCCTCGCGGAATGCATTGAATTCGGTATGCGCGCCGGGCTCAATATGGAGGATGTGATCGGTGTCATCTCCAAAGGAGCCGCAGGCTCATGGCAAATGGAAAACCGCCACAAGACCATGATCGCCGGAAAGTTTGACTTTGGCTTTGCCGCCGATTGGATGCGCAAGGATTTGGGAATTTGTCTCGCCGAAGCCCGAAACAACGGTGCCACCTTGCCCGTCGCTGCTTTGGTTGATCAGTTCTATGCCGACGTGCAGAAAATGGGCGGCGGCAGGTGGGACACGTCGAGCTTGATCGCTAGGCTGTCTGACAAGACATTAAGTTGACTTGATGTGCCGCGCTGTTGAAAGTTCTTCGTTAAAAGTCAGCGGAGGCATCCTGTTAAAGAAATTTTTCATGCCCATGTTCGCGGTGGCAGCTGCAAGCTTGTATTTCTCCGGGCCTGCATCGGCATGCAATTGGCCTTTCCCAAGGGTGCAACTTGGCGAGTCACGCAGCTTTCATGCCAGCATGAGGGCAGGCAGCACCTGTGCGCGTTTCCGTGGGCTGGCGCCCGGCACGGCGGAATCAGTCGTCTGGATCAAGCCGAAGCATGGGAGCCTCACTTTGACCGACGCTTACGTCTCCTATACGCCGTTGCAAGGTTTCCACGGCCAAGACATTTTCAGCATTGGCTTGCGCACAGGTGGAGGCACTTTGCATCGCAAAATCATTATGCAGGTTCGCTGAGATCAACCCTTCAGCTTCTTCGCCATCTCATAGGCAAAATACGTCAGCACCCCATCGGCGCCAGCGCGTTTGAAGGCGAGCAGGCTCTCGCCGATCACCTTGTCGCCATCAAGCCAGCCACGTTCAATGGCCGCCATCAGCATCGCATATTCGCCCGACACCTGATAAGCAAAAGTGGGCACACCGAATTCGCGCTTCACCCGCGCCACAATATCGAGATAAGGCATGCCCGGTTTCACCATCACCATGTCGGCACCCTCGGCCAAATCCAAAGCCACTTCGCGCATCGCTTCGTCGCTATTGGCGGGGTCCATCTGATAGCTGCGCTTATCGCCTTTCAACATGCCGCCAGATCCCACAGCCTCACGGAACGGGCCGTAAAAGCCGGAGGCATATTTGGCCGAATAGGCCATGATCTGCACATCCTGCAAATTGGCTTTTTCCAGTGCATTGCGAATGGCACCAATGCGCCCGTCCATCATGTCTGATGGGGCAATGACATCACAGCCCGCTTCAGCTTGCAGAACGGCCTGCTTGGCCAGAACCGCAACCGAGGCGTCATTCACGATCTGATCGCCACGCATCAACCCGTCGTGGCCATGCGATGTATAAGGATCAAGCGCCACGTCACACAGGATGCCAATCTCTGGCACGGCGGCCTTGATCGCCCGCACCGCACGGCAAATAATGTTCTCAGCGTTCAAAGCCTCGCTGCCGTCCTCATCGCGCTTCTTGGGATCAGTGTTCGGGAAAAGCGCCAGCAGGGGAATGCCCAGCGCCGCAGCATCCTTGGCCCGCGCCACCGCCTGATCAATCGAAAAGCGCACAACGCCGGGCATCGACGCAATCGGCTCTTGCTTATCTTTCCCCTCGATCACAAAAATCGGCCAGATAAGATCGGAAACCGTGAGCTGGTTTTCACTCACCAGATTTCGCGCCCACGGGGCCTTGCGGTTGCGGCGAAGGCGGGTGGCGGGGTAATGCGAATGTGTGTTGCTCATCCAACAGAATTAGCCCGGCCTTGGCCCTTTGGCAAATCGCAAGACGTCATTAAAGAGGGGTCTAGCCAATTTATGTAAAATTCAGCATGTGTTAGCGGTTGGCGGTGCAATTCAGTCTGATTATCATGCGGGGCATTCTATGTTGATTTCGTTTTTACGTTTGGGCTGTGCGGGTCTGGTTCTCGCAAGCTTCACCACTTGGGCCATGGCACAATCAGCCCCCGCCGAACAGGCCGCTGAAATGTTGGCCCGCGCCCAGGCCGTGGATGTGAAATGCAACTATTTATCGATGACTGAAAAAGACGATCTCGCGCGACTCGTCGCACGCGCTGAATTGGCCCTGGCCAACCGTGAATCGGTTGAGGCCACCAAAGCAGCTTTGCAGCGCGGCCATGAAGCGGGCGCAACCGTCACTTGCGCGGCAGATGAGAAGAACGCCTTGGGCGGCATTCTGCAAGCGGCCCACGAGGCTGATGGCCAACAACCCGTGGCACCGCCGCCTGAGATCAAACCAGCGCCAATTTATGCCGAAGCCCAAGCCGCAATCCCAAAACCAGTGCGTGAAGTCAGAACCGCCCAAGCCAAAACCCAAGCCATGACCCAGGCGCCAGTTCAGCCCTTGGTTCAAAAGCCAAAGGTCAAGTCTAAGCCCAAACCAAAACCCAAACCAAAACGCATTGTAACTGTCGTGGGCTCTGGCGGGGAATTGCAAAATTATGCGAGGTTGACCCAAGCCTATTATGTCGCCCGCCGTTGCAACCGCCAGAGCCAGGGCAGGCTTTATCAATCGGTGGTCGCGGTTCATGGGCAAGTGATGCAAAGTCACAGCGCCAGCGAAGTGGCCACAGTTTTGCGCAGCGCGCAATCTCGCGCCCAAGGCTTGTCTTGCTCGTGAAAATGCTAAGCTTGAATTAACCAAGCCCGTGAAACCCGTGTTAGGCACATTTCACAAGGCTCGATAAACTCTAATCAAAATCACCGCAAATTTCATAAAATATAACGACAAATTTACCGAGACTCTTCAGTCGAATTTAAACCCTGAGGCCTAGGTTCCTCCCATCAGCGCAAGAAAGCCCAAAAGAGGCCGATCGCTGAAACAGGACAGAAGAGGTTTCAAAATGAACACGCAAGTTGTTGTGGGGTAAAAGCGCGCCACGGTTGATCCGAAGCGCGTCGACATCAAAAGTCGTTATCTCGAATCGCTGACGCTGATTGAACGTCTGCACCGCCGTCTCCTCGATGTGATCAAGGATGATTTTGAGCGCACGGGCGAACAGGAAGTCAACCCCGTTCAAGCACTGTTGTTGTTCAATATCTCAGATGCTGAGCTCACCGCTGGGGAACTCAAAACCCGCGGCCATTACCAAGGCTCCAACGTTTCCTATAATCTGAAGAAGCTGGTCGAGCAGGGCTATGTGAATCATGAGCGCTCCGCTGCGGATAAACGTTCTGTGCGCATCAGCCTTACCGAAAAGGGCGAAGGCATCCGCAACCGTGTGGACGCGCTTTATAACCGCCAGCTGACCGCCATTGAGCAGGTTGTCGGCCTCAACACCGACGAATTCGACAAGCTCAACAAGGCGCTGACCCGTCTGGAACGCTATTGGACCGACCAAATCCTCTATCGCCTTTGATTTAACTGAAATCCCTGCAAGAGGATCCGTCGCGGCCAAAAGCTGCGGCGGGTTTTTGCTTGCCCGATTTTTACTTGCCTCTGTGGCGAATGCTGCTAGAGGAAGCCCGCGCCATTTCAGGAGAGGTGGCAGAGTGGTCTATCGCGACGGTCTTGAAAACCGTAGGGGGTGCAAGCCCTCCGGGGGTTCGAATCCCTCCCTCT
>JAYWAB010000187.1:0-2260 GCA_043782835.1 Aestuariivirga sp.
CGCACGTGCAATTTGGATCGCTGGCATGAGTTGCCACATCGAGTGGAACTCGACCATGATGTCCATACGGTCGCCTACAGCTTTGCGAATTTTTTCAAAGGGGTTCAAAGCCAGTTTAAGATCTTCATTTGCAATGGACCAACCCTTGGTCTTTTCGGCAGCTATATCGAACGGCCAAATCTTCATGGCCGTTATGCCATCTTCGATCAGAGATTGAGCGAGTTCATCAGAATGATTTAGGAAAGCATCTAGGTCGTTCAAACCGAGAGTAGAAGCTGAAGCATCTAATCCCCAGTTCTTTGTCGATTGCGACTCGCCGTTGCGCATATAGTGCGTGCCAGCGCAGGTGTTGTAAGTCTTGATCGACTGACGCGTCCAACCTCCAAGCAGTTGGACAATAGGCTGATTGGTTACTTTGCCAAAAATGTCCCAAAGTGCAATATCCACTGCAGACGCAGCCCGTGTTTCAACGCCTGTGGATGCAAAACCAAGATAATCCACAAGGTCGCGCGAAATCGAATCGATGGCAAGGGAATCACGACCAATCAATCGCGGTGCCACCACC
Organism: Aestuariivirga sp.; assembly: GCA_043782835.1. Taxonomy (GTDB): domain Bacteria; phylum Pseudomonadota; class Alphaproteobacteria; order Rhizobiales; family Aestuariivirgaceae; genus Aestuariivirga. The sequence continues at coordinate 566 of JAYWAB010000187.1, forward strand.
TCATGCAGATAAGTTTCCACGGTTCCGGCATGCATAAATGTTTCGCCAAGCCCAACAACTCCATCGCTTGTGTGAACCTGCAACCACAGAAGGTTGCCGAATTCCTCAATGCGAATGGTTTCAATGGCGGTGATTTTCAACACGTCAGGTAATCCCTGCCGCTAATAACGTTCGCACTGCATTGTCAAAATGCTCAACCATCAAGGCTTCAGCTTCTTTTGCATCTTTCCGCAAGATGGCATCTGCTATCCGCTGGTGACACGTCACATTGATGCGACGATCTTCGTCCGTCGCGCGGCTGACCCATCCAATATGCCAAGTTTTTTCGGTGACAATGCGAAACGAACTTACGATCAAGGCAAACAACGGATTCTTCGAGGCGCGTGCAATCGTTTCATGGAAGGAAATGTCACTCTGCTCAACCAAATGCGGATCGTTAAAATCACGGTCCATTGCGGCTGCAAAGTTGACGATCACTTCAGCCTCTGCAGGTGTGCGGCGCAACGCGGCCAACACGACAGTTCGCTGCTCAATGGAACGGCGAACATCATAGATCTGTTGAACGGAAACCTGCTCGGTGAGCACTGCGTGATTGAGGATGATTGGCAGCACCGTCTCATCAATGCCGCCGACGCGTGCTCGCCGCCCGTTGCCAACCTCAATGACACCAACCATGGCGAGTGAGCTGAAAGCCTCACGAACCACAGCCCTGGAAACACCCATCTTAAGGGCAAAGGCCGATTCACTCGGAATAGGCTGTCCCAGCTTCAGTCCTGCGTCCCTGATGTGATCAGTGATGGTCCGCATTGTTTGCGCAACCAAGCTTTCACTTGTCTCAACTGAATCCGGAACGGTAGAAGGTTTATGCATTTTATACCTATCTGATAGGTTTTACAGAAATTACATAAAATATACATTAAGCTATCTGTCAAGGCAATTCGTTGCCTACAATACAATTTCCTCAGAAATGCATTTTTCCCGGCGGATCACTTGTGCTGGATACACGCGATATTATTGGCGAAAGTATCGTTTATGATGATTGCCGCAATGCACTGTTGTGGTGTGATATAGGTGGCAAACGAATTCACCGCTCGCACTTGGACAAATGCCATGGTCAAATTCACTGGTCTGAAAAATAGCTCTCGTGAAGCGGCCTCAGTCTGGCAATGGTATGATCTACGGATTGGAGATGTTGGCGCATCGCTTCCGCTGCTTTTTGTGGATTGCGCTGATCAAGGGCTTTTACGATTGCCCGATGCTCTGCGATGATATCAAGCGTGTGTGCGGATTCACGATTGGCGATATGGCCAATCCGGTCCCACAACATTTTGACACTTTGCACGGTGCCCCAAACGCCTTCCAATTTGGCTGCGCAAGCAATTAGTTGGTGAAAGGCTTCATTGTCGCTAAAGAAGCCGGAGCCATCTCCAGATTTGGCGTGCAGCGCCTGCAATTCCAAATTCGCTTTGATCAGAATGCTGTGTTCTTCGCACCAGTGGCGAGCAGCTTCTTCCGCCAGTGATACCTCCAGTGCCGAGCGTGCGAATTGCGCCTCGTGCACTTGCTTGAGTTTGATGGGTGCAACGAAAGTGCCGCGTTGCGGATAAATCTCGATCAACCCATCTTCGGCCAGCCGCGTGATGGCGGTGCGCACGGGTGAGCGCGATATTTTAAATATGCCGCATATTCGGTTTT
>JAYWAB010000188.1:0-5665 GCA_043782835.1 Aestuariivirga sp.
GGTGAATTTGGCGCACACTTTTGTGTGGCCAACATGAAACACATTTCATCATAAAAAGCGCGCGCGTCTTCTTCCGTGCTGAAATATTTGCCCTTAACACCCCAATAAGTCCACGTACCCGCCAAGCGGTTGAACACCTGCTTGGCCGAGCGCTCACCCGTGATGCGCTCTTTCAGCGGCACATCTTTCAGTGCATCTTCATCGGCAACCGAACGCCACAGCCAGGATGGAATGGTTTCTTCTTCGACCTTCTTCAAAGCCTTGGGAATGCCGGCTTTGCGGAAATATTTCTGCGCCAGAATATCTGTCGCCACCTGGCTCCACGAGGAGGGCACTTCGATGTCATCCAATCGAAACACAATAGAGCCATCGGGGTTTTTGATCTCGCTCAAAGCTTTGCGAAAATCCAATCCCGTGTAAGCGTCCTGACCTGCCTTGGTAAAATAACGTTCGATGCGCATGATGCCCTCAATCCCCTCAATATTAAACCCGCGCACGCAAAAACGTGCACGGAAAATCCCCATGTTCGACAAAACGACCCTGATTGGCGAAGTTTCTCGCCCCCAACGCGTGCTGACGCCTATCTACGCTTGACGCCTTATACTGACGGGCATTGGACCAACGAGATCACAAACCCACCGCACGACCTTGGAAAAGCAAAATAATACAGACCCTGAATTTCGTCAATAGCTAGTGTGTTAACGCAAGCTTAATACCAGATATTGTGTTAACGGCTATTCTCTAGCAGCTCATGACAAGACATTCATACGATTCTCAGCTCAAGCTCAAGGCCTGCTTTGTAAAATCGCACAACTCATTTTGCTGTGTTGAAGAATGCGCGAATGCGCTTGACACGCGTCAACCCATAAGCACTGCCAAAATGAAAAATATTTCTGGCGCGAGCGACGCACGAACTACGCCCAAAAGTTGAAAAACACTCTCAACGCCCCACCGACTCCTTCAATTTCCGCAGAGGCAAAGCACTCCGCACCGGTCCCACCAGCAGAATCAGCGGAAAGGCCAGCAGGCAGACCCAGCCGAGCAGCAGCCAACATTCATTGATCGCTGCCGTCAAGCTGGCTCCCTGGATGAGATCCATGATCCCCATCAGACCAGATGCATCCTCTGGTGTGGGCACATCACTCAGTGGAATGCCGAGCGCAACTGCGGCTTTGGGGGCGTCGGTCTTGAGCCACTCCATGATCTGGTCTGAATGCACGGGAGCCCGCGCAAAGAACATCGTATCCACCACCGCAATGCCAATGGCGCCGCCGATATTGCGTGTGACGTTGAACAGGCCAGACGCATCACCAATCTTGTCCAGTGGCATCAAAGCCAGTGCCAAGCGAATGGGTGGCAACACACAGAAAGCCGATGCCACACCGCGCACCACCTGCGGCCAGAAATATTCGGCATAATCTGAATTGACGGTAAAATTGGCATTCATGAAAAGCCCAATGGCAAACATACTAAAGCCGATGGCAGACAGCCAGCGCGCATTAAAATGGCGGTCAATCTGCACACTGAGAGGGGCCGTCAACAATTGCGAAACACCCATCACCAAAGTGGTCATGCCGATTTCCAACGGCGTATGCCCGCGCACAAAAGCCATGAAAACCGGGATCAGATAGATATTGGCATAAAGCACAAAGCCAATCAGAAAGCTGAGCGCGCAACCAAAGGCCAAGGCCCGGTCTTCCATCAAATGAAACATGATCGCCGGATTGGGCCGCTTCCACAAAGCATAGGCGCAGGCCAAAGACGTCACAAACCATGGGAACACATAGGGCGAAAGCCAGCCGTCCTTGGGCGCATATTTAAGGCCGATCAAAAGCGCTGCAAGGCCAACCGCCAGCAGCCCAAGGGACAACCAATCCAGATGTCGCAGCTCATCCGTGCGGATCGCCAGTCGGGGCAGGGCGAAATACCCAAACGCAATGGCAAGAAGGCCAGGTCCGATATTGATCAGGAAAAGCCAATGCCATGAGTAATTTTGCGTCAACCAGCCGCCGATGAGGGGCCCGAGTGTGGGGGCCAGCACCGCAAGAAAACCGGCCAGAGTTGTAGCGCCAGATTGTTCATACCCCGGCGGAAACAGCAGAAAGATCGCGGAGAACACAATCGGTATGAGAATACCGCCAGCCGCGCCCTGCGCCAAACGAAACAGCAGCAAATCCACAAAGCCATGCGAGAAGGCACAGCCAATAGAGGCCAGGGTGAAAACAATCAGCGCCGCCACCAGAAGCCAGCGCAGCGTGAAAACCCGCATGAGAAGCCCAGTCACGGGTATGGCGATCACCTCTGCAATGAGATAGCAGGTTTGCACCCAGCTCATCTGATCAGCGCCAATATCCAAAGCCTTCTCGATGACAGGCAGCGATGTCACCACCACCTGAATATCCAGAATGGCCATGGCCATGCCGATGCACAATGCAATAAAACCAAACCAGCGCGGAAGGGGCGCAAGGTTGAGACGCACGGAATCCGGTGCGAGATTGGGAATCATATCAGCGCCAGCCCCCGGGCAAAAGAATCGAATGGCAATTCGTTGTCATATGGCTGAGACACTACAGGCCACTGGCAAATTCAACAATCACTTTGCTGTGGGGCAAGGTCGCAGGCTGAATGGCTGAAAGCCTCAGGGCTTATGTGAAACACCGCCCGCAATTTCATAATAATCGCCTGCGTCGGCCACAAAGATATGGTCCTTGAGTGTCAGACCAGACTTGCCATCAATGCTGCCGGGGCAAACGGAGGTATCAGCGCTTTCGTTCTTCTTCCAGAACAGCGTTGAGCCACAGTCTTTACAAAAGCCGCGCTTGGCATAGTGGCTGGAAGAAAACCATTTGAGACCATCCTGCCGGATGAATTTGAGGTCTTTGTCCTCAACATGAAATGACGCCCAGTAATTGCCCGTCATCTTGCGGCATTGGGAGCAATGGCAGGCCGTCACATTGTTAGCGTGCGCGGCAATTTCAAAAGCCACTGCGCCGCAGAGGCAAGAACCCGTTTTCATGAATGATACGCCTTGGCTAAATGATGAATATGCGTGGGCCCAATACCACAACAACCGCCAAACACTGTGGCCCCAAGCTTTTGCCAGTCATGCGACTTGGCCACCAGATCGGCTGGCGCGATCACGTCGACAAACTGCCAGTTGGGTGCCGCGTAATACCCACACTCGGGATAGGCACCAATCGGGCCTTTCCAATATTTGCGCAAAGTGGCCAAAGCCTCATCGGTGTCATTTGCAGATGTGTGCATGATACACATGAGATCGGGCTTGAGCGCCGCAAGGGCAGGGGCAAAGTCGACCAGCCTTTGGTCATTGCGGCCAAAGCCAACCAATTGTCCTTCAACCCGTTCAACGGATATGCCGATCCAAATGGGCAGCCCGGTTTCCCGCGCCGCTTCACAGGCCCAAAGCGAATAATCCGTATCGCGCATCATCTCCATCATGATGAAATCAACACCACAAGTTTTCAGATTCTGCGCTTTGCGACGGAACAAAATCATCGCTTCGTCGCGTGTCCAGTTCTTGCTCAAATCTGTCCGGTCTGTGCCCACAATCACCGGCCGCATCGTCGAAAAGGATCCAGCCACTGCCACATTGTGACCCAGCGCCGCCGCCTTGGCATAGCCGATTGCCAATTCATCCAGCTTTATCACTTCCGCATCGCGCCCATAGGCGTTGAATGAAAGGGGGCTGGTCGCAAAAGTATTGGCCGTGATCACTTCTGCTCCAGCGCGAATATACTCATTATGGACGGCACGCACAATTTCACCATGCGTCGCGTTGACATCAGCACACCAGGTGTCGCCACTCATCGGCGCGCCACGGCGTTGAATGTCTGTGCCTGTGCCGCCATCGAGAATGATGGTCTGGCCTGCCTTTAGTTTTGCGGCAATGAAATCATAACTCATTGGGGTGCGCTGCTTTGAAAGCCCTCATATGAAATTGCATTTGATCTGGTTCATATACAAATCCCTTGCCGATAGGGCAGGCCAGACGTGCCTTGCAGCCACCAGCCAGACATTCATTCTCATGGTTCAAATGATCTACGCAAGCGCCAACATCATATTTGCGGCCATCGAAAGCCGAAACCGGACACGCCGAAAGACACGGCTTGTCGGCACAAGCCTCGCAGGGATGGGCAGCCGCAGCGGGCGCGGGCAAATCAAAGATGACTGAGAACAAAAGCGCCGCACGGTAGCCATGCCAAAGCCCAAAGGTCGGATGAATGTTGAGACCAAGCGGCGACACATGCCCCGCGCCGGCCTTTCGCGCCCACTGCTGAAAGGGCAAAAACGGTTCCGTAAACGGATAAACCGCGCGGGCACCTAGGTCTCGCGCCATGGGGTCAACCACGTCTCGCGTCCATTGATCAAGTGTGCCGCTGCCCTCGCGCGTAAAGCGCTGAAACATTGCGGTCCCGGCATTGCCGATCAGCACAACAAGCTTGGTATCGCCCATATCATGCGGCCCAAACCAACCCAATGGCGAAAATCCCTCGCGCAAGATCCGCGAAAGGACCGGGTGTTCCACTTAGGCCGCTTTGTGGGTCGGAATTTTCAACAATTCGCCCCGCATTTCGCGCTCAGCATACCAAAGGTCAAATGCACGCTGCATATTCAACCAAAGCTCTGGGCCATTTCCACAAAACTTACCAAGCCGCAACGCCATGGTCGGCGAGACGGCGTGAGTGCCGGCCAAAATACGATGCAACATCGCCCGGCTCACCCCAAGCTGCGCTGCCGCCGTCGAGACAGTAATTCCGAGTGCGGGCAAAACATCCTCGCGCAAAAGCGCACCGGGGTGGGTCGGCGGAACCGCTGAATTTCGCTTGGCAGGATAACGGCTCATCTCAAACTCCTCAATGTTACTGCTCAAAATCGACATCAAACGCGTCACCATTCTCAATGCGAAAAGTAACGCACCATGGGCCATTCACGTGAACTGTATTGCGCTTCGGATCAAATCCCTTGAGACTATGAAAATTATTGCCGGGGATATTCATATTCTCCGCCGACAAAGCCACGTTCAAAGAATCCAATCTACGCAATATCCGCCCGTGCATGCGACCGTCGATCTTTGACGATTTTCCCTTGCTCCAAAGTTCTGAAAGCGCCTTGCTTCTGAACGAAACAATCATAGAAGCAAGTGTATCACAATAAGCTACAATGTCAACCTATGGTATACAACTAGGCCTTCGCGCGCATATAATCGCGCGGCAGTTTAATGTCATGGTGCTGGCGGATCATCTCATCGATGTTTTGCGGAATCGTGTCGGGGAAATGGCTGCTTAAAATCTCGCGTTTTCGCGCCATGGCTTTTTGCAAAATATCTGGCTTTCCGGCTTCGTTCCATTCCTTGGGGCTCATCCTGTTGGCCATATGCGGATAAATATATTCTGTTTCCATGAGAGACAAAGTTTGGTTTGAACCGAGATAATGTCCCGGCCCTTCGGTGCACACGCGGGTAATCACGTCAAGCGACAATGTTTCGTCGGTAACTTCAATGCCGCGCACATTGCGGTTGATCGCACCCAGCATGTCATTATCGATAAGCAGGCTTTCCAGGCAGAAGCCCAACAGCGAGCCATGCATGCCGGCACTTTCATACATCATGTTGATGCCCGTCATGGCCGAAATGCCTGCAGTGAGG
>JAYWAB010000189.1:0-2296 GCA_043782835.1 Aestuariivirga sp.
TGGCAAGGCCATGTTGCTCTACATCATTGCGCAAGCCAGAAGGCGCTGCCTGCGCCGCCTGAGCCTTGAGACCGGAACGGGCAAGCCTTTCGAGGCCGCACAGGCTCTCTACCTGAAATACGGCTTCAAAAGCGGCGACAAATTTGGGGATTATGAGAAGTCAGATTTCAACCAGTTCTTGCATTTGGGTTTGTGAAGCTACGATTTGAACTTGTTTTCGCGGTGCCACTTAGGATTGGCGGGGTTGGGCCAATCGAATTTGCTTTTCGGGAGAATGGCTCGCGCATTTTTGTTCAAGAAGTGATCGACATCATAGTTTAGGTGGCGTGATTTCAGGATCGAGAAATCGTCCGAAAGCGTCAACAATCCTGCGTCGAACATCCAATGAGCGGTTCCGGAAAGGGCTATGCCATTTCGCACGGAGTCTGACCCATTCAATTCAACCGGAACTATGTGCGCCGCCTCAACTTCCGGCCTGCCACCTCCATTTATGATACGCAATCCGGTAAAAGCGCAACGGCGATCGTAGGCGTCAAGGACGTGTTGCCGAAAGCGGCGGTCGCGAAATTTGCGATCAATCAGGCTACTAACAATGGGCCTGTCGATGAACATGGGGCCGTCTTCAGCTAGGCCGAACGGATAATCCAGCGTTGTCGGTGGTGGATCAGTCTTTCCGTAGCGATCGGGCCAAATTTTTTCGCCTTGAAATCCCGCTTCGACGATCCTGGCAAACTCTAGGGGGGTGATTGATCTTACGGCGTTAATTGTGAGCCCGCCATTTGGCCTGCCATCAGGCTTAATCATGCCTGCTTCAAATCCCCCATTTGTCAGATAATTGACAGGTGAATCGAACTCGATGTGTTCAGACATGTCAGCATAAAAGTGATCTTGTATGACCGGGTCGGGGCGAACTCTGTCTACCTTTGCAACCGCCGTGTAGTAGCGGCCTTCGCGGTCTTCACATGTGCCGTAATAAATAATGCGATCTCCTTCGGTCTTCTTGACCCTTCCCAAATATACTTTGGGAAAATGGTAGTGAGTTTCGGAGACATCGTAGGGACTGTCAGACTTGTGAACGAAAATCGCATTCGCCATAGTGCCAGACTAAGGTGAAGCTTTAGTTTTGACAATTGCTCCTTGCTGTTGATCAGCGCCCAATCCGCCCCAGATGTGTATCCTTGAAGCTTGACACATATTTCAACCCATAACCCAGTGCACGGTCAATGCCGATATGGGCAAACCAGATGAGGGCGATGGAAAGCATGACGGTGTTTCCACTGAGATGGGCTGCCAGCAGCAGCACCCAGGGCAAAGGCGTGGCGTGGACGATATTGTAGCAGATGGCACCAATGCGTGGCCCTGCGAGATAACCAATCATCGAAAGATCAGGCACCAGGATGAGCACCGCAAACAGCACCCATGAAAACCCCAACTGCCAATAGAGCAACAAGGCGGCAATGGCATAGCAGAAGCCTTCAAGGCGAAGCAGGATGTTCATGGCGGTGAGGATGCACCGCTTTTGCAGATTTGCAAGTTCGATCCAAACCGTCATTCCGGCGCAAGCCGGAATTTTGTTCAGAACTGTTGGCAGATCCCGGCTTGCGCCGGGATGACGGTCAGGTGGATATTAACGGCGCCGCCGTGCCTCTCTGGCGGCGCGCCGGGCGGCGATGTCTTCGTTGGAGGATTGCAATCCTGCGGCCTGCGCGGCGGCGGAAGGTCCCGTGGTCATTTCGCGGAATTTGTTGTTCCAGAAACGGCAATGGGCATCCGTGCCATTGAGAACATTGGCCCCGAAAATGGCGTGCATGTCTTCATTATGCAGCGGGTTCATGATGGCGCTGGTCATGCCGTGTGAAGCGGCCATGGCGAGGAAATAGCCTGTGAGCGCGCGGCGGTTGGGCATGCCGAATGAAACGTTGGATGCACCGCAGGTGGTGTTGACCTTCAACTCTTCGCGCAAACGGCGCACCAGGCGGAACACCTGTTGGCCCGCTGTGCCCATGGCGCCAATCGGCATGACCAGCGGATCGACCACAATGTCTTCCGGCTTGATGCCGAAATCCGCCGCGCGCTGAACGATCTTCTTGGCCACCGCAAAGCGCACATCCGGGTCTTCCGAAATGCCGGTCTCGTCGTTGGAAATGGCAACCACTGGCACATTGTATTTGGCAACGAGAGGCAAGATCGCTTCCAGCTTTTCTTCCTCGCCCGTCACTGAATTGACCAGTGGTCGGCCCTTGGCCGTCTCAAGCCCCATCTTGAGCGCAGAAGTGACGGAAGAGTCAATGCACAG
>JAYWAB010000190.1:0-11369 GCA_043782835.1 Aestuariivirga sp.
CTATACGCCAGCCAATCGCTTGGCCACAGCCACTGGCCCTTGGGGAACCGAGAGCTTCACTTATGATGCCACGGGCAACCGCCTGAATGACAATGTCACGTCTGGGGCCATCACCACAAGGCTGGCGGCCTATCCCGCCACCTCCAACCGCATCGTAAGTCTGAACCAGAACGCCGCCACGTTCAGGACCTATGCCTATGATACCGGCGGCAATATCACCAGTGACACAAGGCCGGGCGAGACTTATGTCTTCACTTACAACAAGCGCAACCGCCTGAGCTCGCTCACCCGAAATGCCGTGGCCTATTATCGTGCGATGTGGAGATCACATAGCATCTTCATCTGTTGATAGGCGCAAACATCGGTTGATCGTTGCCGCGCAAAGGTTAATCTGCACAGATGAATACTAGCGGTCCCTATTTTCGTTGAAGTGATCGCACGCAATGGATCACACCAAACCATGTTCAGCGCAAAAGCACATTGGCATAGGCTCAAAACCCTGATCTTCACACAGCATGCTGGAGCGCATGAAAATGGCTTTGTCTTGGTGGCCGTGATCTGGATTGCAGGCTTGCTCGCACTTGTCACTACCGCGCTGGTTTTACAGGTGCGGAGCAATACAATGTTGAGCCGGAATATTGTGTTCAACACGAGAGCCGAGTTCATGGCTGATGGGCTGACGCAGCTGCTGGCTTTGCAAATTGCGTCGCCCAGTCAACTTGCCATTCTGAAAAGCAATGGCGAAACATCTTATTGCGTATGGGGTGATTCAAGTCGGGCTGCGTTCCGCATTCAGGATCAGGCCGGACTGGTCGATTTGAATACGGCTGCGCCGCAACTTCTCCAAGCCATTTTTGTCGGCATCGGCATGGAACAAGTCCAAGCAACGCAGTTTTATGATGAACTCGTGGATTTTAGAGACGCTGACAGCCTCGCAACGGAAGGCGGAGAAGAGCCATCGCTTTATCCCAAACGGCATTATGGCCCCAAGAATGCCCCCTTCCAATCAGTTGAAGAACTTGGACAATTACCTCAGATCAACGATGATCGTATGGCAAGGCTCCGCGATCTTGTCACCGTCTACTCGCAATCTCCGGGTGTTGATGGCAAACAAGCGCCCGGCATTTTGTTGCAAGCGTTGGGCGCATCTGGACCCACGGACGCTACGCTTCAGTCTTTTATCTCACCCAGCCCATTTAAGACTTTCTCGATCGACGTTTTAATTGAAACGAAAGAGAAGGCCCGCTTTCTGCGCCACGCGATTATTGCCCTGCAACAACAACCCGGCAGGCACTTTGCGGTTCTGGCTTGGCAACAAGGTGTGGATGCCTCGGGCTGGGCTTTTCCCGTTGCGATCAACGCTCTTTGCTTTAATTGAAGATGCGCGTCAGTTCATCGCCTGGCTTGGGATTTGCTTGCGGCACGTGAGGCGCTTCGATGCTCAATTGCTTGCGGAACTCAGCCGTCACCTGCCGCGCTTCATTCATATTGCGAATGACGCGCGGGCGAATGAACATAATCAACTCCGTTCGGGCACGCGTTTCCTGCTTCTGACGGAAGACCGCGCCGAGAATAGGAATATCGCCGAACACGGGCACTTTTGTCTTGTTGGTGTTTTCGCGTTCCTGAATAAGGCCACCCAAAGCTATTGCTTCGTTGTCATTCACCACAACCGACGTCGTCAGTTTTCTTTGTTGTATGGTGGGGGAGTCAATCCCAGATGTTGTTGTCTTCGTGACGCTGGAAACCTGTTGTTCAATATCGAGCGTGACAACGCCGCTATCATTCACACGCGGCGTAATATTCAAGATGACGCCCGTGTCTTTAAGCTCAACATTTGAAACAATGGGCGCACCAGCTGCGCCCACACCTTGTGCCGTTTGTGTGACAATCGGAACTTGGTCGCCCACTTGCAGTGTCGCCTTTTTATTGTCGAGGACAACCATCGAAGGCGCCGACAATACACGCACATGAGTGACGCTGGAAATTGCATTCAACGAAAATGCAATGTCATTGGCTTTCAAGAAATATGAAAAGCCTGGGAAAACAGAAGAAGCTGCACCACTGGCTGCATCGCTGAAGCCTCCGCCGCCCGTTGATTGGTTCCCCAGAAACCAGCGCACGCCGAATTTCATATCATCATCCAGCGAGACTTCTGCGATGACGGCTTCCAGCAGCACCTGATTAGGCACTGAGTCAATCTGTATCAAGACAGATCTAATTTTTTCGAACTGCACATCTGAGCAATAGACAAGAAGTGCATTGTTCGCATCGTCAGCCACCACCCGCGTTCGGTTGGATCGTTGTTGCCCACCCCCGTCGAAAATGTCGGCATCGGAGGCAATCACATCAATGCCCGTTGCCGGTGTCTCTAGGCCGCCAGTTGAAATTCCACCGTTTTGTCCTATTTGCGCGGGCGCTTGCGTTGTGGCGGCTGCAAATTTTGGCGCGACTTTACTTTGAGGACTGTCCCCTTGCTTGCTGTCAAAAACTTGTGCCAAAATATTTGCAAGGTCCGTCGCGTTGCGATTTTGAATGTGATAGACATGCAAGCTCGCCTCCCCAGACTGCGCCAGTACATCCATCTTCTTGATCCATTTTTGCGAATCACGAAGATATTTTGCCCGTGATGAAATCACCAAGACTGATTTCAGCCGCTCGTTTGGCACAAAACGTAAAATACCTTTGAGTGGACCGCTGCGTGTTTGGAAGACTTGTTCCAAATCCTGAACAATGGCCCCCGGCGAAGACGATTTGATCGGAACCAATGCGAAGGACATGCCACGCATCCAATCGACATCGAAGATCGAAATCGTTTCTTTGACGGCTTCGATTTCTGCGCTCGTTCCTGAGAGCACAAGCGCATTTCGTTGCGCATCAATGTGAACCAACATGCCCGGCGGCAACATGGGTGTCAGAACCTCGCTCATGTTGTTTGCAGAAACATATCGCAAAGGAAAAATCTGCGGGCCATAACCTGCCTCGGTCGAGCGGTCGCTGCCAACAGAAAGCGGTACGGCAGCCTTTGCTGCTTCTGATAATGGGATAATGCGGAAACTGCCGTCATTTCCGACCAATGCTGCGCCATTGTCTCTCAGAAGCTGCTGAAACATGCCCATCAACTGGGATCGGGAAACAGGTTTTGACGTTTGCAGCGTCACATTGCCTTGCACACGCGCATCGACACTATAATTGAAACCCAAGGTATCGCCGAGCACCGCCTTGGCAGCTTGCGGGATTGGCGCGGCGACCAGGTTGAGTGTTATGTTTGCAAGCTCATCCTTGCCGCCATTTGCGAATTTGGTTGGCGCGCCCAGAATCTGGTCGTTACCAATTTGAGAAAATCCCTTGAATGCATCTTGCTTTGCCTGATCCTGCGAAGCAGTTTGTCTCAGAAATGCGTTGAGCTTTTCTTCCTTCTGGGACTTACCCTTAACGGATGGTGCCAAGCTATTATCTAACAGGTTTTCACCGGTTGACGTTGAAGAGCAGCTCGTCAACAAAAGAACAATTGCCAAGGTGCCTGCCGCGTTAACGGCAGATGCAATCAATGCCCAGAAACCCTGCCAATTTCGCTGCATAAAGAAGTTGTAGACGGAGGATTAGGGGGTGCCTACTGGCTTGTTCTGGTTGTCCACATATAGAAAGAGATCGGTCGTCTGATCGGATTTTTTTAACGTGATCTTATCGGCTTGTATGGCATCGAGGGTCCAGCCCGTCGCCGCTTCCCCAACGGCATACCATTGGCCTTGGGGTTTTTCTGAACTGGTTAAAAGTGCTTTCTTGTCAGGTTGCCTAATCAGGACCCCCTTGAGTACAAATTGGGGAACTTCTGCTTGAACCACTGGCGCAGATGCAGCCTGTGGGGCGGGTGCTGCTGCGAGCAGGATCGATGGCGGCAACGTCGGAGGAGGTGGAGCTGTTTGAGGCGGAGCGGGCGGTGGCGTGGCTGCTATCGCCTGCAATTGCGGTACGAAGGGCACACGATGAATCCTAAACAAGGGCCTACTTTGGGTTTTTTGTAACTCTTGGAAGCCGAGAGCGGATGAGGGTTTTGTTTCGGCTATTACCGAAGACCTATTATTTTTTGGGTTTGCGGCATGGGCAACAAAATCTGCTGTCGGACTGATCAAAAGATAAAGTGCCGTCCCCAATGAACCCAAAGACGAAAGCGCACTAACCACAATGAGCGCTCTGATGTGGCGAGATTGCATTAGCCACCGCCACTTGCGGACACCATCTGACCGCGCAGAGTGAGCCCAGCCGTCAATGGGGGCTCAATTTGTTCGTTCCCTTGGCTTAGCGCAGCCCCACGGACTGTATAACTATCGATCAAGATCAGCGGCCGTTGCTTTTCAAGTTGTTCGAGGAATTGGCTGATGCCAGGTGTTGAACCGGAAATCTGAAGAGTTACGCCAAAACTAACCTCATTAGTTTTGGGCGGAATTTCCTCCGAACTGAGAATTTGCACACCAACTGTATTGGCAATATTTTTTACATTTGCCAAAAGTGTTGCGCTGTTTGCAGCTGCACCTTTGCCATTGAAAAGCAAAGCAGTTGGGATCGCATTTGTTTCCTTTAGGTTTGCATCTTTGAATTCATCCTTCAGTACGGCAATACTTTGTACGTTGTCATGGGCCTCCCAAGCCGTGTCGACGTCATGCCTTCGAGATTTCACCTCCCAAATTGCCAATACACTTAGCGCCGAAATGATCGCAAGGCCTGTCAAAGCGGGGATATATCCTGCGGCCATTTGGTACTTGGTCATTTTGCCGAAATATCCTCCATATCAAATTTGATCGAAAAGCTCGACTTGCTTTCGCTTGGGTTTTTGACCACCGGAGCATTGAATTGGACATTTTTCAACACTGGCGAGGCCTCTAATAGTGATATCAGACTTTCTGGCGCCGATGCATAGCCCTCGGCACTTCCTTGGCCCTGCCTCACACTCAATGAAACGAGAAACGCGTCTTCCGGCAAAAGTCGGCTCATCTCCTCAAGCACTTGAATGCGCCTTACTGATGCATCGTGTTCAGCAAAGAGTGCCTGTCGAGCGTCGGAATTTGCTTTCAAACCCTCGATGGATTTCCTTACTAGCAAAGCGTCGGCCTGAAGGCTTTGACTGTCATTTTCAATTGATAACAATATTCGGTTACTGCTGATTTCAATGGCCGCAAACAGAAGTGTAAAACCTAGGAGGGCCGCACAACTGCAATACCCTACGAACTTCCATAGATCTTTAATTTTGTAGGCGCGGAAAAGTTGACTATCTGGGGCCATGGCGCACCGAACAGGCCGGCCAGAAAGATCACGAATAAAAGTCGCCGCACACTTGGCCCCAGCGGCTTCAATAGCGAATTTGATCGGGGCCAAAACATCGTGGCGCAGCGCTAAAAGTGAAGTCTCACATGAACGCGAATCGCCCGGTTGATCCGCGATGGTAAAGTAACTTATCGAATTCTCGTTCGAAAACGGCGTCACCCGGGTGCGCTCTAACTCGACAATTTTTGCCAGTTTGTTCCGTGCGGCGCGAGGAATAAGGAAGGTATGTGAAAAAGCAAGATCTGAACTGAAAGACACGGCGACGGATTCTCCCCGATTCAGGGCCAAGCTCACCGTTTCTGCACTGAGAAGTTCACTGGCCGCGAGTTCCGACCCAACAATTGAATCAGCAAGCGCGTGATTTCGAAGGACACGCCATCCCTCTGCGGTCACGACAACCTCTGCCAATCTCAATCGTTCTAATTCTTGAAACGAGTCATAGCGCGCTATCTGGCCCACCCAGTCATTCCACTTTTCGCGACTGTTGAATACTACCATATCTTGCAGACCCGCTGTCGAAGATTGTGTATGATTGAGCTATGTTGAAAGGCAATTCAAGGCTCCACTCACAGATTTCAACAGCAACGGCTCAACGATGAAAGACCCCGAATATCGATTTGGAGGCACTTCACTGCGGTTGGAGGGCAATGCCGATTTCCTCACTTACCTGGTCGAACAAAGTGCAATAGATCATATGACGTTAGAACGAGTGCGTTCTGTCCAATACGCGACTGGCCAATCAATTGACACGGTTATGCTTGAATTGGGCCTCTTGGAAGAAAGCGCCCTTGCAGGTGCTTTGTCAAATTATCTTCAAATTGATCGCGTCAGTGCTGCTGATTTTGAGGATGGGCTGGATGAACGCTTTACAGAGCAACTTGTTTTTTTGCGGCAGCAAAAGCTCTGGGTGATTGAATTGAAAAATGATCGATTAGTTTTAGCGACACCTAATCCTTTGAATGATACAGCGGCCCGTGCGCTTTCCTATTTGTTCCGAGCAAAACTCGTCTTAAAAGTATGTACACGCAGCGAAATGGAGCGCCACTTGCAGCAGCTGGTTTTGGTCACCGATGTCCCGAATGGCCTAGTACTAACTGGTGATGCTGAAACGGCCGATATTGAAAAATTACACGACATTGCCAGTGAGGCTCCAATCGTACGTCTTTTGGGCCGATTGATTGCCGTTGCGATCGAGCGAAATTCATCGGATATTCATATTGAACGGAGCGAGGATCGCGTACGGATCCGCTACCGAATTGACGGTATTCTCCAAGTTGCGGAATCGATTCCGAATGCGCTCCATTTGGGCTTGGTTTCGCGTATCAAGATTTTGGCCCGTCTCAATATCGCAGAGCAACGTTTGCCACAAGATGGCCGGCTTAGTATTGCAGTAAAAGGGCGCAATGTTGACTTTCGCGTTGCGACATCTCCCACATCCAATGGTGAAAATGTTGTCATGCGCATCCTTGATAAACAGGCGGCACTTTTAGATCTGGCGACGCTCGGATATAGTGCGGACGCAACGAGCGCATTGACGCGCATCTTGTCCGCGCCCAACGGTATTGTGCTTGTGACAGGACCCACCGGTAGCGGCAAAACCACAACGTTATACGCGGCTTTGGCAGATCTCAATTCGGTCGAGAGCAAAATATTTACAGTCGAGGATCCGATTGAATATAACCTGAAAGGCATCAACCAGATCCAGGTGAAGCCGGAAATTGAATTGAGTTTTGCTCATATCTTGCGGTCTATTCTGCGCCAAGATCCTGACATCATCATGGTGGGGGAAATTCGAGATGCAGAGACGGCACAAATTGCAGTGCAGGCTGCTTTGACGGGTCATCTCGTTCTCTCTACGCTACACACAAATTCTGCGGCAGCGTCAATCACGCGGCTTCGTAATCTTGGCATTGATGATCATTTGATTGCTTCCAGCGTGAGGGCAATTGTGGCGCAGCGCCTGTTGCGAAAGCTATGTCCTAGGGCCAACCAAAGCAAACATGACACGGGATGCGCCGTCTGTGGCGGAACAGGCTATTCGGGGCGGACAGTGCTTTACGAAATTCTTGAACTTTCTGACAACATTAAAGGTTTGATCTTGTCCAAAAGGTCAGAGGAAGAGATTGAGAAGGCAGCACGCAACCAAGGCATGAGCACGCTTGCCGAAATTGGTGAAAGCAGAATTCACTCGGGAGTCACATCAAGAGCTGAAGTTCTGCGTGTGTTAGGGCTGGCCGCGCTATGAAGACATTTCAATATCAGGCTCACACACACGATGGAACGCCAGCAGCGGGCGCAATCGAGGCTGACGATAAATTGTCAGCTCTCAATTTTTTGCATCATCGCGGACTAAAAGTGTCTGCGGTTCATCCCGTCGAACTCAAGTCAAAGTCATGGCGATCTTATTTTACAGCGCCTAGCCTCGCATGGCGGGTTGAATTTTATGGCCAGCTTGCAACGCTTCTGAGTGCAGGGGTCACCTTAGACCGCGCCTTGCGCATTGTGGCCAGCAGCGAGGCCGACGCGAATAAGCGTAGCTTGGTCGAGACGATTATGCGCGACGTTCTCAGTGGTGCCAACTTGGCTTCTGCTTTTGCTTCTAAACCAGAGACTTTTCCCAGGAACGAAATTGGCCAAGCTTCGGCAGCAAACCAAACTGGAACTCTGGCCAAAATGCTAGATGGTCTGTCGAAGACACTCAAACGCAGATCGCAGCTGCGTTCAAAGATTATCTCGGCGTTGATCTATCCGGCATTTTTGTTTGCCATGATTCCGATTTCACTGACGATTATTGCTACTGTTCTTGTTCCCAATCTTGCCCCGCTCTTTGAAAATGCAAGAACCCCAATTCCAGTCGCGTTGCGTGCAATGATTATTTTCTCTCATGAAGTTCATGAGCGCTGCTTGATTTGGGCGTTTGTAGCCCTCGCCATCTGCGGTTCTATTTATGCCCTGCTTCAAAATGCTGGGATGAAACGCGTTCTTGAGCGGATGAAACGGAAGTTGCCATTCGTGGGTGAACTTTTTGGTGCCGCCGAACGCGCTCGGTTTTGTGACGTCCTCGGATCTTTGATTGGTGGCGGCGTGCCGTTGCAAACAGCTCTGGCCTTTGTGGCAGACGCATCATCTTCGGAAAGTACCAAGAGCCAGGTGATCGTCGCGCGTCAGCATGTGGTCGAGGGCGTGAAGCTGGCTAAGGCTTTGAGGGGCGTTGCGGTGTTGAATGACAGATTTCTTCAAATGATTGCAATTGGCGAGGAAACCAATCAGTTGGAATCAATCTTGCGTCACATGACTGACGCTGAGTTCCGCAATTTAGAAACACGCATCGAGCGATTGGTAACCTTGCTGACCCCTTTATTGACGGTCGCCATGGGCGTGCTGGTTGGTGGCACCGTTATGTCAATCATGCGGGCTATCTTGTCCATCAATGATTTGGCCGGGCAATGAAAGCAACTCGCCACAGCGCTGGATTCACACTTGTCGAAATGATGGTGGTGCTGGCTTTGATCACAGTCTTTGCCGCAATTTCTTTGCCCTATACGTCCGTCGCCGGCGACAGAACACGCCTGTTGTCGACTGCGCGTTTGGTGGCGGCGCGCTTTGAATCTGTACGCGCAGCGGCCATTGATCAGAACAAGCCAATGTCTCTTGCAATTGATCCGAAGAGTCGACGCATTACCGACTCGCAAAATGCCCAAAACGAAACCATTCCCAACGACTTTGCGTTGACAATCACCTCTGCTCAAGATGAAGCTATTGATGGCAAAGCCACGTTTGGGTTCTTTGCGGATGGCGGCTCAACTGGCGGCAAAGTTATTTTGACCAAAGGAAATCGCTCCGCCTCGATCAATCTGAACTGGCTCACAGGTGCTGTCATGGTTGAAGCGGGAGCGCAGCCATGAAACAAGAAAATGAGGACGGGTTTACGCTCATCGAAGTCTTGATTTCTTTTGCGATCCTTTCTGGGGCCATTCTATTGGCATTCGAGACGGGCGCAAACAGTGCTCGCGCGATCCGCATTGCCGAGCAAAAGACCAAGGCGATGGAAATTTTGCGCAGTGAGATTAATCGTTTTGCCGCAGATGCGGGCGCGGCTGCACTTGGACGAACAGGAATAACCCAAGACGTGGTCTGGCAGATCGAGGTCAGAGCCTTGGAAGGCGATGGCCCATGGCCCAACCAGAGCCAAGCCTTTCTCGTCAAGGCAACGGCCAAGTCTGGCGATGCGGAGATTGAAACTATCGTTGTCAGGCGCGTGGTACCGTGAGATCCCAAGCCGAAGGTGACGATGGTTTTACTTTGATTGAGTTGCTTGTCTCTTTTGTCTTGCTGAGCCTCATGGCGATCTATGCCTTGCAATCCTTCCGCGTAATGGAAACATTCAGTCAGCTGGGCAAGCGATTGGAGGCGCAGCATGAGGCTAATATGGCGGCCCATGTGCTGGAAGCCGAAATCTCCGGTGCGCAAGTGGTTTTCGAAGGCATCGGCACCAACAAGCAGAGGCTGGTTTTTGACGGTGCCGAACAGGCGCTACATTTTGTGGGTGGATCAGATGGAACGCGCGAAGTCGGCGGGCCTTATGAAATTTGGATTAGCCTCGACCAAAATGGCACGCTTTTGGAGAAGCGGCAATTGATGCGGCCGAACCATCAGGGGCCAATCAACGAAGTGAAGTTGTTGAACCATGTGAAGGCATTACATTTTGCCTATCAAGACGTGGGCGCAGAACCCTCGTCATCGTGGAACCCGAATGATCATCTGCCCACGGCGATCCATCTGAAGCTGGAATTTGAACCAGACGATCAGCGCTGGTGGCCGGAAGTGATTGCGCGGCTTTTCTTCGCGACGTGATGCTCGTCGTCTGCCCGCACGCATTTTAGGTGGCGGCGCTGATGAAATGCGCAGGCTCGGTGGTGCTGAGCGTGTTGGCATTGGACTGGAGGCGTGCGGGCAAACTACTGCCTCTCCAGCAACGCTTTGTATTTGATCAGATCAATAGCGAGGATCGGGGCTTCAATGGGCAGTCGCGCAAACCCATGGTGAAGATAGAAGGCTTCCGCACGGGCGGAAATAGCATGAACGAGCACAAGCCTCGCCGCAACTTCATCTGCTGCGCGCATGGGTCTTCGCATAACGTGCGCCAAGAGTCCGCGCCCTCCACCTTTTCCTTGCCAATCTGAGGCAATGGCCAAGCGCCCCAGAATAACCGATGGAATGTTTTTGGGCAGATCGCGCCGCATCGGTCCGGCCACATCGTGGTTCAAAATCTGGCCCATGCTGAGGCTAAAATAACCGATGACTTCGCGTGAACCTTGTGGACAACCACATATGTGCGGCTGGCACCAGATTCCAAATTGGCCAAAGCGCGGTTTTTCAACCAATCATCCAGAACAGGCTCACCCGATTCAAATTCCAAAAGTGCATGAGTATCACTGATCAGGACTGGGGCTTCCAATGCCAACTGGTCATCCTGCATTTGGCCAAGGCAATTTGGCGCGCCAAGCGGCTCATGCCCTTCTTCTCGTTCTTGGTCGGCGCACCATCCATCCAATCCATAATTTTATGAAATGCCTTCGCGTCGGCGTAAAATGTCGATTGATCGAGGAGGATATTTTTTGCCTCCCGCAAAGCAGAGGCAATCATAAACTGTGAACGGTTATAGCCCAGAAGTCGCGCCGCCTGATCAATCAGCGCCTTATCCTCAGCGCGGGCGCGCAAGTGGATGTTGATTTCAGCAAGGGAGGGTTGGGCTCGCATGGCGCGGATATGGTGCAATCGTCAACACATACTTGTTCGGCGAGGCTGGGGGCTAGTTTGGCACATCTGTGCGTCAAGCAAGCGACTTTCACCTCAAAGCTCGTGGTATTGCCATCGGCGTTATAGCGTCTGCCCCCGCGAACGCGGGGTGACGCAGATGCTCATAATGCTACTATTTTAAAGTTTTAAACAATAGAATGCACTGTCGCCGTAATTCACCGTAATTCCAGTATTTATAGGCGAGGCTGCGGGTGTTCGTATCTCACAAAACGGCCTTATGCAAAATT
>JAYWAB010000191.1:0-8325 GCA_043782835.1 Aestuariivirga sp.
CACCGCGCGATTTGCTCCACGCAACGCTTGGGATATTCATCCAAAGGAATGCCGAATTTCTCAATCAAATCTTCGCGCCCCTCCTTGATGAAATAGGGTGTGTATTCGGCAAAGTGTTCCGAACTTTCGGTGACGAAATAACCAAGCCGCTTCAGCATTTCATAACGCACCTTGTTGGGGCAGCGTGGATTGTGGTGCGAAGGCTTGGGGAAGCGGCCATCGAGGTACCCCCGCTTCAGCGCGGGGTATAGATCGACATAGCTGCCATCTTGCTGGTGATGTTCAAACTGCAAATAAAAAGCCATGTGGTTGATGCCGGCAGCACGGTAACGTATTTCCTCTACCGGAATTTCAAGATCATGCGCCAGTTCCTCGGCCGTGCCCTGCACCGAATGACACAGGCCCACCTGTTTGATCTTGGGGAACTTCTCGGAAATCGCCCAAGTGTTGATCGCCATCGGGTTCACATATTGCATCAGAATGGCATCCGGGCAGACTTCCATCATATCTGCGCAAATGCTCCACAAATGTGGCACAGTGCGAAGCCCGCGCATGATGCCCCCCACGCCCAGTGTATCCGCAATCGTTTGTCGTAATTTATATTTCTTCGGCACTTCAAAATCTGTCACCGTGCAAGGTTCATAGCCACCGACTTGAAACGCGGTAAGCACAAAATTGGCCGTGACCAAGGCCTTGCGTTGGTTGCTGTGAACTTCGATTTTCGCTTTCACGCCCAAGGTGGAAATCAATTTTCCGGCAACAATCTCGGATTCCCTCAAGCGCTCCGGATTCAAATCCATCAACGCAAACGTCGCGCCGCTCGTAGCCTTGCGTTGCAAAATATCGCCGACAATGTTCTTCATAAACACAGTCGAACCAGCGCCAATAAAGGCAATGCGGGGGTTGGCAGTCATGATCGATTCTCCTCAGGCGGCAATATCAAATGCGGCGCGCACCAGCCGCTTGGTATATTCAGATTGTGGTTTGGTGAGCACTTCGGCCACAGGCCCCTGCTCCACGATTTTTCCATGCTGCATCACAATCACCCGGTGGCACAGGGCGCGCACCACTTTGAGATCATGGCTGATGAACAAATAGGAAAGCCCACGTTCGCGTTGCAGCTTACGCAGCAACTCAATGATCTGCGCCTGCACCGAAAGATCAAGTGCGGACGTCGGCTCATCCAGTAAAATAAATTCCGGCTCCAAGGCAATGGCGCGCGCAATGGCGATGCGTTGCCGCTGGCCGCCGGAAAATTCATGCGGGAACCGCGCCAGAATATTGGTAGGCAAACCTGCATCTTCCAGCGCCTGTTGCACGCGCTGCAATCGTTCCGCCGCATTGCCGCCGAGACGATTGACGATCATGCCCTCTTCAATGATCTGCTGCACATTCATGCGCGGGTTCATTGATGAGAAGGGATCTTGAAACACAATCTGCATGCGCGAGCGGAAGGGCCGCAATTGATCGCGATTCAAACCATCAATACGGTTGCCATCAAATGTGATTTCGCCCTCTTGCGGGTTGAGCAAACGAATTAAAGCTTGGCCGAAGGTGGTTTTGCCGGAACCCGACTCCCCCACCAATCCCAGCGTTTCACCTCTCTTCAACTCCAAACTCAAACCATCAACCGCCTGAAGATCGGAATAGGTCGCATTGAACAAGCCGCCGCGCTTCAATGTGTAGGTCACGCGCACATCCTTGCCCGACAAGATCGTCTCAGGATTGCCCTCGAGGGGCTTCGCCACACCTTTGGGGTCAGAAGCCAACAGGCGCTTGGTGTAAGGATGTTGCGGATTGGCAAACAGCGCCGCCGTGGCATTGTGCTCTTTTACTTCGCCGTGCTGCATCACATAGACCCGGTCTGCGAATTGGCGCACCACGGTGAGGTCATGCGTAATCAAAATCACCGCCATGCCATATTTGGCTTTCAGATCCTTGATCAGATTTAAAATCTGCGCCTGCACCGTCACATCCAACGCCGTCGTTGGTTCATCGGCGATCAGAATATCCGGGCGGTTGGCCAGCGCCATGGCGATCATCACACGTTGCCGCTGACCGCCGGAAAGCTGATGCGGATATTGCTTGATCCGCGCTTCCGGCTCAGGGATTTGCACTTCTTCGAGCAATGCCAAGACTTTGATTTCGGCATCCGCACGCGAAACTTTGTTGTGAATATGCAGCACCTCAGCGATTTGCGCGCCAATGGTATAAACCGGGTTCAGAGATGTCATCGGTTCTTGAAAAATCATCGAGACACGGCTGCCGCGCAGCTTGCGCATTTCACTTTCGGGGAGCTTCAAAACCTCTTGTCCGCCCATGACGATGGATGAAGATTTGCCCATCGTCGCACGCCGCGAGAGAAGCCGCATCACCGCCCGCGCGGTGACCGATTTGCCCGAACCAGACTCGCCCACGATGGCAATCGTCTCGCCCTTGCGCAAAACGAAAGACACATCTTTCACCGCATCAACTACGCCACCTTCGACCTTGAAGGACACGGCCACTTTGCGGGCGTCGAGAATGATTTCATTGTCAGTCAAGTCAGCCATCGCGCCCTCAATATGGATCAATGGCATCGCGCAACCCGTCGCCCAGCGCGTTGAAGGAAAACACCGTGATTAAAACGAAAGCCACCGGCGAAAGGATCCACGGATAGGAGCCAAGAACAGAGAAGTTTCCGCAATCCTGCAACATCATGCCCCATGAAATCAGCGGCGGTTTCACCGCAAAACCAAGGAAGCCGAGGAAGGATTCAATCAAGACGATGGTTGGAATCCAAGTGGTGATCGACACAATCACATGGCTGATAATGTTGGGCAGAATGTGCCGCAAAATAATCCGCGTATCTGTGGCCCCCACCGCTTGGGCCGCGCGCACATATTCAATCCGCGCCAAGGCCAAAGTCTTGCCGCGCACCTCACGCGAAAGCTGCGCCCAATTCAGCGCCGCCATGACGAAGACAACAAAGGTGAGAAACACCTCGCTGGGTGCCGTGGCGGGGATCAGCGCAGCCAGCGCCAGATAAAGCGGCAGTGTGGGCAAGGCGAAGAAAATATCGACAATGCGCTGCGTCCACGCATCAACCCTTCCGCCGAGATAACCCGAGGCAAGGCCCACCAACGTTCCCAAGATCGTGATGAAAGTAACCGTAACCAGAGCCACCGACAATGAAATGCGCGAGCCAACCAAACCACGTGAGAATATATCGCGGCCAAATTTATCTGTGCCTAAAATATGAAACGGCTGGCCATCATCTGTCCCAAACAGATGCGTTGTTGCGGGCAAAAGCCCCAACACATGGTAAGGATAGCCTTGCACGAAAAACTTGATCGGGCGGGGATGCTCATAGTCCGGGCCGTTGATCGGTTGGAACGTCACCGGGTCCAGCTCACCTGATTCCGTCACCGCAAAAGTCTGCGGCCTGAACGTAAAACCTTGCTTGTTGAAGAAACTCACCGGGTCCGGCGGCGCAAAGGCCAAGCTCGGGTCTTTGGGATCAGAGGGTGCCACGAAATCGGCAAAGATGGCGGTCAAGATCAACAGCGTGACCAAGATGAGACCAATCATGCCCATGACAGAGCGGCGGAACTTACGCCACACCAAAAGCAAATACCCATCATTCTTCAAAAAGCGCGCCGAAGCCGGCGCGGCATCGAGATAAGTCGTGTCTTCCTCTTTGACGAAAGGGGCAAAGGCATCTGTGCTCATGTCTGGTTCCCCAACCGCACGCGCGGATCAAGCCACGCCAGCAAAAGGTCAGAGACAATGCTGCCGATGATTTGCAATGTGCCAAGCATCAACATCAACGTCGCCGTCACCAACACATCACCAATGCCCATCGAGAGAACAATCGCCACACCAATGGTGGGAATGCCGAAGATGACTGATGTTTCAATTTCACCTTCAATCAAATAGCGCATCACAGCGCTTTGATAGGCCGCCAGTGGATGCAGAGCATTGGGCACCGCATGTTTCAAAATCGTGGCACCATAACTCAGGCCCTTGGCCCGCGCCGTCTCCACATATTGCGCATTCAAAGTATCCAGCAAATTGCCGCGCATCATGCGCATATTGTAGGAAATGCCATTGAGAACTCCGACCAGAATAATCGGCCAGACATGTAAAAACAAATTCCACAATTTGCCGAACGACATGGGCTGATAGGTCCAATAGCTCGAATAAAAACTGCCCAACTCCTGCACACCGATGCGGAAGGCCAGAATATAGATGAGCACCAGTGCGAACAAAAACTTCGGCGTGGTGATGCCCAGAAAACCAACAAAGGACAGCACGGTATCGACCCAGGAATATTGCTTCACGGCGGCAATGATACCCAGCGTCACACCAATCAATGTGCCCAGAAGATGAACGGTGAGCACCAGCCCAAGGCTGGGCGGCAAGCGTTGCGCGATCACTTCGGAAATGGGGCGGTTGAAGAAATAGCTTGTGCCGAAATTGCCGGAGAGCACATCGCGCATCCAGCGAAAATATTGAATAACCAGAGGATCATTCAAGCCATGATCGATGCGAAACTGCTTGGCTGCCGCATCAGCAATCTCATTGGACGCGTGGCCCTGCGATTTCAGCATCTGCGCCACATAGTCAGCATAGTCACCCGGTGTCGAATGAATGATGACAAAAGTGATCACCGTCATCACGAAGAGAACGGGGATGGCAGACAGTAAACGATAGGCCAGAAAGCGGAGCATGGGGTGCCAAAACCGCCGCACCCTTCGAGGCCGCGCAAAATGCGGCACCTCAGGGTGAGGGATTAAAAAAGGCCCTCATGCTGAGGTGCTTTGCGTAAGCAAAGCCTCGAAGCACGAGGGCCGGTTACGTGTCTACTTTACCAAGCCTTCGCCCGGTGCTGCGCCGGGTATGCCGGGCAGCGTATCAGGGAACAGCTCGTTCTTGGATTGCTTGTCCTTGGGCACAAACACCCGTTCGCGGATGATGTTATCTTCGGCCCAGTTATACATGAAGATGGGCGCACCCGGAGCCACGTTAGCAAAGCGCTTGTTGATGATCAGAGCACCAGGATAAACCGTGAGACCTGCCGTATAGACATTCTCTGTGGCTGCCTTTTGGTATTGCTTCATCAAGGCAATGCGGTCTGCTGGCTCTTTGGCCGAAATGAACTTGTTGACGGTGTCAACCAAGCCCTGTTCGAAATCCAGCATATCCACTTTGCCATCAGCGCCTGCCTTGTGGAAGTCCGTCGTATTTGGACCCACAGGTGCCAGATGGTCTGTATTCTGCACCGCGGTGATCACTTCGGAACCCTGACGCAGCACTTGCCAGTCAAATTTGCCGGTGTCACGCGCAGCGTCATGGTCTTTGCCGGGCAGCAACTTCGGAATAACCCGCAAGCCCACTTTTTCGCCCATCGCCACAATGCCTTCGCCCAGTGACTTGTCGGACTGATAGTCAGCATTGACCAGCAAGGTGATTTCAACGTTTTTACCGCCGTTCACATCCTTGGGATAGTTGAGAACGCCGTCGCCATCTGTGTCTTTGAGGCCAGCGGCGGCAAGTTCAGCCTTCGCAGCGTCCACACTGAACGGATAATAAACCGTCGATGCTTTGTCAAAGAAGCTGGTGCCGGGATAAATGCCACCGGGATAGATCGCCGTGAAGGGGCCCTTCACCAGTGATTCACCCAGACGTTGGCGGTCCAACATCGAAGTCACAGCTTTGCGGAAGTGCAAATCACGGTTCAAATTATGAACCGCTTTCGAACGATCATCCGTATCGCCCCAGCCATTGGCCGAATAGTTAAACTCAAGCGCATAGCCGATGGTGCGCTGGCCAAATTCCAACCGCGCCGGAGCAGCAGGATCAGCCGACTTCTTCAAGCTTTCCACATAGTTTTCAGCTTGTTCGAGGTTCGAGAAATCGCCCGAGCCAGCCACAGCCTGCACGTCGCGGTCTGCCCATGTTGATAGGCGATACTGCATCTCGTTGAGGTAAGGCAGCTGGTTGCCCTTCTCGTCCACTTTCCAATAATAGGGATTGCGGCGCAGAACGACGATATTGTCTGGCTTGTGGTCCACCACAACCCAGGCACCCATGGTGGGCATGTTCATATAAGCCGGCGGGAACGCATTCTTATATTGGTCATAAGAATTCTTCGAATTCGCCGGATGTTGTGGGGCAAGAATATGCACTGGGCCGGGGCAGAACGTGCCGTAGGCCATGGCATAGAGGACCTGTGTCGGGAAGGCGTTCTTGAACGTCCACTTCACTGTGTACTTGCCGACCTTTTCCAGCGTTGTGCCTTCACCAAATGTGCCGGGGTTGGCGCCGTTCAAAGGGTGAACATTGGTGTCGAGAACGTTCTTTTCCCAATAGAACATCAAGTCATCAGCCGAGAATTCAACACCATCAGACCATTTGGCACCTTCAATCAAGTTCATGGTGAGTTGGTGCCCATCGCCCGACCACGCCCAGCTCTTGGCCAGATTTGGCAGCGGTTGCAATTCTTCAGCCTTCACTTGGAACAGTGGCCCCGTGCGCGTCAGGCATTCCGACAATCCAATATCAATGCCGCCCCAGCCCTGACTTTGGCCCGCCGAATAATTCCAGCCTTCAGGACGCCCGCCAATCACATGGCGCATCACATCGCCGTAAACGCCCGTGCCGTCTTTCATGTTGCCGGTTTTATAAACCATCGGCTCTTTCGGCAGCCGATCTTTGAGCGCGGGAAGCTTGCCAGCCTTTTCGAGGGCCTTCATAAAATCAGGCTCATTATAGGCAGGCAAAGCCGCATAGCCGAGAATGTCTTTGACGCCGACAAAAGTCACTTTGCCTTGCGCGTCGAATTTTGGTGGGTCTGGCAATTGGCCCGGTGCAGCACCATCGGCCATGGCAGCAGTGGCTGAAACACCAGCCAGCATCATGGCGGCCAAAAGGCTCGTCATTGTTTTCATTTATCGTCCTCCCAAACTTTTATGGCGAGAGTTAACCTCTCTTATTGCAAGGTGACTCTATTCGCCTCTTGCGGCAATCCTGATTCATCAATAAGAATTCCGGGATATTAAGATTAGCAAAAAGACTGGGTTATGCTGCGCACCACGTCCAAAGCGATTTTCCCGCCGGCCGATATTGCGCGTAACGGGCGCTTCAATACGCGCTCGCGCGCCTTTGGCCGCTTCGGTATGCGCATCTTCAAACCGCAAATAATGGCAGAACCGCATTGGCATGGCCACATCGAAGCCAATTTCATCCGCCACGCGCGGTTGTATTATCTTGTTGATGGCGCACCGATCACCATTGAGCCAGATCAACTGATTGTCTTCTGGGCCAATGTGCCCCATCAACTGGTGCACATTGAAGCAACATCATCGACAGAGCCAGAACTTTCCAACATCTATTTGCCGCTCGATGTTTTTTTGATGATGCCCCATCTGCCAGATTTTCAAATCGCAATGATCAATGGCGCAATGATCGCCTGCCCGCCCGAACTCTGCGGCCATGACCAGCTGCTCCGCTGGTATCAAGACTATCGCAGCGCCAAGCCAGAGCGATTGGAGATTATGAGGATGGAGATGAACGCCCTCTTCCGCCGCATGGCCAGTATCCAAGCCCCGTCGTTGCGCGCGCCCTGGTTGGCCAAGCCTGCCCCACATACGCTCACTTCATCCCACATCCGCCACGTGGTGGCGATGGTCCGGCATGTCTTGGAAAATCTCGATCAACCCTTGACCAATGCCGACGTGACCACCGTGACCGGGCTTCATCCCAACTATGCCTTGGGCATTTTCACCAAGGTGATGAGCTTGCCCCTGAAACAATTCATTCTACGCATGCGATTGTTGCGCGCGCGCGGCATGTTGCTGGAAAGCGATACGGCAATCAGCACCATAGCAGTGGAAAGCGGCTTTGGCTCCACCAGCCAATTCTATGCCCATTTCTCGGCAGCCTATGGCACCTCGCCCAACCAATTGCGCGAAACTTATCTTGGTACCTGACGCTGATCGATTTCTAATGCGCCAATAATCCCAGCCTAGCCAGACCGTCGATCAGACGCTTCCAAACCACATTTACATTCGCTCCCTTTCGGACGCCCATGAGAGTTTCCGTTTGAATGCTTGGTGACAAGCAAACCTGAAATGGACAGAAAGTGTTCCACTTTCAAAATAAAGTAAAAATTTCAGTGTAATAATTTCTGTATGGTGATCCCTGCGGGAGACAGTGAAGTCATTCAATACAATATCTTACAGTAAAGTGGGACACTTTTTGGTCTCGTATGATTTCAAGAGTTTACGCCCCAATTGTCCCACCGAAAACGGCACTAAAATTTGCTACTCCTACTTCAATTGG
>JAYWAB010000192.1:0-14915 GCA_043782835.1 Aestuariivirga sp.
CGGTTCTGGTCCGATGCCGTGATGTAGATTGTTGAACCTGTGGCCACGGGGGCCCCCGATCAAACTCAGGCGCGATGCCCGTTGACAATCTCTTGCAAAATTGCAACCCGGGCAAATTCTGCGTCAATCTCGGTGCACCACTTGCGAACATAGCCGCGCAGCACAAACGAGAATTTGGCGTTAGAACCTGATGGAGCGTGATTATCGATGAAATCCTTAAACGTCACACCAGCCAAATCCACCTGCTCATAGGCCATCTCATTGAGCTTGGGGATGTTGATTTCCTGGGCTTTTGGAATAGCAGAGAAATATTTGCGGTGGGTCACTTCATCCCACTCAAAGAAATTGGTTTCGTTGATCGTGTTGCGCGCCACAACATAGTTGATGCCTTGCAGATATTTTGCAATCTCGCCAATCTCATCCAGCGAAGCAATCGATGGCCCCACCACATGCATGAGCGCAATGTTGAACACACCATTGCGCGCCGCTTCCAAAACACCGATACGATCAAACAGGTCCAGCGAATATGAAAGATTACCAGCCTTGAAATCCACCAACGTGACGGGAACATTCGCTGTGTCCATCGTATCAAGAATTTTCATCTGATGCGCCACATTGCCCAGATCAATAATCTCGGTGATGCTGGGATAAAATCGGCGCAAGCTGCCGCGTGGATTTTCCGTGTCAAAAGCTCGGGTCAACACATTCTTGCGCGCAAAATAATCGAGAAGGCTGCGTGACAGAGTCGTCTTGCCAACGCCTCCCTTATCAGCGCCCACAAGAATGAGTGTTGGTTTCATTTAGTGTCCC
This sequence comes from Aestuariivirga sp., assembly GCA_043782835.1. Taxonomy (GTDB): domain Bacteria; phylum Pseudomonadota; class Alphaproteobacteria; order Rhizobiales; family Aestuariivirgaceae; genus Aestuariivirga. The sequence continues at coordinate 811 of JAYWAB010000192.1, forward strand.
TCCGGTCTTTGAAAATAGGTACGCCCCATCAAACCAGTCAGTTAACATGCAAGCCGATTATTGTATAGAAAGAAAGTGCGCGTGCTTACAGCAACTTGCGGCTATCGTCAGTTGCACTGCATGAGCTGAAGGGCCATACTGATGGTAATGAAACTGACAAACGGTTGACAAATGCTGACACTTTTTCTCGGTTCCTTACTTTTCATTATACCTCATTTATTTTCCAGCGCTCTGCCAGCGATCCGTGACAGATTGAAAGCGCGCTACGGCGAAAAAATATTCAAGCTGGTCTATGCGCTGTTGAGTTGGGCAGGCCTGATTTTGCTTGGCACAAGCTATTGGCTTACCCGCGGCACTGGTGAGATGTTGTATGCGCCAACCGCAATCATGCGCCATTTGACAATGCCGCTTGCCACTCTGGGCATGATCATGATCGCCGCTGGCTTTGGCAAAAGCCACATCAGACTGTGGTTGCAAAATCCATTTTCGATGGGCGTGGCTTTTTGGTCCATCGGCCACTTACTAAGCGTGGGCAAAACGGCAGTGGTCTGGTTCTATGCGGCGCTGCTCATCGTGGCCCTCGCAGACATCATATCCTCGATGATTCGCGGCAAGCGCCCAGAGTATCAACCCACATGGCGTGCCGACATGATCGCAGTCGCCTCCGGCGCAGTGGCCACAGTGCTTTTGGTCACCCTGTTCCATCCTTACGTGCTGGGCGTGAATTTAATGCGTTAACCAAGCACGCTTTGCTGTTTGCCCTGAACCAGCTACACTAGGGCGATGTCACAGCACCCACAGCAAAAGCGCATCACCGCGCCAGATATACGGGCCCGTAAAGGCGGGGCACCGATTGTCTCGCTCACCTCCTATCACGCCCACACTGCGGCCATCGCCGATAAATACGTCGATTTCCTCTTGGTCGGCGATTCCCTCGGCATGGTGATGCATGGGTTTGAAACAACTTTGCCCGTGCCCCTGGAATTGATGATCATGCATGGCCGCGCTGTCACACGCGGTGCCAAGCATGCGCTGGTCGTGGTCGATATGCCCTTTGGCTCTTATGAAGAAAGCCCCGCCCAAGCCTTTCGCAACGCCGCCAAAGTGATCAAGGAAACCGAATGTGGGGCCATCAAAATTGAAGGCGGGTTGCGCATGGCCGAAACCATTAAGTTTCTGTCTGAACGCGGCATTCCAGTGATGGCGCATATTGGTTTGACACCACAATCGATCAATGTGTTCGGCGGGTTCATAACCCAAGGCCGCGAAAAAGCTCAGTGGGCGGCCATTGAAGCCGATGCTAAGGCCGTGACCGATGCTGGGGCTTTTGCCGTCGTGCTCGAAGCCGTGGCTGAACCCTTGGCCGCCAAGATCACCAAGCAAGTGGATATTCCAACGATCGGCATCGGCGCATCTGCCGCTTGCGATGGGCAAATTCTAGTGATGGAAGATATGCTGGGGCTTTCCCCACGCGTGCCCAAATTTGTCAAAGAATTTGGCAAAGTGGCCATCGCCATCGAAGGTGCGATTAAAGCCTATGCCGAAGATGTGCGTGAACGCCGCTTCCCCACGCCGGAAAACACCTATGACGTGAAAGATTAGTTCAGGGCACAAGACAATGAATTGCCTTGATTTGGCCCCGGGCCTGCACTACCCCACACACAAATCGGAGCATTGGGTTTGAGCGATAACAACGACGCCATTTTTCGTGAGGTGGATGATGAAGTCCGCCAAGATGAATATAAAAAACTGTGGGACCGTTATGGCAAGCAGATTGCAATGGTCGCTGTTCTTTTCATCACTGCGGTGGCCGCCTTTCAGGGCTGGCAATATTTGCAGCAAAAGCAGGCCGAAGATGCCAGCGCCATTTTCTTCGATGCAGTAAAAAAGGCAGCCGCAGGCAAGCAGGATGATGCACTCGCGGCCCTGAGCGCCGTGTCGCACCCGGGCTATGGTCAATTGGCCAAACTCCAACAGGCAGCGATCATGGCCACCAAAGGCGACACGGATAAAGCCGTCGCCGCTTATGATCTCTATGCCAGCGACCAAGCGAGCGATCCTGCCTTGGCCGATTTGGCCCGTATCCGCGCAGGCTATCTTTTGGCCGATACAAAAACGCCTGATGAGTTGCTCTCGCGCCTTGGCCGCTTTGATAAGGATGATGCGCTCTGGCACAATGAAGCCCGTGAGGTCTTCGCTCTCTCTGCCTGGCGCATCAAAGACTATGCCATGGCCAACCGCTATTTCAGCGCCATCACGGCTGATACAGGTGCTACACCCGGTGCCAAACAGCGCGCGCAAATGATGCTCCAATTGTTAGCCCCCAATTTGCCCGCAAAATAAATGAACGAGACCACCATGAAAAAACTGATGATCGCCGCTTTATCCCTGACCCTCTTGGCAGGTTGCACCACCCTCAAAAAAGTGACGGGCCAGCAAAATGATACGGTTCTGCCCGGACAGCGCGAAGCAATCCTGCCGCCAGATCAAACCGTTGCGCAGGATCCCAAGGTGATGGGCCAGCCACCAGCACCCGGCGTGCCGCCCGCCGCCGGCGTTCAGCAGTCTGCCATGGCCGCGCCGAAAGCCGCTGCGCCAACCTTGGCCATGCCAAAAGCAAATGCCGCTGTGGTGGATTGTGATCCGAAGGTTGATCTCTGCCCTGAACCCTTGGCGCCAGATCCATTGCCGCCGCCATCGCCCATCAAAGTTGAAAAGCCCATGAAAGTGGCATCGGCCACCAAGCCGGGCATGAAGGCTGCCAAAGCAACCGCTAAAAAGAAGCTCAAGAAGAAAAAGAAAGTGGTGAAGCCAGCAACGCCAGCGGTTCCCGCTGCGCCTGATGCACCCCCGCCCGTTCCGGCCCCACCAAAGCCGCAAGGCCAATGACAGTCACCGTCGCCATTCTGGGGCGGCCCAATGTTGGCAAATCAACACTGTTCAATCGGCTGATCGGCAAAAAGCTGGCGTTGGTTGACGATCAGCCCGGTGTCACGCGCGACAGGCGCGAAGGCACAGGCCAGATCGCGGACATTGAATTCCAAGTCTTCGACACGGCAGGCTTTGACGAAGCCAAAAAAGGCAGCCTTGAAGCTCGCATGTCAGACCAAGCCGCCGAAGCCGCCAGGCGCGCCGATCACGTGTTCTTTGTCATTGACGCGCGCGCTGGTGTGACGCCGGTTGATAAAATGTTTGCCGAAAAAATCCGCAAGCTTGGAAAACCCGTCACCGTTCTCGCCAACAAAGCTGAAACCAAACTGATCCAGCAATCCGTTCCTGAAGCGTTTTCACTGGGCTTTGGTGAACCCTTCCCCATTTCCGGCGAACATGGCGAAGGCTTGGAACATATCTATGGCATCGTGCAGCCCTTGGTGTTGGCAGACCGCAAGGCACATGCCCGCATCGAAGAAGAAGATGTTGAAGCACCTTTCAACCCCGATGAAGAAGCGCCAGATTTCACCAGGAAGCCACTGAAACTGGCCATCATCGGCCAGCCCAACGCAGGCAAATCCACTTTGGTGAATTCACTGCTGGGTGAAGAGCGGATGTTGACGGGCCCAGAAGCAGGCATCACGCGTGATGCCATTTCCAATGATTGGGAATGGCGCGGCCGCCAAATCAAACTATGGGATACCGCAGGCATCCGCCGCAAAGGCAAAGTCAAAGAGAAGCTGGAAAAGCTCTCGGTCACCGATGCGTTGCGCGCCGTAAAATTCGCCGAAGTCGTCGTTGTTCTGGTCGATGCGTCCTTCTCGATTGAGAAACAAGATTTAACCCTCTGCGATCTCATTGCCCGTGAAGGCCGGGCCATTGTCCTGGCTTTGAGCAAGTGGGATTTGGTCGAAGATAAAAACGCCGCCTTGCGCAAAGTGGGTGAGATCATGGAAGATATTCTGCCCGATATTCGTGGCCTTCCCATTGTCACACTTTCGGCCAAGCAGGGCAGGGGTGCAGATAAGTTGATGCAAGCTGTTCTAACAGCCGAGAAAAAATGGAACATCCGCATTTCCACTTCGAAAATGAACAAGTGGCTGGAAGGCGCAATTCAACGCAACCCACCGCCAGCGCCCGGCGGCCGGCGCATTAAAATCCGTTACGCCACCCAAGCCAATGCCAGGCCGCCCACCTTCGCCTTGTTCGGCAACCAACTCGACAAGCTGCCACAAAGCTATCAGCGCTATCTGATGAACGGCTTGCGCGAGACGCTAGGTCTGGAAGGCATCCCGATTAGGTTCGCATTGCGCGGAACGAAGAACCCGTTTGAGGATGGACGGCGATAATCAGGCCCGCTTAAACAACCCTGTCTTGGCAAATTTATACACCGCCCCCGTATCACCAAACGCTTCCCCACACATCGGCACAATCTGCGCGGCCACTTCCTCTGCTGTGGGCAATGTCATCGGGTCTTCGCCGGGCATGGCGGTGGCCCTCATTCTTGTGCGCACCGGACCGGGGCTGAAGAGATTGGCGCGAATTTTTCCAGTGACGTTTTCAGCCGCATAAGTTTTTACCATCGCCTCAAGTGCTGCTTTCGAAACCGAATAGCCGCCCCAATAGGCGGGCGTTGAATAGGCAACACCGGATGTCACAAACACCGCGCGGCCCGCGTCACTCATGCGCAACAGCGGATCGAGCGAGCGGATCAAGCGATAATTGGCCGTCACATTGACCGCCATCACCTCATCCCACACGCTTTGGTCAAGATGCGCTACAGGTGTGAGCTTGCCCAGCACGCCCGCATTGCCCACAAGAATATCCAGCTTCTTCCAGCGTTCAAAAATGGCTGCACCCAAGCGGTCAATGCCCGCAGAGTCGGTGATATTCATCGGCACCAAAGTGGCAGTGGAACCGGAAGCCTTGATCTCATCATCAAGCTCTTCCAGCCCGCCCTGTGTGCGCGCTGTTGCGATGATGTGGCAACCCTGCTTGGCCAAAGCCAAAGCAACAGCCCGGCCAAGGCCGCGCGATGCGCCGGTGACAACGGCGATTTTTCCAGAGAGCAACGCCGTCAAGACTAGCCTGCTTCCGCCAACATGGCGCGGGATTGCTTGGCATATTCGCCACCAAGATCAGTGAGCGGCGTCGGGTAGTCACCCGTGAATGCATGATCGGTAAACTGCGGCTGATGTGCATCACGACCAGCAAACCCACAAGCCTTGTAAATCCCATCCACCGAAACAAAGGCAAGTGAGTCAACCCCAATAAAAGCCCGCATTTCTTCCAGCGTATGTGTGGCCGCCAATAACGATTTCCGCTCCGGCGTGTCGATCCCATAAAAATCCGGATGTTTGATCGGCGGGCTGGCAATTCGCATATGCACTTCGCGCGCGCCCGCTTCGCGCATCATCTGCACAATTTTGACCGACGTCGTGCCGCGCACAACGGAGTCGTCGACCAGAACAATCCGCTTTCCCGCAACAGCGGCCTTATTGGCATTGTGTTTTAGCTTCACGCCGAGCGAGCGGATATGTTGCGTGGGCTCAATAAAAGTGCGGCCCACATAGTGGTTGCGAATAATGCCAAGTTCAAACGGCAAGCCCAACTGCCGCGCATAACCCAAAGCTGCTGGAACGCCAGAGTCCGGGATCGGCACCACAACATCGGCCTCCACTGGCGCTTCCAATGCCAACTGATGGCCCGTTGCCTTGCGCACTTCATAAACCGAACGTCCGCCCAGAATGGAGTCAGGCCGCGAGAAATAGACATATTCAAAAATGCAAGGCCGCGCCTGTTGCTTGGGGAAGGGGCGCAAAGACTCAACGCCCTCATCGGAAATCACCACCACTTCGCCATTCTCAACTTCGCGCACGAACTTGGCGCCAATAATGTCGAGCGCCACCGTTTCCGAACAGAGAATATAAGCGCCATGAAGTTCGCCCAAAATCAACGGGCGAATGCCCAAAGGATCGCGCGCTCCAATCAGCTTTTTGTTGGTGAGAGACACCAGAGCATAAGCACCTTCCAATTGCCGCAAGGCATCGACATAGCGCTCCATCAAGCGCTGCTTTTTCGAGCGCGCCACAAGATGCAAAATCGCTTCGCTGTCTGAGGTGGATTGATATATCGCACCTGATGCAATGAGCTCGCGCCGCAGCGTCAGGCCATTGGTCAAGTTGCCATTATGCGCAACGGCAATGCCGCCCGCCGCAAGTTCGGCAAACAAGGGCTGCACATTGCGCAAAATTGTCTCGCCCGTAGTGGAATAGCGCACATGGCCCACGGCCTGTGTGCCCTTCAAGCGGTTGATCACTTTTTCGGAAGAGAAATGATCGCCCACCAAACCCATGCGCTTTTCCGAGTGAAACCGCTCACCGTCAAAGGCCACAATGCCAGCAGCCTCTTGGCCGCGGTGCTGCAAAGCGTGCAAGCCCAACGCCGTCAGCGCTGCCGCATCAGGATGGCCATAAATACCAAACACGCCGCATTCCTCGTGCAGCGTATCGCCATCAAGATCAAAATCAAAAGCTTGAGTGGCCAGGGTCATGGTTGCTTTTGTGCACCCTTCGCAAGATTGTCCAAGCCCTGGGTCTGGCCATTGGAATAGCCCTTGTTCTGATCATCCAGCGTGGCCGAGGTTTTGCTCGTCGCCACGCCATTGCCGATCAGCGATGAATTCGACAGCATCTCCGCAATATCAGGCGGCATATAACTCATCATCGTCGAGGAAACCCAGCGGATGGTGGGCAGTGAAACCGCGTTGCGCACCCAATCTTCCTGTTTTTCCACCGGCAGCAACCAGCCATAGAACAGATAACACACGGAAACCAGCACCAGCCCCCGCGCCAAGCCATAGAGAAAACCAATCGAACGATCGACAGCCCCCGCCGATGAATCCACCACGCGGTCTGAAATTTTGACGCCAATCATTGAGAGGAAAATGAGAACCACGATAAAAGCACCGGCCGCCACAATGATCTGCGCAATAATGGGCTTGGCCGGGTCCACATGTGGTGTGACCAAATCCATAATCGGCTTTTGCTTTGTGGCAAACCAACCCGCCGCTGCGGCAAGGCCCCAGGCGACCAGCGAAAGCACCTCACGTGTAAAACCGCGCGCCAAAGCCAGAAGCCCTGAAACCAACATGATACCCAAAAGAATGAAGTCAAGAATTTGAAACATGGCCCGCCCTGTTGCTGTTGACCCTCTATATTCAAATCCGAGGTCAGGTTCTAGGCTATTCTTCGCAACCCCTTGGCCCGTGAAGCCACCCAGGCCACCACATCGGCCACGGTGGAAACCTGTTTCACATCCAAACTGCTTTTCACCGCCTTCTCGCCCTGATCAGCAATCACCGCATGATCGAGACCAAGCTTTTGGGCCTCTTTCAGCCGCGCCTCGCTCTGGCCCACAGGGCGAATCGCACCCGATAAGGCGATCTCGCCAAACAGAACCGTACCATGCGGAATGATCGTGTCGGAGAGTGAGGACAGAAGTGCGGCCGCAACCGCCAAATCCGCCGCTGGTTCTTTGAGCCGCAAACCCCCTGCCACATTGAGATAAACATCGTGATTGGAAAGAGTGACACCGGCACGCGCTTCCAGCACAGCAAGAATCATCGCCAACCTTGTGCCATCCCAGCCGACAGCCGTGCGCCGTGGCGTGCCAAGCGACGAAGGCGAAACCAAAGCCTGAATTTCCACCAGCAAAGGTCTGGTCCCTTCAATCCCGGCAAACACCGCCGTACCGGGGGCTGGCCGCTCCGTCTGCCCCATGAACAGGCGCGAAGGATTGGTCACTTCTTGCAAGCCACCATCGGACATTTCAAAAACGCCGATCTCATCCGTCGGTCCAAAACGATTCTTCACCGCGCGCAAGATGCGGAACTGGTGGCCCCGGTCACCTTCAAAATAAAGCACCGTATCGACCAAATGCTCGATCACCTTGGGCCCGGCAATCTGCCCATCCTTGGTCACATGACCGACGAGCAACACGCAAGCGCCCTTGGATTTGGCAAAACGCACCAAGGCTTCCGAGCCCGCTTTCAACTGCGAAACCGTGCCGGGCGCTGAGTCCACAATGGGAGACCACAAGGTCTGCACCGAATCGATCACCACCACCGAAGGCACTTCGCCCTCATTCAACGTCGCGAGAATATCCGAAACATTGGTTTCCGCCGCGAGTAAAACAGGCGCTTCCGCCAGCCCCAGCCGGGCCGCGCGCAGGCGCACCTGGGCAATGGCTTCCTCGCCCGTCACATAGATGACGCGCTCGCCCTTGGCACCCAAGGCGGCCAGTGCTTGCAGCAGCAAGGTGGATTTGCCGATGCCGGGGTCTCCGCCAATGAGCACGGCAGAACCCGGCACAAAGCCGCCGCCGGTCACGCGGTCCAGCTCGGCAATGCCAGATGTCACACGCGGCGGGGCAGGGCTTTCGCCCTTGAGGTCGACAAGCTTGGCCAAACGTCCGCGCGGCAGAACCTGTCCCTTGCCGCCGGAAGAGGGGGCCTCAGACTTTTCTTCGATAATGGTGTTCCAGCTGTCGCACGCATCGCAATGCCCAGACCACTTATGCGTGGCGGAGCCGCAAGCTTGGCAGACATAAGTGATAGAGGCTTTGGCCATGAGAACAAAACTAGCGCGAACGAAGCAGGAACGCAAGAGCAGCTTCCGCTGGGCTGCAACAGAACGCTTGGTTTACCGCAAAATCTCAATTTCTAGTCATTTAGTCATAAATAGGAAATAAGTCTTGACGCCGTACGCTGAACCTGCTAGACCTTGCCATACTCCAGAAATCCGCCACAATAGCCATGAGCCCATCAGGATGGCGACGTGAGGAGGGGAGATCAATGCGCTGGCAACCGAGTTAAGAGGTTAAATGCACTGTCACCGTAATTCTGTCACCGTAATTCCAAGCCGAACGCATCACCTATTCCGTCGAAACAGCGCATCTGTTTGAGGGCGCTGATTACTGCACACAATCTGTGGGATTAGAAATCGGTCTGCAACAATATGGGCCAGAGCTAACTTCATTATAGATTGAGACGCGGGGTCATGGTCACAGGCCAACATCAATGCAATTCATAAAGACTCTGTTGAAATGGCTATTTGGCGCGCTGATCGTTGCTGTGATCTTGGAGCAAGGTGTTATACTAAATTATCTAGGCTACTTGTCTGTTCGTCAAAATGATGTCTATCTCGCGTATATAAAGTCTCTTGATCCGAAAAACAAAAGAAGCAGCTCCTATTATGCGGCTATACCTGCATACGACTGCGCAATAGAACGGATAGCAATCATCTATACGTATCAGATTTGTGTTTATGATGCTCCGACCGACAATGGCCCACCCCAAGGATTAATGATTCTAAGAGTTGTAAAGCCAGCAGGCTATCTAACTTTATTGCCTTACAGCTACGGAGATAGGCCCATGATGTACGGACGAGACATTTTCATGTTCGCTAATGCTGAAGTAAAGAAACAACTTTTCAAGGAGTAGGAAAAAGTGGCAAATCTCAGCGTGCTTGAATTGCGGTGACAGTGCATTCAATTCCATATCGATTTTAGCGCCTTCAAAAATATCCCTTGCGATTATATCGCGCACGATCTAAAGTGCTGCGCATGAAGCGCCAGAACTCATCAAAACGTCCCCCGCTTGAAAGCATGGTTTGCTTTTCGGTCTATTCTGCGGGCCTTGCTTTCAATCGGCTTTATCGCGGCTTGCTCAAGGGCTTCGGCCTCACCTATCCGCAGTTTCTGGTGCTGGTGTCTTTGCAGCACCGCAATGGCCAGAAGGTGAGCGAGCTTGGCGAGGCGTTATTTCTGGAATCAAACACATTGACGCCTCTGCTCCAGCGCCTAGAAGCATCCCAATTGATCAAGCGCCAGCGCAGTGATCTGGACGAGCGTGTGGTCCATGTTTCGCTCACCACGTCGGGCAACAAGCTCGTCAAAAACATCGGTTGCGTGCCGCCGCAAGTGTTGGAGGCAACGCAGATGAAGCTTGGTGAAATTGCCGCACTCACTGCGAAGCTCCATCTTCTATCGGGCAGTTTGCGCGAATACGCCAAGGCCTGAATTCTTTTCCACACAACCACAACCCACCAAACAGGAGATACCACATGAAACTCGCCTATACCGCCCACGCCAAAGCCACCGGCAATGGCCGCAATGGCATCAGCGCTTCGGAGAACGGTCGCCTCACCTTCACGCTGGCCACGCCAACTGAAATGGGCGGCTCAGGCAAGGGCACCAACCCTGAAGAGATGTTTGCCTGCACCTATGCCGCTTGTTACTTGGGCGCCATGCGCTTTGCGGCGGGCCGCGATAAACTCGCCATGCCCGCCGAAGCCACCGTGTCATCCGAAGTGAGCATTGGCGCGCGTGATGATGGCCAAGGCTTTGGCATCGAAGTTGTGCTCAATGTTTCACTTCCCGGCCTCAGCAAGGCCGACGCCGAAGATTTGAGCAAGCGCGGCCACGTGGTCTGCCCCTTTTCACATGCCATCAACGGCAATGTGAAGGTCACGACCAATCTGGTGTGAGAAGCGAGGGGGCGCAAGCCCCCTCATCAAAGCTCAATAATAAACCGGCCCACAGCGGCGCACATTCACAAAATGATGATGGTGGCGCACACGCACCCATCCGCAATGGCGCATCATATGGTGGTGTCGCCAATGGCCATAGCGCGGCCCGCCGTAATAGGGATCGCCATAATAAGGTTGGCCGTAAAAGGGTTGGCCAAAGCCAAACCCAAAGCCCAAACCAATGCCAGCTTGCGCTGGTGTGGCCGCCAGCAGGCCGATGCTGAGTGTGGCAGCAGCCAATGCCGCAGTTGCAAGTTTCTTGAACATCAAAGTTCCTCCTGTTGGTGAAAAGCAACAGCCCCGGGCAGCATGGTAGCGCAATTCCCGGGGCCTGTCACAGAAGTTTCAGGCGCGAGGTTGTTAGTAACAGCCCGGTGCCCAGACCCGGTGATGATGCCGCCACACCCACATGCCTTGGCAATGATTGTGATGCCAGCGGTGCATCATATGGGCGCGGTGCCAGCGATGATGCCAAGGGCGAGCTTCAGCAGCGCCCGTCATGGCGGCAGCGCCCACGAACATGGTGGCTGCGGTGACCGCAGCAAGGGTAAATTTCTTCAACATGGTTTCCTCACGAAGTTGGTTGGCGTTGCCTGCCGACCCTGAGGAGACGTTACAGCACGGCAATCTCCGTCGAAGCTTTCAACGAAGATGCGGGCCCATGCCTAGGAAATGCACTTGCCATAGTGATCATAGCAGAACGGGCGGCTATGATGCCCGCCATGGTGCTGGCCGCCCACATGCATGTGATGTCCCCCACCACCATGATGTCCGCCATGGTGTCCCTTATGGCCCTTGTGGGCCTTGGCCTCTGCCGCACCGGAAAAAGCCAACGCCAGTGACAGCGCCGCAGCAAAAATTGCAAATTTCATAATAATCCTCCCAAGCGCGGAATTGACCGCATCAATTGTGGAGACGCTGTGGCACATGGATTCCGTCGGGCTATCCCAGCAACGCCTTCACGATGCCGCCGGCCTTGGCCATGTCCATCTTTCCAGCATGTTGAGCTTTGAGTTCGGCCATCACCTTGCCCATGTCCTTGATCGAAGTGGCCCCAACCGCCTTGATGACATCGGCAACAGCGGCCTTGGCCTCGGCCTCATCCATCTGTTTGGGCATATAGGATTGGATGATCACCATCTCGTCGCGCTCATTCTGCGCCAGCTCGGGCCGCCCGCCTTGGTCAAAAGCCGTAATGGAATCCTGCCGTTGTTTGACCATCTTGGCCATGAGATCGATGATACCAGAATCCGGCGTGAGTTCGGAGGCAGCGCCTTCCGTGCGGCTGTTGATATCCTTGTCCTTCAGCGCCGCATTGATCAGGCGCAGCGTGCCAACTTTCTTCTTGTCGCCGCCCTTCATGGCTTCTTTCATGTCTGAATTAAGTTTGTCGCGCAGGCTCATGTCGGGTTCCTTTGAAAAACCTGTGAGATAGGCCAATTTGCCGGGGCCTTCAACCTTGACGCGGATGCCGTCAATCCCTAACCAGTGGCAAATTCCGGAGACTCAATCATGCCCGCCAAGAAAGCCCCCAAAAAGGCCAATCCGAAAGCACGCGCCTTTGGCGATTGGGACCAGCAAAAGCCCACAGCGGTTTTGGTGTTGGCCGATGGCACGGTGATTGAAGGGCAGGGCTTTGGCACGGAAGGCGAGGCGGTGGCCGAAGTGTGTTTCAACACGGCAATGACCGGCTATCAGGAAATCCTGACAGACCCTTCTTATGCAGGCCAGATTGTCACTTTCACTTTCCCGCATATCGGCAATGTCGGCACCAATGATGATGACATTGAAACCGTGAACCTCGCGGCCTCTGCTGCGGTGAAGGGGCTCATCGTCAAAGCGCCGATCACTGAGCCTGCCAACTATCGCAACCACAAGCATTTCGACAAATGGCTGAAGGCGAGAGGCATCATCGGCCTATCGGGCATCGACACACGCGCACTGACCAATCTGATCCGCGACAAGGGCATGCCCAATGGCGTGATCGCACATAGTGCCAAGGGCAAGTTTGACGTGAAGGCCCTGCATAAAAAGGCCGCCGCGTGGAGCGGTCTCGAAGGCCTCGATCTCGCCAAGGATGTGTCCCTCACCCAGCGCATGAATTGGGATGAGAAACTGTGGGATTGGGAAAAGGGCTATGAACACGCTGCGGGCAAGTTCAAAGTTGTGGCCATGGATTTCGGGCTGAAGCGCAACATTCTGCGCTGCCTTGTGTCTGCTGGCTGCAATGTGACGGTCGTGCCAGCCACCGCCAAGGCCGAAGACATTCTGGCCATGAAGCCAGATGGCGTGTTCTTGTCCAACGGCCCCGGTGATCCGGCGGCCACAGGCGCATATGCCGTGCCTGAAATCAAGAAGCTGGTGGAAAGCGGCAAGCCAGTGTTTGGCATTTGCTTGGGGCATCAGATGCTGGCCATTGCTCTGGGCGGCAAGACGATGAAGATGCACCAAGGCCACCACGGCGCCAACCACCCGGTGAAAGACTTCACCACCAACAAGGTGGAGATTGTGTCCATGAACCATGGCTTTGCGGTGGATCAGAAGAGCCTTCCCGCCGGCGTGGTGGAAACGCATGTCAGCCTGTTCGACGGCAGCAACTGCGGCATCGCGCTGGAAGGCAAGCCAGTGTTTTCAGTGCAGCACCACCCCGAGGCAAGCCCGGGGCCGCAGGATAGCCACTATTTGTTCAAGAGGTTTGTGGGGATGATGGAGCGGGGTTGAGAGACATTGAAAAGACCTGTTAATGGTGCTATATAAGATACCATTAAGAGGAATTAGAATGACCAACCATATCCATGCCGCAACCACGGCAAGCGTGTCGGAACTGAAAAAGAACCCCATGGGAACAGTCGCCGCTGGGGAAGGTTTCCCTGTTGCCATCCTCAATCGCAATGAACCTGCTTTTTATTGTGTGCCCGCCAAAGCTTATGAAGCGATGCTGGAGCGGCTGGAAGATTTGGAATTGAACGCCATTGCCGATGCCCGCGAGGGACAGAAAGTCCACAAGGTTTCGCTGGATGAGTTATGACCTCGCTTTCCTCGATGAGGCCCTGAAAGAGTGGCGCAAACTAGACAACGTTACGCGTGAGCAATTCAAGGCCAAGCTAGCCGAGCGCCTGCAGAATCCCAAAATTCCCTCAGCCCGCCTGCATGGGGCGAAAGAAAGATACAAAATCAAACTCCGTAGTGCTGGTTATCGCCTCGTCTACCAAGTGAGTGATCGCGAGCTCGTTGTTCTGGTAGTGGCGGTTGGCCGACGCGAACGCAATGAAGTCTATAAGGCTGCTGAGCGGCGGTGAGGTGAGTGGCGAAAATTAGATTTGCCGCAGGATAGCCACTATTTGTTCAAGCGCTTTGTGGGGATGGTGGAGCGGGGGTGACCACTGACATCCTAGTGGGGAACAACATCAACTTGTTTGAAGTTGACGCAACGGAGCACTAGTGCAAATAGCGGCACTAGTTGCATAGGAAGGCATTAGTATCGACACTCCAAAGTTTAATTCCAAGTTTGCACACGTCGTTCTGTGGAACCCAGTAGATGTCACTTGATGGTGTAGCAAATCCGGATATTAACAGTTCAATTGG
>JAYWAB010000193.1:0-22648 GCA_043782835.1 Aestuariivirga sp.
GTTCAGCCCTATGATGGCGACATGGAAGATTATACCAATCTCGTTTTAGGCCGCGCTGTTGCCAAACCGCGCAAGGTCGAAATTGCTCCAGCGGTGAAAACCAATAAACCTGCGAAGGCGGCAGCACCGCAATGGAAAGCCAGCGATCTTATTGCCAGGATCGACAAGCACCGCGAGAAGATCGAGATTCTTGATCAGGCGCTGGCGGATCACACGATCTATCGGCAAGACCCAAAGCGTGCCGCAGATTTTGCCAAGTTACGCAGCAAGTTTGCGCAAGAGTTGGATGTGCTTGAGACGCATTGGCTGGAGCTTGAGGCAAGTTAGATGACGGCTCTGCCCTTCACAGTCTACGGATTTGCGGCGCTGGTCATCTTCATCATCGCTTATGTTCTGGTGGTGTTGGAAGAGGTTTTGGAACTGCGCAAATCAAAACCTGTGATCCTAGGTGCGGGATTGATTTGGCTTTTGGTGGGCCTGGCCTTTACGAGGGCTGGTCAAGGTGCCGCAGCTGAAAAGGCCGCCGCGCAGGTGATTGAGCAATATGGCGAGCTGTTGCTGTTTCTTCTGGTCAGCATCACCTATGTGAATGTGCTGGAAGAGCGGCGCGGTTTTGATGTTTTGCAAGCACGGCTCTCAGGCTTTGGGCTTTCGTATCGCAAATTGTTCTGGCTCATTGGTCTCGTTTCCTTTGCGCTTTCCATCGTGCTGGCCAACATGACGACGGCATTGGTCATGGGGGCCGTGGCTTTGAAGCTGGGGCGTGGCAATGCCAAGTTCATCACACTTTGCTGCGTCAACATCGTCGTGGCCTCCAACGCAGGCGGGGCTTTTTGCCCCTTCGGTGATGTGACCAGCTTGATGGTGTGGCAGGCCAGGAAACTGGACTTCTATGCCTTCTTCACATTGTTCCTTCCGGCACTGGTTGATTGGTTGATCCCGGCACTGTTGATGACGCTGGCTCTGCCAAAAGGTGGCCCGCAGGCAGAGCCTGACTTACTGCGCGCCAAGCCGGGCCTTGCGGTTGTTGGTTTGCTGTTTGGTGTGAGTGTCTTCCTGACAGTTTATGTCCGCAACGCTCTGGGCCTGCCACCTGTCATCGGCATGGTGATCGGGCTTGGATTGTTGCAAGCCTATTCCTACACGTTGCAGCGCCGGGCCGCACGCAATGGCGATGAAGATATGGTGCTCGACAGCTTTGCCGCCATGCAGCGGGTGGAATGGGACACGCTCTTGTTCTTCTTTGGCATCATGCTGGCGATTAGCGGGTTGGAGCAACTTGGCTGGCTCGCACTGGCCAACAACAGTCTTTATCAAGGGCTGGGACCGACTGCTGCCAATATCGCCATTGGGCCGATTTCAGCGGTGCTCGACAATGTGCCGCTGGTCTATGCCGTGTTGCAGATGAACCCGACAATGAATGAAAGCCAGTGGCTGCTGCTCACACTGGCGGCGGGTGTTGGGGGAAGCTTGCTGGCCATCGGTTCTGCTGCTGGGATTGCGTTGATGGGGACTGCGGGGAAAGATTATACCTTTGCCAAGCACCTCGTCTGGCTGCCAGCGATTGGGCTGGGTTACGCTGCGGCTGTAGCACTTCATCTGACGCTCAATGTTGGTTTCAACAGCTGATCAGGCACATTCCCCTTAGGGCTTTGGTCCAATGGTGCTAGCTTTGGTTGCCGGGTGCTGCAATTGAACCAAGAAACAGTGGAGGACGACCATGTCATTCTATTTGTATCAGCTCAGCTATTCCACCGAAGCCACCAAAGCAATGATCGCCAAGCCGTCGGACCGTGAAGCTGCGGCGCGAAAACTTATCGAAGCGGCGGGCGGCAAATTGCATCATCTCTTTTTCGCGTTTGGCAAGCACGATGTCATTTGCCTGGTCGAAGCGCCGAACGATGCGGTGTTGATGGCTGTTGCCCTCGCGGTGGGTGCCTCGGGCACCATTTCCAGCGCCTCCACGACCAAGTTGTTCACCGCTGATGAAGCGATGAAGGCCATGGCTGCGGCAGGCAAGGTAAGCGGCGCTTACAAACCCCCGATGGCGTGAAGTTGAAAGGTGACGGAACGGCGCGGACCTTGCGCCGTTCTAAACGTGGCCCGCCTCCCAACCGAGGATGGCGCGTTTGCGCGTCAGGCCCCAGTGATAGCCGGTCAAGGCGCCTGTTGAGCCGATGACGCGGTGGCAGGGCACGACGAAGGAGATTGGATTCTTGCCCACCGCTGCGCCCACCGCGCGGGCAGCTTTTGGTTTGCCGAGGCTTGCGGCAATATCGCCATAGGTGGTGGCGCGGCCTTGGGGGATTTTGAGCAGTGTTTCCCAGACGCTGATTTCAAAATCCGTGCCTATCATGGTGATGCGCACGGGCTGGCCATCTTTGATGCCGCCGAAGATGCGCGCAGCATAGGGCGCTGTCTTGGCCGAGTCTTCGCGGAAACTCGCATTGGGCCAACGGCCTGTCATGTCTTCTAGCGCTGCCTTCTCGCCGCCGTTGTCGGCAAAGCCCAAGCCACAAAGGCCATGATCCGTCACCATCAACAAGGCGAGGCCGAAGGGTGATGGGTGGTAGGCGTAAGCCATATCCAACCCTGCTCCCTTGGCCTTGTAAGCACCCGGCGACATGGCTTCATGGGCAATAAACAGATCATGCAGGCGACCGGGGCCGGAGAGGCCAGAGTCCAATGCTGTATCGAGGATTGACGCTCTGTCCTGCAACATGGCGCGGGCGTGATCCAAAGTAAGCGCTTGCAGGAATGCTTTCGGTGTGAGGCCTGCCCAACGGGTGAAAAGTTTTTGCAATTGGTCTTCGCTCAGGCCCACGGGCTGGGCCAGATCAAACAGGCTTGGTTGCTCGCGCCAGTTCTCATGCAGATGCGCCAGCACGGCGCGGACCTTCTCGTAATCTTCAAGCGACGAATGCTGTTCCATGGCTTCGGTCTAGGGCAAGGCCAGCTATGATTCCACCCGCTTTACGCGAAACTTGTTCAAATCTTGGGGCGGATGATCGCGGATTTTAAAACTTCGGCCAAGGCTTTGCGTTCATCTGCGCCGAGGAATGCGGCAATTTCGGTGCGCTTGCCATGGGACACGAGATACAATCGGCCCACCAAGTCGCGGGCTGCGTCCCATTCCAGATGAATTTTAAGCCAGCGGCGGTTAAAGCGGCGCTTGCGCTCGCCCTTGGCTGCGGCGCTGATCCATGTGACCTCATCACCCTCGATCATAATTTGCTCATAGGCTCTGGCTTTGCGGTTGTTATGGGCGAAGGCCCAGAAGATCAGCGCCACATCCAGCCCCAGAAAGCCAAACACCGGCCAGGCCTTCAGGGCCCAAAAGAAAATACCGATCGCCAGATTGGAGATGACCACAGCGGCAAGCACAATCTTAAGCCCGGCAGCCGACAAAGAGCGATGCGGGCGCAATGTGATGTTCAGGTGTTTTGCTTCTGGCATCAGAACAGACTAGTTTCTCAGCGTATGAAAGCAAATGCTGCCAAACGCCGCAAAGGCGCTCAGTTAACGCCAGAGCAAATTGACGCGATGTTTGCGCGGTTTCAGGCGGCAAACCCCGACCCCAAGGGTGAGCTTCAGTCGGTCAATGATTTTACGTTTTTGGTTGCAGTTGTGTTGTCGGCACAAGCGACGGATTTGGGTGTGAACAAGGCGACACGACCCCTGTTTGAGCGTGCTGACACGCCGGAGAAAATGCTGGCACTGGGCGAAGATGGCATTCGTGATGCGATCAAAACCATCGGGTTATTTCGTGCCAAGGCCAGGAACGTATTTTTGCTGTCGCAGGCATTGATTGCGCAGCATCAATCGCAGGTTCCGCATTCGCGCACGGCGTTGGAGGCCCTGCCCGGTGTGGGCCGCAAGACCGCTAATGTGGTTCTCAATATTGTCTTCGGCGAACCCACCATCGCCGTTGATACGCATCTCTTCCGCCTGGGCAACAGGATGGGCCTTGCGCCGGGCAAAACGCCTTTGGAGGTTGAACTGAAATTATTAAAGCGCGTGCCGCCGCTTTATCTGCGCCATGCGCATCACTGGCTTATTCTGCATGGGCGTTATATTTGCAAGGCGCGAAAGCCGGAATGTTGGCGTTGCCCGATTGCTGATCTTTGTCCGTTCAGCCCGAAGACTTCTGCACCTCTTTGAAGAAGTGCAGAAAATACGACGTGGCGAAAATCGGCGTGGTGAAATTGACGAAAGGCACCATGGCCAAAAGGCCAGCGGGCAAGCCAGCGACGAACACTTTCCAGAAATGGTGTTGGCGCAATTCGGCGGCATTTTTTGGATGCATATAGCGGCTGGCGGCCATTTCAAAATATTCGCGGCTGATCAGATAGGCATTGGCAATCAAAAACAAAATTGCGCCAAAGCCTGCGAAGAACACCAAAGGCAAAACAATCAGATTTGCACCCAAGGCAAGCGCCGCAAATTTCAGACCCATCAGCAAGCCCGGGATCATCGCCACGGCCCTGCCCGGCCTGTCTTGCGCATAGTGCCGCTTTTCAATCTTCGCATTGATCGAATCTTGGAACAGGCCGGCGAACAGCGCCGTGACGGGAGCCATCAAAAAGAAAAAGGCAGCGAAAAGGCCAAGGCCCGTGGTGAGTTGGAGCAGCGTTGTCATCCAAGCCCAGGGGAACAAAGTGAGGCTCGATAACACAAACTCAATGGCAAACCACAGGGCGGCAAAAAGCCCAATGGACAGCGCAATCGACTTCCACAAGACGGAGCGTAGCTCTGGCGAAGTCAAATCATTTATGGCGTTTACGAGGGCTTTCAACATGGCGCTTAGGTAATCAGCGCGGCTTGTTTCTGCAAGGGCCATCGGCTAGGGAGTGCCGATGAGCAAGCAAGAATTTGATGTCCTCACCATTGGCAATGCCATTGTCGATGTGATTGCCAAGGTGGACGAAGGTTTTGTGGCGCGCGAGCTGTTGGTCAAGGGTTCGATGAACCTGATTGATGAGGCGCGCGCTGAACAGCTTTATTCGGTGATGGGGCCTGCCACTGAAATTTCTGGTGGATCGGCTGGCAACACTGCCGCAGGTGTTGCCAGCTTTGGCGGCAAGGCCGCTTATTTCGGCAAGGTGAAAGAAGATCAGTTGGGCGCCATCTATGCCCATGACATGAAATCCATCGGTGTGCATTTCGGAACGCCTAAGGCCAAGGATGGCCCGGCCACGGCGCGGTCATTTATTCTCGTCACACCAGACGGCGAGCGCACGATGAATACTTATCTCGGCGCTTGCGTGAATTTGACGGTAGCGGATGTCGACAAAGATGTCGTTGAGGCTGCCCAGGTGACTTATATGGAGGGTTATCTTTATGATAAACCCGAGGCCAAGGCCGCTTTCCGGGAGGCCGCAAAAATCGCGCGCGCCAAGGGGCGGCTGACGTCCATCACACTTTCGGATTCCTTCTGTGTCGAGCGGCACCGCGACAGTTTTCTGGAACTGATCCGCGGCTCGATCGACATCGTGTTTGCCAATGAGAGCGAGATCAAATCACTTTACAAAACGCAGAGTTTTGATGGTGCGGTTGAAGCGGTGCACCGTGATTGCCCGCTGGCTGTGTTGACCCGCTCCGAGCGCGGCTCACTTGTGGTGCGCGGCGATGAACGCATTATCGTACCGGCGCATCCCGTTGATAAAGTTATTGATGTGACGGGCGCTGGCGACTTGTTTGCATCGGGCTTTTTGTTTGGCCACACGCATGGCAAGCCCTTGCGGCAATGCGCGGCCCTGGGATCACTCGCCGCTGCCGAAGTCATCTCACACACAGGGGCGCGGCCTGAAGTCAATCTGCTGAAACTGGCCAAGAACAAAGGCCTTCTTTAACTGAAAGGTATTATCATGCGCCCATCCGGCCGCCTGCCCAACCAATTGCGTGAGGTTTCGTTCACGCGCGCCGTTGCCAAACATGCTGAAGGCTCTTGCCTTGTCAAATTCGGCGACACACATGTGTTGTGCACGGCATCGCTTGAAGAGCGGGTTCCGCCATGGTTGAAAGGCGGCGGCAAGGGCTGGGTGACAGCGGAATACGGGATGTTGCCCCGCGCCACAGGCGAGCGCGTGAGGCGCGAAGCAGCAGCGGGCAAGCAATCGGGCCGCACCCAGGAAATCCAACGCCTCATTGGCCGCAGCCTGCGCGCCATTGTTGATTTGAAAGCCTTGGGGGAACGCCAAATCACGCTGGATTGCGATGTGCTGCAAGCCGATGGCGGAACACGCACGGCGGCGATCACCGGCAGCTTCGTGGCGTTGACAGATTGTATCACCTGGATGATGAAGCGCGAAATGTTCAAAGCCTCGCCAATCAAGGATCATGTGGCGGCGATTTCCTGTGGCGTGCATGGCGGTGCTGCGGTTTTGGATTTGGATTATGCCGAGGATTCCACCGCGGGCACAGATGCGAATTTCGTGATGACAGGCTCTGGCGGCATTATCGAGATTCAGGGCACGGCTGAGGGTGAGCCATTTTCCGAGGCGACGTTGCAGGAACTGCTGGGTTTGGCCAAACACGGCATCGGCCAGTTGGTGGGAATGCAAAAGAAGGTTTTGGCGTGAACCGCAAACTCTCCGGCGAAACCATTGTCATTGCCACGCATAACAAGGGCAAGCTGGAGGAATTTGTGCAATTGCTGGCGCCCTATGGCGTGACCGCGAAATCGGCGGGCGCTTTGGGTTTGCCGGAGCCTGAGGAAACCGAGACGACGTTTCGAGGCAATGCGTTGATCAAGGCGGAAAGTGCCTGCAAGGCTTCGGGCCTCATTGCGATTGCCGATGACTCAGGGCTTTGTGTGGATGCCTTGGACGGTGCGCCCGGCGTTTATACTGCAGATTGGGCCGGGCCTTCGCGCGATTGGACGCAGGCCATGCGGCTGGTCGAAGAAAAGTTACAAGCCGCAAAGGCTACCACGCCTGCGCAGCGCAAGGCGCAGTTCAAGTGCACGCTTTGTGTGATGTGGCCCGATGGCGAGACGCGTTATTTTGAAGGTGTGGCCCCGGGGCATCTCACGTGGCCCCCGCGCGGAACGTTGGGGCATGGCTATGATCCGATGTTTGTACCTGACGGGCAGCCATTGACCTTCGCGGAAATGACGCATGATGCGAAGAATAGGATTTCGCATCGTGCGCTGGCGCTGGAGAAGTTGATCCGTGAGCTCTTCTGATTTCGGCGTGTATATCCATTGGCCCTTCTGCAAGGCCAAATGCCCCTATTGTGATTTCAACAGCCATGTGCGCCATGAGGCGGTGGATCACATGCGCTTTGCCTGGGCTTTGGTGCGCGAGCTTGCACACATGAAGGCCATTGCGCCCGATAAGATTGTGACGAGCATTTTCTTCGGTGGTGGCACGCCGAGCTTGATGCCGCCTGCAGCCGTTGCGACGGTGCTTGATGCCATTGCAAGTTTGTGGCCGGTGGCGTCGGATGCCGAGATCACGCTGGAGGCCAACCCCACCAGTGTTGAGGCCGCGAATTTTCGTGGCTATCGCGCTGCGGGTATCAACCGCGTTTCTGTTGGTGTTCAATCATTGAACGAAGCCGATTTGAAAGCGCTCGGCCGACAACATTCACCCGAAGAAGCACTGGCGGCGTTTCGCCTCGCCTCCCGGATTTTTCCGCGCGTATCGTTTGATATGATCTATGCCCGGCCCGGCCAATCGGTTGCGGCTTGGCGTGAGGAGTTGAAACAGGCGCTCGGCGAACAACAGGGCCACATGTCGCTCTACCAACTGACGATCGAGCCTGAGACACGTTATTTCGATCTCTTTCAATGCGGCAAGCTGGTGATACCCGATGATGATCTTGCCATCGCGCTTTATGAAGCCACGCAAGAGATGACGCAGGCTGCTGGCCTTCAGGCCTATGAGATTTCCAACCACGCCAAGCCCGGACATGAGAGCCGGCATAACCTCACCTATTGGCGCTATCATGATTATGCAGGCGTGGGCCCCGGCGCACATGGGCGGCTCAATGGTCATGCCTTGGCTTGCGAGAAATATCCTGAAACGTGGCTCAAGCTCGTTGAAGCGAATGGCCATGGGTTAAAGGAACGCCAAGGCTTGACAGCGGCTGAACAAGCGCCCGAATATCTGCTCATGGGTTTGCGTATTTCCGAAGGCATTGATCTTGAACGCCACGCCGCTTTGGCGGGGCGCGCCATTGATGCGGAAAAAGTCACGGCGCTGACCGCACTTGATCTCGTCGCGCAGCAGGGCAAGATTTTGCGGGCCACCCCGCGTGG
Organism: Aestuariivirga sp.; assembly: GCA_043782835.1. Classification (GTDB taxonomy): domain Bacteria; phylum Pseudomonadota; class Alphaproteobacteria; order Rhizobiales; family Aestuariivirgaceae; genus Aestuariivirga. Next base: position 8,264 of record JAYWAB010000193.1, read on the forward strand.
GCGGCAAGTTTTGAATGCCGTGATCCGAGAGCTTAATGACTGAGCGGGCGTTTTATGTGGGCGCTGTGCGGCACGAGGCCCCTGCCCTGCCGCCGGGCCTGCATATCACCGCAACCCCCATTGGCAATTTGGGCGATGTGACGCTGCGCGCTTTGGCGACGTTGGCTGCGGCAGATGTTGTTTTGTGCGAGGATACACGCATCACGTCGCGGGTTTTGGACCGCTATGGCATCAAGGTTCCGATGAAGCCCTATCACGAGCACAACGCCGAACGGGTACGGCCAGCGATCATCGCGGCTTTGCAGGCGGGTGCAGCCTATGCACTGGTTTCGGATGCCGGTGTGCCGCTGGTGTCTGATCCCGGTTACCGCCTGGCGCGGGCCTGCATTGACGAAAGCGTTGCGATCACGGCGCTGCCGGGGGCATCGGCCACGCTGACGGCATTGGCGCTTTCCGGCCTGCCGACTGATTGTTTTACCTTCCTCGGCTTCCTGCCGACCAAGGCCAAGGCGCGACATGACTTGTTGATGCAATTCAAGGCCGTGCCTTCAACTTTGATTGCCTTTGAAAGCCCACACCGAATCGTGGATGCTCTGGCCGATGTAGCAATGGCCTTGGGCAATCGGCGGGTGGCGATGGCTCGGGAGTTGACCAAGCTGCACGAAGAAGTATTGCGCGGCACGGCAGAAGATGTGCGCAGCAATTTGGCGGCGCGGGGATCGATCAAGGGCGAAATCGTTTTGGTGATCGGGCCGCCAGAAGATGAAGTCCCGATGGCCAGCGCTGAAGATGTTGAAGAGGCCATCACCGTGGCTCTCAGTGAACATTCGGCCAGCAAGGCGGCAGCGCTGGTGTCCAAGGCTTTCGGGCTTTCCAAGGATGAAATCTATTCGCGTATTTTGAAGCGCAAAGCCGCCGGAACATACGACTGATGGCGCGTGATCGCCAGCAGGCCGAAGCCAAGGGCCGCCTTGCCGAGATCGTAGTGCTCGCCTATCTGCGCGCTAAGGGATACAAGCTTCTGGCGCGGCGTTATCGCTCGCCTGCTGGCGAAGTTGATTTGGTGATGCGCAAGCGTGATGTCACCGCCTTCATCGAAGTCAAAGCGCGAGCAACTCATGACGAGGCGATTATTGCCGTCACTGACTATCAGGCGCGGCGGATTGCTGCGGCGGCCTCCCACTGGATGGCGCAGGACAGCATTGCCAACGGCGGCACTTGCCGATTCGACATTGTGGCGGTTAACTCCGTCCTCCTGCCCAAACATATCGAGAATGCTTTTGATGGAGCCTATTGAATGAGCCTGAAAGTTGCCGTGCAATGCGATCCCATTGAACTGTTCAATATCGAGGGCGACAGCACTTTCGCTTTGATGTTGGAAGCGCAACGGCGCGGGCATTCACTGTTTTACTATCAAACGAAAACACTGGCCTATGAACATGGCGTGGTTTCGGGCCTCGGACATGATGTCAAAGTGAAGGACGTTGCGGGCGATCACTTTCAGTTGGGTGAGGCCAGGCGCATTGATCTTTCTACCCAGCAAGTTTTGCACATGCGCCAAGACCCGCCTTTTGACATGGGCTATATTACGGCCACACATCTTCTCGATTTGATCCACCCCAAGACCTTGGTGGTGAACGACCCCAGCGAAGTGCGCAACGCGCCGGAAAAATTGTTCATCCTGAAGTTCAAAGATTTCATGCCAGAGACCTTGATCACGCGGGACATGGGCGAGATCGAAAAATTCCGCCAGCACCATGGCGACATCATCTTGAAGCCACTCTATGGAAATGGCGGGATCGGTGTGTTCCGCACCGCCAAGGGCGACCAGAATTTCTCGTCACTTATGGAAATGCTGGCTACAACATTCAAAGAGCCTTTGATCGCGCAAAAATATGTGCCTGCGGTGCGCAAGGGCGACAAACGCATCATCTTGGTAGACGGCAAGGTGGCGGGGGCCATCAACCGCGTTCCAGCAGAGCATGACAACCGCTCCAACATGCACGTGGGTGGGCGGGCGGAGCCGACGACACTGACCAAGCGCGAGCATGAGATTTGTGAAGCCATCGGGCCGGAGCTGAAGAAGCGCGGGCTGATCTTCACGGGCATTGATGTGATAGGTGACGTGATGACAGAAATCAATGTGACTTCGCCCACTGGGATCCGGCAAGTGAAGCGATTTGGCGGGGCGGATATTGCGGCATTGATCTGGGATGCCATTGAGGCGCGGCTGTGAGCGGGCTTGATCTTGTTGCGTTCGATGCGGATGATACGCTGTGGCACAATCTCATTCACTTCGAACGCACCGAGCAGGAATTCGGCAAGTTACTTCGCCGCTACATGCCCGCAGACGAGGCCACACGGCAGCTCATGGACATGGAGAAGCACAACATCAAGCTCTACGGCTTTGGTGTGAAAAGTTTCACACTGTCGATGATTGAGACGGCAATTGCGGTGAGCGGCGGCAAGGTTGAAGCGGAAATGATTTCAAAGCTGATCGCGATGGGCCGCGATATGTTGGACCATGAGATTGAGCTTCTGCCGCATGTTGAGGAAACACTGAAAGCCTTGCATGGTGAATTCAAGCTGCTGCTGATCACCAAGGGTGATCTGCACCATCAGGAGCGCAAGGTTCTGGCTTCTGGTCTGGCGCATTATTTTGAAGGCGTGGAAATTGTCTCGGACAAGAAACCCGCGACCTATGAGAAAATTTGCAAGCGCTACAACGGCGCTGTTGGCCGCACGTTGATGGCGGGCAATTCGATCAAATCAGATGTGTTGCCGATGATTCATGCGGGTGGTTTTGGGTGCTATGTGCCGTTTGCGATAACCTGGGACCATGAACATGAAGAGGTGGCCAAGGACACGGCGCGCTATTTTGAAGTGAAAGATTTGCGCGGCGTTGTTGATGTGGCGCGGAAACTTGGCTGAACTCACGCCAAGTTCTGCCACTTGCCGCCTTCATCTTGTTTCCAATAACTTATGGCATAGCCTTCAGTTTTCCGTTTTTTCCATTCATTTCTGGCACTTATCAGCGCCTGCTCATCTTCACCTTGAAACATGATGACGGCGCGCATCAGGCCTTCGAGCGATTGCGGCATGGCACCGTCCAAGTAGAAGCGCACGGTCGCTGCATTGGGATTTTCGGGACCAGCGCAGAGCCAGAGCGGTTGCTGGGTCGCGTCATCTTCGCCCAAACCATGGGCGATAAAGGATAGATCTTCTGCCGCCCAGAGCATTTCTGACAGCGATGCAAGATTATCTGTCACAGATGTTTCAACAACCATGCGAAGTGCGCGTTCCATTCCCTTGGCCACAAGTTGCGGCAAGACAGTTTTCAGCGGTTGTGCCGTCAGGTGATAGAAGAAAACTTCGGCCATTATTTCTCGTAGTGGTCTGCCACCAAGCGGTTGAGCAGGCGCACGCCCCAGCCCGAAGCCCAGCTTTGGTTGATGGCATTCTTGGTTGAGTCCATCGCTGTTCCGGCAATATCCAAATGCGCCCAGGGTACTTTGTTGACAAAGCGCTGGAGGAATTGTGCCGCAGTGATGGAGCCGCCAAAACGGCCGCCGATGTTTTTCATGTCGGCAATGTCGCTGTCGATCAGCTTGTCTGATTCTGCGGAAAGCGGCATGCGCCAGAGCTTCTCGCCTGTTTCTAGGCCAGCTGCGGTTAAGCGCTCGGAGAGTTGGTCGTTGTTGGAAAACAAGCCCGCATGTTCCTTGCCGAGGGCCACTAAAATGGCCCCGGTGAGTGTGGCCAAGTTGACCATGAACTTCGGCTTGAACCTGTCCTGCACATACCAGAGGACATCGGCCAAGATCAGGCGGCCTTCGGCATCGGTGTTCAAGACGGCGATGGTTTGGCCGGACATGGATTTTACCACATCGCCCGGCCTTTGGGCCTTGCCGTCGATGGCGTTTTCCACAAGGCCAATGGCGCCGACAACATTGCATTTGGCATTGCGCTTGGCCAAGGCCAGCATCAGACCGGTGACAGCGGCAGCGCCGCCCATATCGCCCTTCATATCTTCCATGCCAGCGGCGGGCTTGATTGAAACGCCGCCGGTATCAAAAGTGACACCCTTGCCGACAAAGGCCAGAGGCGCTTCACCCTTAGGCCCGCCGCTCCACCGCATGATCACGAGACGTGGTTCAAATGGCGAGCCTTGGGAGACGCCCAAGAGGGCGCCCATGCCCAGTTTTTTCATTTGGGCTGGGTTGAGGATTTCAATCTTCACGCCCGCCTTCACAAGAGCTTTGGCGCGGTTGGCAAATTCTTCTGGATAGAGAACGTTGGCTGGTTCGTTGACGAGGTTTCGGGCCAAGTGCACGCCTTCGGCAATGGCTGACAGGCTTTCAAATGCCGCCCTGGCTTTGGCGGGATTGGGTGCCACAATTGTGAGGGCTTCCAATACGACCGCATTTTCCGGCTTTTTGGATTTGTAGGTGTTGAAATGATAGTTGCGCAGCTTTGCACCGGAAGCGACAGAGGCTGCATTTTCGTTGCTGGGACTGCTGATTTCGATGGTGGCTTCTGCTGCCTTGGCAGACAGCAATTGCCCGGCGATGGTGCCGCCTGCCAATTCCCATTCGCGCAAGGTGAGTTTGGCCAGATCGCCTGCGCCGATAAGTATAACCCGATCGCAGGATTTTGATGGGGCCAAAATATCAGCCACCTGGTCGCGTTTGCCGGTGAATTTACTGGCCTTCATCGCAGCGGTGAGTCGCCCACCATTGGCTTTGTCGAGCGCTTCGGCAGCGGGCGTCAGGGCTGCACCCTCGCCTAAAACGCAGACGAGAAATTTTGCACCCACAGGCGCTTTGGCAATAAAGTTTATTTTCATCGAATCCATCCGTTTTTTGGCAAACTATAGGGCCGCCCTCGTCACAGCAACCAAATCACGGCGTTTGCCAGTTAAGTCTTTGCTAAAAACGTGAATAAAGCTAAAGCTATGTAACGATTTGTGAGGTGGGGAAGGGTGCGGAACCAAGCAGAGTGTCATCTGCGCAGCTTGGAAGGTGGAAGCTTACGCTTCCGCCATCGCCTTTTTGCCACCGCTTCAGCACTGTGCCTGGTGATTTTGGCCCCCTCGGCTGAGGCCATCGTGAACAAGCCTTTTGTTGCGCCCGTTGTTGCCGAGCTTCCTGCCGGAACCAAAGTGAATGTTGACGCGGCGCGTATTGTCTATGATCCGCGCAGCAGCCTTGCGACGGCGACTGGCTTGGTGGTGCTGACTTATGGCCCCTATACGCTCACTGCCAGCATGGTCAGTTACAATCAGAAGACTAGGGCTTTTGACGCCAATGGCTCTGTGATATTGCGCGAGCCCAATGGCAATGTATTGATTGCTGATACGCTTGATCTCAAGAATAAGTTCAAGCAAGGTTTTGCGCGCCATGTGGAAGCGCTGCTCACCAATGATGTGACAATTACGGCGGAGTTTGTGCGCCGGGTGGATGGCAATATCACCATCTTTGAAAAGGCGACGTATACGGCTTGCAAGGATTGCCAAACCCGAAGCGGGCATCCGTTGTGGGAAGTTGATACGGACATGACCACCCATGATCTCAAAACGCATAATCTTTATCATGTGAATCCGCGTTTGAAAATCAATGGCACGACCGTTGTCGCCCTGCCCTATCTCGCCTTGCCTGACCCATCGGTGACACGGCGCAGCGGATTCCTCACACCTGATATCAAGACGGGCGCTGATTTTGGTGTTGGGCTCGTCACACCCTATTTCTGGGCGCTGACGCATTCATCAGATCTCACCTTCCGCCCGGTATGGACAACTTATCAGGGGCCCATTGCTGATGTGGAGTGGCGGCAGGCTTTGGAGAATGGCAGCTATAATATCCGCGGCATCGGCGTTCATCAATTTCATGATTTGCCAGCTCCCGAAAATGGCGCTTGGCGCGGGGCTTTGGAGACCACAGGGCGATTCAACGCCGGCCAAGACTGGACCTATGGGTGGGACGGCACCTTTGCCACCGATCGCAGTTTTCTCAGCAGCTATAGCTATGATGGCCGGGCCATCGCAACCAATGATGTTTACGCAACCGGGCTTTGGGACCAAACCTATATTTCAGCCCAAGTTCTAAATTTTGGTTCGCTCTCAACAGCCGTAAATGCCGACGCGATGCCCTATGCCATGCCCTATGTTCAAGGTGAGATGGTCAATCGCGAGACGCCCATCGGTGGGCAATTTGATTTCAGTTGGAACGCCTATTCCCTGCACCGCGACACAACTGTGACGCCGTTTACTACCGTGAACCAAGGCACAGACCAGACGCGGGCAACGACGCAGATGAATTGGCACCGTCCGTTTTACAGCGACGCTGGCACAGTGTTCACACCCTTTGCAAATATGCGGAGCGACATTCTGGTTACGCAAAATGTGCCGGATGTCTCTTCCAGCACGGGTTTCACTTCCACGACTGTGACGCGCGTTTTGCCCGAAGTGGGCATTGACGCGCGCTATCCCTTTGTGGCCCAGTTGCCCTTTGGGCAGAGCATCATTTCGCCTGTTTTCCAAGTTGTCGCTTCGGCCAATGAGGGGGCGACCAATGCTTTTGGAAATGAAGATTCCATCACTTTGAACTATGACCACAGCAGCTTGTTCCTGGCCGACAGATTCACCGGTCTGGATCGCTATGAAGGCGGCACACATGCTGATATTGGGCTGACCTATTCGTTGATCGGCAACAATGGTGGGTTTATCCGCGCCAGCGCTGGCCAGTCCATCCATCTTGCCGGACAGAATAGCTTTGTGAACGGATCGGGCTTGGCGGATAACGAATCTGATCTTGTTGGTGCCATCATCTTCCAGCCTTGGAAAGAACTGAGCCTGTCTTATGAAACGCGGGTGAAAGACGATTTCTCTGCCATCAACCGCCAAGAGGCCGTGGCTAGTCTTAGTTTGGACACGTTATCTGCTAGTGTGAGTTATCTCGATTTTGCCGCCGAACCCGCCTACGGCCTGACGACGCGGCAACATTGGGTTTCAAGCAATGCGCGCGTGGCTTTGTCCAAAGGCTGGAGCTTGTTTGGTGGTTTGACTTATGATTTTATGGCTGATGTGATGACGCAAAAGACTTTGGGTGTTGAATTTGATTGTCAGTGTATGAATTTCAAGCTGAGCTATACGGGCACGGAAGATTCAGTCTCTCACGCCAAGGCAGACCAGGTGATGATGTCGGTTGAATTTGCCACGCTGGGCAAGGCCGGGTTTGCTGCGAATTTCTGACATGACACGCTTTTTCAAATCGTCACTTGTGCTTTTGGCGCTGAGCTGTTCTGGTCCCCATGCGCAGGCCCAGGAAGCTTTGATTGCGACTGTCAATGATCATCCGATCACGGCATTTGATGTTGACCAGCGCATCAAACTTTTACAGTTCCGCGGAGAGAGAAACCCGGCGCGCTTGGGGCGCAAGGCTGTGGCAAATGGTTTGATTGACGACATCGTGGCCATTGATGAGGCAAGGCTTGGGCACATTGACCCCACTGAAAAAGAAGTTGATGAGCAAATGTCAAATCTTGCAAAGGGCATGCAGACTGATGACGCAGGCCTCAAGGGCAAACTATCGGCAGCGGGGCTTTCGGTTTCAGGATTTCGGCAATTTGTGCAGGCGCAAATGGCCTTCAGCCGTCTCTTGCAAGTGAAGTTCCATGAAAAAGTTGCAGTTGATCAGGCAGACGTGGACAAGAAATTTGCGGCGATTAAGGCCGATATTTCGGGCAAGGTTGCCAAGCTGGCGAGTGATCCTCGCCGTCAGCCTGTCAAGGTGATTGCACTTCAGGAAATCAATTTCCCTGTTGATGGGAACGATCCGCAGCTTTTGCAATCACGTGCTATTGAGGCGGGGCAAGTTGCGCAGAAAATTAAATCATGCACGGGTCTCACTGGCGCAACGGCTGGTATTTTCAATGTGCAGATGGGCCGCAAGATTGAGGCCGATGGCCGTAAACTCCCGCCAGCGATGAAAACACAGATTGAGGCGAATGGCGTGGGCCGCGCCATTGGTCCGATGCGCTATCCCAAAGGCATTCAACTGCTGGTCTATTGCGGCAGTCGCATGATCGTTCCCCCGAAGATCAATGTGCAATATCCAACGCGGCAGCAGATTGAGGTCATGGCGCGCAATGAGAAGTATGATGCTGTTGGTACCAAATATTCGGCTTTGATGCGCAAATCGGCGATCATTGAATTTAAAGACCCGAGCTATGCGCCATGAACCGGGTGCCTCTCATCCTCACCTGTGGTGAGCCCGCCAGTATCGCGCCAGAGATAACTGCCAAAGCCTGGGCTGCATTGCGCTTCCAATCCGACAAAGCGTTCTTTCTGATCGGTGATGCGAATGATTTTGTTGCGCGGATGCAAGCTGCTGGCCTCAGCATTCCTATTCATGCCATTGCCGCCCCGGAAGAAACTGAAAAGTATTTTGAGCGTGCTTTGCCGATCATGCATGTTCAGTATCCAAAACCTTCGCGGCCGGCGTGGATTGATACACGCAATTCGCAGACGGTGATTGATATCATCACGGCAGCAGTGGAGTTCTGCTTATCGGGTTTAACCAGCGCATTGGTAACGAACCCCATTCATAAAGATGCTCTTTACAGTGTGGGATTCAAGCATCGCGGCCATACGGATTTCCTGGCCGTCTTGGCCCGGGCGCGCGGGCACGCGGCGCAAGATGTGATGATGCTGGTGGCCAAGGATTTGCGGGCGGTTCCGGTGACTGTGCACATTCCGCTGAAAGATGTGCCCACCGCTTTGACGACAGAAGCGATCATCATACAGGCGCTGGTGGTACAAAAGGCATTGAAGCGTTATTTCGGCGTTGCAAATCCGCGTCTGGCCGTGACAGGGCTTAATCCCCATGCGGGTGAGAATGGGGCCATGGGTGATGAAGACCGATTGATCATTGCGCCGGCAATCAAGGCGCTGCAAGCGCAGGGTCTCAAAGTGATGGGGCCGATGCCTGCGGATACAGCGTTTCATACCGAAGCGCGGGCACAGTATGATGCTATTCTCTGCATGTATCACGACCAAGCTCTGATCCCCGCCAAGACGCTGGATTTTCACGGTGGGGTGAACGTGACTTTGGGTCTGCCTTTTATTCGAACCTCGCCAGACCATGGCACGGCTTTGGATTTGGCGGGCAAGGGCACGGCGCGGCCTGACAGTTTGATTGCGGCTTTGAGTCTTGCGGCTGAGATGGCTGTGGCGCGATGAGCGACGACGGGTTGCCGCCGCTGCGTGAAGTGATCGAGGCGCATGGCCTCGCCGCCAAAAAAGCGCTCGGACAGAACTTTCTCTATGATCTTAATCTCACGCGGCGCATTGCGCGCGCGGCTGCACCACTGGCAGGCACCATTGTTGAGATCGGCCCGGGCCCTGGTGGTTTAACGCGGGCATTGTTGGCTGAAGGTGCGGCGAAAGTTGTGGCGGTGGAGCGCGACGCTCGGGCACTTCCGGCACTGGCGGAAATCGCTGCACATTATCCGGGGCGGCTGCACGTCATTCATGGCGACGCGTTGGAAGTAGATTGGCTCAAAGTTGTTAAGGTCCCGGCCAAGATCGTGGCTAACCTGCCCTATAATGTGGCCACGCCGTTGCTGATCGGCTGGCTTTCAGTTGAGCCATGGCCGCCGTGGTTCTCATCGCTCACATTGATGTTTCAAAAGGAAGTTGCTTTGCGCATCGTGGCCCCCCCGGGCAGCGAGCACTATGGGCGGCTATCGGTCATCAGCCAGTGGCGCTGCGAGGCCAAGCGGCTGTTTGATGTCAACCGCAGCGCCTTCACGCCACCGCCCAAGATCACCTCCAGCATCGTGCAGCTCGTGCCGCGTCTGCTGTGCGAACCAGCATGTGATTTAAAAGCGCTTGAACGCGTCACCGCAGCAGGATTTGGACAACGCCGCAAGATGTTGCGCCAGAGTTTGAAGACCGTATTCGAGAAGCCGGAAGACGTGTTGGAGCCCCTGGGCATTGCGCCCACGGCGAGGGCGGAGGAATTGAGCGTGGCGGAGTTTGGGCGGCTGGCTTTGAAACTCAACAGCTAAAGCTTGGCCGTCATCTTCCTTACAAAATCCGTCAAGCCCACCTGTCTCTTGCGCTTCAGTCTTTCGGCTTTGAGGATGGCCAGCACTTCTTCGTGGGCGACGTCAAAATCTTCGTTGATAATGACATAATCATATTCGGCCCAGTGACTGATTTCGCGTGGGGCTTCGGCCATGCGTTTGGCGACGACGGCGGATGAATCCTGATTGCGGCTGATCAATCTGGTACGCAGCGTATCGGCATCGGGTGGTAAAATAAAAACCCGCACCAAATCATCTTCCATGGCTTGCGCCAATTGTTGGGTGCCTTGCCAATCAATATCAAACAATACATCGCGGCCTGCGGCCAGTGCGGCCTCGACCGGGGCCTTGGGCGTGCCATAGGAATTGCCGAAGACGGTCGCCCATTCCAGCAGGTCCTTGCGCGCCACCATGTGGTCAAAGCGCTCTTTGGTGAGGAAATGATAGTCCTCTCCATCCACTTCACCAGGCCGTGGCTTTCGCGTGGTGACGGAGATCGACATGGTGATGTTCTTTTCAGCATCGAGCAGTCTGCGCGAGAGCGTGGTTTTGCCTGCACCCGAGGGAGAAGACATGACAAACATCAAGCCCCGGCGGGCTACTTTGATGGGCGATTTCTTACTCAATGTTTTGCACCTGCTCGCGCATTTGATCGATCACGGTTTTGAGATCAAGGCCGATGGCTGTTAGACTTGCGTCATTGGCTTTGGAACAGAGCGTGTTGGCCTCGCGGTTGAATTCCTGTGCCAGAAAATCAAATTTACGGCCCACGGGTTCTGGCGATTTCAACAATGCCCGCGCCGCTTTGATGTGCATGGCCAGCCTGTCCAACTCTTCACGCACATCAGCCTTGGTGGCCATAACGATGGCTTCCTGATGCAGGCGGGCTTCGTCGAATGCATGAACCCCCATCAGTTGGGCAACTTGGTCTTTCAGGCGCTGTTTGATGGCTTCGGGCTGGCGGGCCGGGTTTTCGGAGGCGGCTTTGTGTAAAGCTTCGATCTGATCGATTTGCGCTTTAATGAGGGCGCTTAATTCCGTGCCTTCTTGTTTGCGGTTGTGGGCCAAAGCGACGACGGCTTCTTCCAACGTCGCCAGCATTTGCTTTTCCAGGCTCGCGCGTTCTGCTTCGTCCAATGTGTGGCTTTTCATTTCCACAACGCCGCGTAAGGCGATGAGATTTTCCACCTGCGGTGCAGGCCCGCCGACACGCTTACGCAAGGTTTCGGCCAAAGCCAAATATTGTTCCAACACTTCGTGATTGATGGTGATGCGTTCGGCCTCATCGCCGCCTTGCACCGCGAAGTTGATCTGCACATTGCCGCGTTTGAAGTTCTGGCTGATCAACTGACGTGCCGGAATATCAAGTGCATCAAAGCCTGCTGGCAGACGCAAACGTACATCCAGCGCTTTGCCATTCACACTTTTCAATTCCCATGCCCAGGTCAAAGGTGCGTGGCCGGCACTGGCGCGGGCAAAGCCCGTCATCGAAGAAAGTGTCATTATGGTTTTGGCTTCTTCAAGACGGGAATGGGAACTTTTTTGCCATTGATAATCACCGTTGTTCCGGGTTTCGGATCAGCGGTTGTCGCCGCGGTCGCTGGCGGATCCGCTGCGGGGGTGACTGTTGGTTTTGCCGTCAGCGGGGCTGCCACTTGCGGTGCGGCGGGTTTTGGTGCGACAGCCGCCGTTGGATCGGTCTCGCCATTGATCGCACGCCACTTTTTGACATTGGCATTGTGCTCTTCCAGTGTGGTGGCAAAAGCATGGCCGCCCGTACCATTGGCGACAAAATAGAGAAAGTTATTCTTGGCGGGGCTGAGCACGGCTTCAATTGCCGCTTTGCCTGGGTTGGCGATGGGGCCCGGTGGCAAGCCATCAATCTGGTAGGTGTTGTAGGGGTTGGGCTGGTCCAACTCATCACGTGTCAATGGATGGTCAAGCTTGCCCTTGCTGCCAACGAGACCATAGATGATCGTGGGGTCTGATTGCAGACGCATCTTGGCGTTGAGGCGGTTAATGAAGACGGCGGCAACTTTGGGCCGCTCCTCGGCAACGCCCGTTTCTTTTTCAACGATGGAGGCCAGTGTGACTAAATCCTGCTTGGATTTGACCGGGCTATCAGGTTGCAGGCGTGTCCATTCCTGATCCAACATTTTCGTTTGCGCAGCGGCCATCTCAATTAGAAGCTTGTCGCGCGGATAACCGCGCGTGACGACATAGGTTTCCGGCAGCAAAGTGCCTTCATCAGGAACTTTGGCAATGGCGCCGTCCATCTCTTCGTGTTCCATCAAACGATTGACGACCATCTGCGATGTCCAGCCTTCGGGAACCGTGACTTTATACGTCATATAGCGCCCCGCCGTGAGCATCGATAAAACATCGGCCATTGAGGCGCCCGCAGGAAATTCATATTCGCCGGGTTTCAGCCTTGCGTGGCGCAATTCATTAAGGGCCGCTGCGCCAGAGAAAATTCTGGCGTCACTGATGACACCCTGTTCCTGCAACGCCACCGCGATCTGGCCGCGATCAAGTGTTTTTGGAAGTTGAACGATCTTGGTGGTTGTAAGTGGGCCAGGTGCAGTGAAATTCAACCATGACCAACCCAGCCCGCCGCCAAAGACGAGGCCCAAGACGATGAGCCACAACAACCATTTGCCGAGCAGGCGCAAGAGGATCGGGCGGCGATAGCGCGGACTCTCCGGTTCTGATACGCGGGTTATCGGCTCGTTATCGCTCACGCCTGGTTCACCCTTTCATCAAATCCGTTTGGCAGCCACTGCCGGAATGATCATGCCTCCAAACGGCGCATGATGAGAGATGCATTCGTACCACCAAAACCAAAAGAATTCGACAGAACTGTGTTGATCGGCTTTTTCTTTGCCAGTTTTGGCACCAAGTCAATGGTTGTTTCAACCGACGGATTGTCGAGGTTCAAAGTCGGCGGGCAAATATTATCGCGAATGGCCAGCACAGAGAAGATGGCTTCGACCGCGCCAGCAGCGCCAAGAAGATGGCCGATGGCGGATTTCGTCGACGACATCGATAGATTTGGCGCATTGTTGCCGAGCAAACGCTCAACTGCTTTCAATTCAATCTCATCGCCCAACGGCGTTGATGTGCCATGGGCGTTTACATAGTCAATCTCATCTGGGCCTATTTTTGCGCGGCGCAAGGCCATCTGCATACAGCGGAAAGCGCCGTCACCATCTTCCGAGGGAGCGGTTACATGATAGGCATCGCCCGACATACCATAGCCTATAACTTCGGCATAAATATGGGCACCACGGGCCTTGGCATGTTCGAGTGATTCCAGAACCACAATGCCGGCACCCTCGCCCATCACGAAGCCATCGCGGTCTTTATCATAGGGGCGCGAGGCTTTTTGCGGTGTGTCGTTGAAATTGTGCGAAAGGGCTTTGCAGGCGATGAACCCGGCGATCCCCAAACGGCTGATACAGGCTTCCGCACCGCCGGCAATCATCACATCGGCATCATCCATCATAATAATGCGGGCGGCATCGCCGATGGCATGAGATCCGGTGGAACAGGCTGTCACCACGGCACTGTTTGGTCCTTTGAAGCCTGTGTTAATTGAGATCAGGCCTGAGGCAAGATTGATCAACGAGCCGGGAATGAAGAAGGGACTGATACGGCGTGGGCCTTTTTCCTTGAGCAAGATCGATGTGTCATAGATCGAAGGCAGGCCGCCAATGCCAGAGCCCACCATCACGCCTGAACGATATTGCTGGTCGGCCGTTTTGGCTTGGTATTTGGAATCGGCAATCGCCTGTTTGGCGGCGATCAAAGCGTATTGGATAAAATCATCAAATCGACGCTGGTCTTTGGCATCGACCCATTGGTCCATATTCAACGTTCCGTTGCTGCCGTCGCCGCGCTTCACTTCAAATGCGATACGGGTGGAAAGATCGGAAGCATCAAATTTGGTGATGGGGCCAGCCCCCGATTCGCCTGCGAGAATGTTCTTCCAAGTGGTCTCGACATTGGCGCCCAGCGGCGAAACCATGCCCAATCCTGTGATGACGACGCGCCGCATTGTGAATTCCTCTTTCTTTATCCGCACATGAAAACGCGGGGTAACAGGCTGCCCTGACCCCGCGCTAAAATCAATCCCAAGGGGCTTTAAGCCTTCTTGGCCTTTTCGATGAACTTCACAGCATCGCCCACGGTTTGAATCGTTTCAGCCGCATCATCGGGGATTTCAATGCCAAACTCTTCTTCGAAAGCCATGACCAATTCGACCGTGTCCAAGCTGTCGGCGCCCAGATCATCAATGAA